>CAKOMR010000005.1 GCA_934096705.1 uncultured Bacilli bacterium
ATTGCAAACATTTTGCTATTTTTAGCACTTTTTTGAACTTTTCAAAATCTCACAAGCCCTTATTTTATGGGCTATTTGCCACAACAGTTCTTGTATTTCTTACCAGACCCACATGGACATGGATCATTTCTTCCTATTTTAGTTACTTTTTTCGGAGTACTTTTAACTTTTTCCTTGCCATCATTAGCATTTCCCTTAATTGTTTGTTTCATTTCTGTATTTTGTCTGATTTCAGCTTTTAAAAGAAATATTGAAATATCATTATCAATCTTATCTAATAATTTATCAAAAAGTTCAAAACCTTCCATTGTGTAAGCTTGTACTGGATTTGTTTGACTATAGCCACGAAGACCAATACCTTCTTTTAAATGTTCCATAGTATTCATATGTTCTACCCAATTTGAATCAATTACTCTTAATGAAATTGCCCTTTCAAATTCATTTCTAACAGGAAGACCTTTTACTTTATTTTCGTAATCCTTAATAACTAAATTCGAAATATATTCAGGGACATCTTTATCTTTTAAATCCTTAATATCTTTAACGTCTAATTTTTGAGTTTTTAAAAAGTTTGTTTTAACATATTCAACTATCTCACTACGATCATTTTCTGTTAAGTATCCTTCTGGAGCAATATGATTTTCACATAAAACATTAATTGTTTCCTTAAACGTAGTAATAACTTCCTCATTAATAGAAGCATTATCAATTATTTCATTTCTCTTATTATAAATAATTTCTCTTTGTTCATTTAAGACATTATCATAATCCAAAAGGCTCTTTCTAATATCATAGTTATTTCCTTCAACCCTTTTTTGAGCGGTTTCAATACTTCTAGTTAAAGCTTTACTTCTGATTGCCATATCATCATCTATACCAAGTGATTGAAGCATACTTTTTATCTTATCAGTACCAAATCTTCTCATTAAATCATCTTCGAATGAAACAAAAAATTGGCTCATACCAGGATCACCCTGACGACCCGCTCTTCCACGAAGTTGGTTATCAATTCTTCGAGATTCATGTCTTTCAGTACCAATTACACACAATCCACCAAGTTCTTTTACGCCTTCACCGAGTTTAATATCAGTACCACGTCCTGCCATATTTGTAGCAAGAGTTATAGCGCCTTTTTCACCGGCTTTTGCAATAATTTCAGCTTCTCTTTCATGATTCTTAGCATTTAATACTTCATGAGGAAGACCAGCTTTCTTTAAAAGTCCACTTAAATGTTCATTTGATTCAACTGATATTGTACCGATAAGTATTGGTTGACCTTTTTCATGAATTTCTTTAACTGTATTAATTATGGCTTTATATTTTCCTTTTTCTGTTGCATATACAAGGTCTGATAAATCTTCACGTATAACAGGCTTATTCGTTGGAATACATATAACATACATATTATAAATATTTCTAAATTCTTCTTCCTCAGTTTTAGCAGTTCCGGTCATACCAGAAAGTTTATTGTACATTCTAAATAAATTTTGGAATGTGATAGTAGCCATTGTTTTTGTTTCAACGTTAATTGTTACGCCTTCTTTTGCCTCAATAGCTTGATGAAGTCCATCAGAATATTGTCTTCCATGCATAAGTCTACCAGTAAATTGATCTACAATTACAACTTGGCCATCAGCTACAACATAATCAACATCTTTAGCAAATGCATAATTTGCTTTTAAGGCTTGATTTAAATGATGTACTAGACCAGCATTATCTATATCGTATAAGTTTCCAATATGTAATAACTTTTCTATCTTTTTACTACCATCTTCAGTAAGAGAAACACTCTTTGTTTTTAAATCTAAAGTGTAATCAACATCTTCTTTTAAATTTTTTACAGCTCTATTTGCCTCAATATATAAATTACTTGAATTTGCTTGACCACCACTGATAATTAATGGGGTTCTTGCTTCATCAATTAGAATTGAATCAACTTCATCTATAATACAATAATTTAATGGACGTTGAACTCTATCTTCTTTTCTTACAACCATGTTATCACGCAAATAATCAAAACCAATTTCATTATTAGTAGAATATGTTATGTCACAATTATAAACTTCTTGTTTTTCTTTTGGACTAAGCTCTCTTAAATTAACACCTACTGTAATTCCAAGTAAATCATATATGGGTTTCATCCAATTAGCATTTCTGTCAGATAAATACTCATTAGTGGTTACAACATGTACACCTTTGCCTGTAAGTGCATTTACGTAGGCTGGTAATACTGTAGTAAGGGTTTTTCCTTCTCCAGTTTTCATTTCCGCAATATTGCCATAATGAATTGCTAAAGCACCGATTACTTGCACTTTAAAAGGTTTTTCTCCGATAGCACGGAAACATGCTTCACGTGCAAGAGCCATTGCAGACACTAAGATATCATCAAAAGTTTCTCCGTCTGCAAGTCTTTTTTTAAATTCTGCTGTTTTCTTTGAAAAATCTTCATCTTTTAGATTTGACATTTCATCGTCTAATGCTAATATCTCATCCGCTAATTTATCAAACCTTTTTAATTCTTTATATTCACTATCTAATAGTTTTTTTAATATGCCCATTTTTTCACCTTCTAATTGATTATATCAAAAAATAAAAGGTTTAATCAAGTGACTAAACCTTTTTGTTATTTTACATTAATAATTCCGTATAATCCATCTTTTCTTTTATAAATAACAGATACACATTCTTCATTTATATTTTTAAAAGCAAAGAAGTCATGATTTAATAATTCCATTTGCATTATTGCCTCATCTTCATCCATTGGTTTAATATCTAAATTTTTCCTTTTTACTATTTTCGAATCGTTTGTATCAGTTTCTTCTTCATAATCTAAATTCATTTCAAATGTTGGAATATTTTTATAATGATTATTTAATCTTGTTTTATTTTTTCTAATCATTCTTTCTAATTTATCTATAATTAAATCCACTGCAGCATATAAATCATCATGACTTTCCTCAGCTCTTATATTAAGTTTTGACATAGGAATAGAAACTTCAACAGTTTGTAAATTGTTTTTTACTCGAATGATAACATTGCACTTAACTTCATCACTATTTTTAAAATATTTATCAAGCTTTGCAATTTTTTCCTCAATATAATCTTTAATTGACTTTGTAACAGTTACTTTGTCTCCTCTAATATTAATTTTCATTTTATCATCTCCCTATGTTAATTATAACAAAAATAAATAAAAAAAACTACTATACAGTAGTTAAATTTAAGGCTTCGACATCTTGAGCTTGTAAACCTTTAGTAGTTTCTATTAATCTAAAACTTACCATGTCTCCTTCATTTAAAGTTTTATAACCATTTTTTTTGATTACTGAATAATGAACAAATATATCGGATAAATTTTCACACTCTATAAATCCATACCCTTTCTCATTATTGAACCACTTTACTTTTCCTTTCAATTTTACACCTTCCTTCATGTTTAATTTAACATAAGTTTAGTGTGCTTACAATTAATTTCGTATGTCAAAATTCGACAAAAAACGGGTAATATTTAATCTTTAAATAATACATCAGCCAAATTATTTTTTACATTTTTTATTATATATTTTTCAGCATCATTTATAATAAATACATTATTCTTTTTTTCTAAAAGATTTATTAATTTTTGATTACTAGAAATTAATATTATATTTTTAAACTTTTTTATTATGTTTAAAAATTCGCGGTTTGTTATTTCATTAAAATTTAATGTTACCTGATTTTTACTATTAAAAGCATTTATATAAAGTATCTTTAGTTTATCATTTCCTAAAATATAAGTATATTTTTTTGTACTTTTAACTATTGATGTATCTTTTATATACTTACTACATTTTAAATTTAAATCTAAAAAACTTTCCTTTAATACTTTTAAATCATTAATGGAAATCGTACTATCATATATTATTATTTTTTTTGTAAATACTTTTTTTATTTTATTTTTCTTTTGAAAATTATAGTATTCCTTTTCAAATTTTTCTTTATTTAAAATAATTCCATTATTTAGAATTTGTTTTAAAATTGTTTGTTTATAAAACTTATCATTATATAATTCTAAAAAAACATTATCGTATATATATAATATACTTTTATTTAACTTCATTTGGATCTAAAGAGTAAAACTTTTCAGGATCAATAGATTTTCCTTGCAAATATACTTCGAATAATAAAGCGTTTTGATTTTGTATAATTTTATTTGAAGTTGCTTTACCAATTATTGTACCCTTTGTAATATTATCATTTTCTTTAACAGTAACATCTTTCAAAGAATAATAAAACGTCGTTAAGTTTTCAGTATGCATTATTTCCACTATATATCCAAGAGTTTCATCTTCTTTTATGCTTTTAACCACTCCATCATATGTAGATACAACATCAAATTCTTCAGAACTTACATAAAGAGAACCTACATTTGGAATATAAGTATTTTGGTATGAAATCAAAGCTTTCTTTTGACTTTCATCATCATAGTCTTTACTATAATATCCAGATTTTAATTCAACCTTCTCACTTACATATGGTTTTGAAAAATAATCGGGCATCGTTTCACTTAATACACTTTGCGTAACATCTTTCATTAATGATTTTGAATAATCATAGTTAGTCACATCCTTAAGTAAATAACTATTAATTATTGATACACTAAAAAACGTTACCAAAATTATTAAAATATAAATAGTTGGCAAAACATAACGCTTAAGTTTTCTTTTTTTCATCATTTATCCTCCTAATAAAATTATGGATAAATAAAATTAATTTATACTAGTAATTATTACACCTTGATAATAATGCTTTAAAATATCTTCATAATTTTTTCCTGCTTTAGCCATATAGTTTGCTCCATATTGACTCATACCAACTCCGTGTCCATATCCACGAGTGGTAATTTTTACATTATCTTTTATTTCAATATCAAAATCAGTTGATCTCAAATCTAACTTTTTTCGAATTTCTACACCAGTGAATATTTTGTTATTTATAAGTAAATTTATTACTCTGTTACTATTTGATCTATTTATATTACTTATGTTGATGGAGTGACAATCTATTTGTAATAATGAGCAAAAGTTATCCTTGCTAAATATCATTTCCTTAATAAAATTTTTATTATTTTCTTCATAATGAGAATCTACTTGTTTTAAAAAATCCTTCGTTTCATTAAAGACGTATTTAGCGTCTTCAGTATAACCATTGCTCATTGAAAAGTAATAGGCAGGTATTATTTCATTATCATACTTTAATACTATATTATTTGTCTGTAAAACCGCCATTGATAATTTGTTATAATATAAATCAAAATTATTTTGCCAATTTTCTTGCATTTGAGATTTATTTAACATACATTGAGTTCTAGTGTCAGTTGTTACATTTTTGTTATGATTTATTAAATAATATGCATATGTTCGTGATGCTATAGCTTGAGCTTTTAATGCCTCAAATTCAAAAGATGCTGGCATTTCACAAGCTAATACACCAATTAAGTATTCATTAAATTCCATCGTTTCCTCTTCATTGCTGTCATTATTTAAAACTATTTCCTGCTTATTTTTATCATCAAAAAAATAAGAAGTATTGTCATCCAAACTTCTTATTAAATAAAATGCTATTATAGTTAAAATTAATATTATAATATAATTAATTTTCATCTTTCTCCTTAAAAAAGCTCAATAAATTCTATTATAAACCTTGTAGCAATATAACTAATTCCTAGAGATAAAATCATAACAAATAGTTTTGCTTCAAGTTCATGTTTAACTTTAAAAAAACCTGTAAAGTTTATTCCACTTATTGAATAAACAGTAGCAAATAACATAATGATATAAATAAATACTTTATAATTCATTATATTCACCATTCTCATATTTTATGATTTTTTCTATTCTTTTCAAATGGCGTTCCTCAGTAGCACCTTGAGTATTTAAAAATGTATCTACAATTTGATAAAGTTCTGAAACAGAACTATTACTACTTATGCATAATATATTGGCATTATTATGACACCTTGCAAAATATGCATCATCTGTGTTAATACATCTTGCTGCTCTTATTCCTTTTACTTTATTTGCAGCTATACTCATTCCTATACCAGTACCACATATTAAAATTCCTAGTGAATCTTTATTATCTAATACATTTTTACTTACATCAAATGCAAAATCAGGATAATCATCAGTATCATTATGTTTAATACTTGAAGTAATTACCTCAATACCTAATTCTTTTAAATAGGTAGTGATTTGGTTTTGCACTTCAACTCCTCTATGATCTGTTCCAATAAAAATTTTCATTAATTATATATCACCTATTTCATTATAGCATAAAAAAACAAAAAACTATTCAGCTTTTTGATCTTTTATACCATATTTACGATTAAATTTTTCAACATTTCCTGTTTTCTTTGCTCTAGCTTGAGTTCCTGTATAATATGGATGACATTTGCTACATACTTCAACACTTATATTATCTTTTGTTGATAAAACGTTAAAAGTTTCACCACATGCACATTTTACAGTTACTTCTTTCATTTCAGGATGTATATTTGCTTTCATAATTTTTCCCTTCCTTTTTTCTAAACATAATTTCTTTAGTATTATATCATAAAAAATAAACATATCAATCATTTTTTACTATCATTTTACTAATTTTGTACGAAGATTTACTATTTAAATAAAATTTATTGTTTAAATAATAGTATTCATCATCTGAAAAAGAGTTTAAATCTATGTACTTAATTTCAAATAATTCAGAGTATTTTCTTAATTTATTATTAACATAACTAAATCTTTTATCTTTGTCATAAATATTGAAAACAACTATATTACAAATTTTATTTATTTTCTTTATATGAGTAATTATAGAATAAATATTGTTTAAATAATCAGTTATTATTTCATTATTTAACTCTTTGTAGTTATTTAACTCATAGTTTCCTATATTTATTAATACAAATTTTGCATTTTTTATAAAATAATCAATTTTACTTTCATTATTATGTAAATCATATAATAGTTTTTCGCTTGTATAATAACTGTTGTTTTTACTATATAATTTTAAATTAAAAGAGCCCTCTAAAATATAATCATCATAATTTTTAAATTCTTTATCTAAAATTTTGCCCATTGATAGATAGTCTCCGATAGAAACTAAATAACTATTTTTTTTATAAAAAAATTTATAATTAATAATAACTAGTAGTCCAGATAGAATAACTATTATTAATAATTTATATCTTCTTTTAATTTTCCTCATCAATAATTTTTATATCCGCACCAACTTTAGTAAGTTTTTTAACTAGATTTTCATATCCCCTTAATATATATTCAATATTTGAAATTGTTGTCGTTCCCTTACTAACAAGACCAGCCATCACAAGTGCGGCTCCCCCTCTTAAATCCGTAGCATTTATATGACAACCCTTTAGTTCTGTAGGTCCGGTTATTATAGCATGAGTATTGTCACTAAGCAATATATTTGCACCCATCATATTTAAGTATTTTACATGTTGCATTCTATTTTCCCATATCGTTTCTTCAAAATACGATACACCTTTTGCTTGAGTTAATAACACAGACATTGGCTGCCCCAAATCTGTTGGAAAGCCAGGATATACTAACGTTTTAATATTTATTGGTTTAATATTATTGCACTTAGAAATAGTTACACTATTTTCATTTACACTATAACATATTCCCATATCATCAAATTTATCTAATAAAGCTTTAATTTGTTCTGGAATTACTCCTCGAACTGTTAAATTTCTACCCACCATAGCACCAATCATTAAATATGTTCCAGCTTCAATCCTGTCAGGTATAACATCAATTTCTGCTCCATGTAATGTTTTTACGCCATTAATTGTTATTGTAGATGTTCCAGCTCCTGTAATATCTGCGCCCATATTATTTAAAAATTCTGCAATGTTTATAATTTCTATTTCTTTAGCAGCATTTTCTAAAATAGTTGTACCTGTTGCTAAAGCAGCAGCAAACATAATATTTATTGTTGCACCAACGGACGCAAAATCTAAATATATTCTTGTGCCAATTAATTCCTTGGCATCTAATATATATTTATGTGAATCTTCATCGTGAGTAACTTTAGCACCTAATGCCTCAAAACCTTTTAAATGTAAATCTATTGGTCTAGTACCAATATTACATCCACCAGGAAAATACATCTCAACATGTTTATATTTTCCAAGTAAAATACCCATGAAATAATAAGATGCTCTAAGTTTACTTGAAAGATCTTCAGAAATAACTGTATTGCATAAATTATTTGAATCAATAATAACTGATGTATTATCAAATTTATAATTAACGTTTAATTCACTTAAAATATTAAAAAGAGCATCTTTATCAGAAATATTCGGAATTTTATTTATTTTGCATTTGCCTGTTGCAAGAAGTGCTGCTGGAATTAAAGCTACTGCACTATTTTTAGCTCCACCTATGGTTATATCACCACTTAAGGTATTACCACCATTTATAACTATTTTTTTCATTTATTATCACCACATTCATCTATAAAAATATAAATGCTTTCATTAAGTTCTATGCTAATTACAGAGCTATTATGAAAAACTCTTATTAAATTTATCATAAACCATTTTTTAGGCATAGTCAAACAATATGCATTTTCTTTACAATAATTGAGATATTGCTAAGCCTAAAATAATACCCAATCCTAAAATTTTTGCTATTAAGCCATATTTATTATAAGATTTTTTGCCAATTGTTAATCCTACTATAGTAAACGTAAAAGCACATATCATAAAAATCAAATATCCTAATATAGGTAACGTAGTAATATTATTAAGACCAATTCCTATTGTAAAACTATCAAGACTAACTGAAAAAGCAAATAGAAGTATATTTGCAAATGATAAATTCACTTTTTTTTCTGACTTATTAAATAAATCCAATAGCATTTCTATAAAAATAAAAATGAATAAGAAAAACAGTAATTTATCAGAGTTTATACTAAAATTTTGAGAAATAGAGTTGCCTAGTATTGTTCCAAGCATTGGCATAATAAAATGAAAAGTTCCTACACATATTGACAATAACAAATGGTTTTTAAATGAATAATTCATTGTTCCAACTGATAAAGACAAAGAAAATGAATCCATTGATAATGATAATCCAATTAATAAAAGCATGACTATATTCATGCTATATTATATAAGTTTAATACTTTAATTATGATACTTATTAATAATTTTTCTTACATATAAATCATATTCCACATTATCAAGTTTTGTTTCTGTAGCATCAAGTAAACATAAAGGTGGAAATAAAACACACCACCAATTATTACCTAAGCCATTACCTAATGTTATAACTAAAGATTCATAATATCCCTCTTTATAACTTACATTTGAATACATTTTCGAAGGAAAGTAATTATAACCATAATTTACATTATAATCAATATCAAATTG
Source organism: uncultured Bacilli bacterium (assembly GCA_934096705.1). GTDB lineage: Bacteria > Bacillota_I > Bacilli_A > RF39 > UBA660 > UBA6448. Next base: position 9,440 of record CAKOMR010000005.1, read on the forward strand.
ATTTAATTTTTGATCTATTTTATCAATACTATTTAATATATTTTCTTTACTTTCTTCTTTGGTTTTAGAATTAATCATTATGTCTGTAATAATAGGTAAAATCATACTATTAGCGTCCAATTTGATTTTTTGATCAACATCAGAATCACTATTTGCAATAATTCTATATCTAATTGCATCGTTTGGAATAACTATATTATCTTTTTTTTGATTAAACAATACAAACAACATAATAATACTCAATACTATTATAGACTTTTTCATTTGTTCACCACTATAATAATGCAAAAAAAATAGATATATTATTCATTTATAATAAAAATATATCTATCAAATTGATTTAAATCTTTTTCTATTATTATTTTAGAATCTGGATAAATAGTTTTTGCATAGTTTGAAATATAACCAGCTTGGCTTTGCCCTATCTCGAAAGCGATAATATTTTTTTTATTTAACATTTTTTTACTTTTATCAAGTATTAATTTATAAAAATAAAGGCCATTATCTTTAGCAAAAATTGCATTTTGCGGTTCATATTTAGTCTTTTCATCCACTTTTTCATTATAAGATACGTAAGGTGGATTTGATACTATTATATCAAATTTATCTTTTGCTTTAAATTTTTCAATACTTTTAGTTTTAAATGTAATAGTAACATTAGTTTTCTTTGAATTATATTTAGCAATATTTATTGCTTTAAAACTTTTGTCAATAGCTGTAACTTTACAATCTAAGTTTTTCTTTAAATATATACTTATACAACCACTACCAGTTCCAACATCTAAAATATTAGGACTAACAAAATGATTTTTATTAATTGTTTCCACTAATTTGTTAACTAGTAACTCTGTTTCGAATCTAGGAATTAAAACATTTTTGTTTACTTTTAATGGAATTCCATAAAAGTCTACATTGCCAATTATATATTGAACTGGATAATTATTACTTAATTTTTTTAATGCTTTTGCTTGTTTCTTTTTCGGAACATATTTTAATATTAATTCTTTATCAAAATTATCCATTTTATTTTAAACCTTCGAGTTTTAACCTCATATCTTCATTTATCAATGCATCTATAATTGGATCTAAATATCCATTCATAACCCTATCAAGCTCCATTATTGAAAAGTTAATTCTATGATCAGTAACTCTATTTTGTGGATAATTATATGTTCTTATTTTTTCGCTTCTGTCACCTGATCCTATTTTGCTTTTTCTCTCATTTTGTTCTTTACTATTTTTTTCTTCTTCTAAAGCTGAATTTATTTTAATTTTTAAAAGCTCCATAGCTCTTTCTTTATTTTTTAATTGACTTCTTTCTTCTTGACAAGTTACTACAACACCTGTTGGAACGTGAGTAATTCTTACTGCAGAGTTACTTGTATTAACGCTTTGTCCACCAGCTCCTGAAGAATGATAAACATCAATTTTTAAATCATTTTCATTTATATTTATACTAACGTTATCATATTTAGGCATTACTAATACAGTGGCAGTTGATGTATGAACTCTACCTTGATTTTCTGTTTCAGGCACTCTTTGCACTCTATGAGAACCACTTTCATATTTTAATTTTGAATATACATCTTTTCCTTTTACAATATATTCTATTTGAGAAAAGCCTCCACTTGTACCTTCCACAGAATGAATAACTTCTATTTTCCAATTGTTTTTTTCTGCATAATAAGAATACATTCTAAATAAGTCACCAGCAAAAATGTTTGCTTCATCTCCACCAGCAGCTCCTCTTATTTCCATAATTACATCTTTACCATCATTTTCATCTTTTGGTACAAGAAGCACTTCTAATTTGTTATTTAAATTTTCTTTTTTCTCTTCTAATAAAGCTAGCTCTTCTTGAGCTATTTCTCTTAAATCCGGATCTTCAAGCATTTCTTTTGTTTGCTTTATATTTTTTTCAACTTCTTTATATTCTTTATAAGTATTTACTGTTTCTTCAATATCACTTTTTTCTTTAGAAATATCTTTTAATAAATTGTAATTATTTAACACTTCTTCACTAGTTAACTTTTCATTTAATTCATTATATTTCTCTAACATCGCTTCTAAACGTTCTATCATATATTCACTTCCTTTTTAATTACAAAAAACAAGCATTACATACTTGTCTCATCTTCATCATCAACTACCATAAAATCCGATAGTTCATCATCGTCGGTATCAACATCATCTTCGTCAGAAGAATTGTCATAAAAAATATCATTACCATCTTCTTCGTTATCTTCTTCCTCAGATTCTTCCTCAATACTTGTTTCTTCATCTTCATCATCAATTATTACTTTTGGTGTGTGTTTTTTTCTTAAATCGCAAAAACCTTTTTCTAAAACTATAAATTCTTTGTTAGTAGCAATTAAATCATAAAAATCTGCAATTTTGTCTTCGAATTCACTTTCTGACATATTTTTAAGTTCACATATTTTTTTAAATATATCAATAATTTTCATTTGAGTATTAGCATCAGATAATATTAATTGAGCTAACTCTTCATAACTCATAGTATCTAAATCTTCTTTTGTTAAATCTTTTAGTTTCATCTTACATTCTCTCCTTAGGTTCAACGCCAATTAAATTTAAAGCGTTATAAAGTGTATATTTAACTGCACTTATTAAATTAATATTTTCTTCTGTATTTTGTTCATCATCGCTTATAATTTTATTAGTTTCATAATAATTATGGAATAATGTTGCTAATTCATACGAATAATTTGCAATTAAATGTGGCATTTTTTTATTGCATGCATTCTTTACAACGTCTGGAAATTTATATAAACATGCTAACAAATTATATGCTGATTCATTACAAATTCTACTATAATTTGATATTTTCTTTAATGGTTTATTATATTTATTTAAAATTGAACAAATTCTTGCATAAGCATAGCATATGTAATATACCTGATTATCATTTGAGGCACTCTTAGCAAGGTCAATATCAAAGTCCATTTGTGTGTCAAGTGAATACTTGGAAAAATAATATCTAACTGCATTAACTGATGTATCATCCATTAAATCCTTTAATGTTATAATTTTACCAGTTCTTTTATGCATAGTAACAACTTCTTTATTTTGAATAATTCTTACTAATTGAAGTAATTTTACATCGATATATTCATCATTTAAGCCTAATGCCTTTATTGCACTTTTTAGTCTTGCAACGTATCCATGATGATCTGTACCAAGTACATCAATAATTTGAGTAAATCCCCTTTTAATTTTATCTTCATGGTATAAAATATCAGGTAATAAATAAGTATTTGTACCATCATTTTTTATTAATACATGATCTTTATCATCATAAAGAGCGCTACTTTTAAACCAAGTTGCTCCATCTTTTTCATAAATATATCCATTTTTTCTCATTTTATTAATTGCATCATCAAATGAATATTTTTCGTAAATAGATTTTTCTGATGTAATTACATCATATTCAATTCTATATTCTTTTAAATGAGCAAAAATAATATCAGTTAAATATTTTGTAGCATATTCTTTAATAAAAGATAAATCAGAGTTTACATATTTATCTTGATACTCATTATATAATTTTTGAGCAATATCAATTATTTCTTTTCCCGGATAACCATTTTCAGGGAATGTATTATCTATCTTGCATATAGTTAAATATCTACTGTAAACTGAATTTGCAAGTTTTGTTATTTGATTACCAGCGTCATTTAAATAGTATTCTTTTGTAACATCATAACCACAAAATTTCATAATTCTTGCTAAAGAATCACCATATGCTCCACCTCTAGCATTACCCATATGTAAAATACCAGTTGGATTAGCAGAAACAAATTCAATATTTACCTTTTCTTTATGACCAATATCACAAGAACCATATAAAGAAGTAAGCTCTAATATTGTATTAATATTTTCAGTTAAATAATCCTTTTTTACATAAAAATTAATAAAACCTGGTGATGCTATGTCAATTTTTTCTATTTCCTCGTCAGAAATATTATTTTTGATTTTTTCAGCAAGGTTCATGGGAGCAACTTTTAACAATTTACAATTTTTTAAAGCGACATTTGAACTATAGTCACCATTATTTTTATTTTTAGGAATTTCTAAATTAATATTATCATCATTAATACCTAAAGTTTTTAATGAATTTTTAATTAAATTAATTATTTTTTCTTTCATTTTAACGCTTTTAACTGCTTCTCTCCTTTTTTTCTAGAACATTATAGCATATATATATTAAAAATGCACTCATAAATTAAATATTTTTAACAATACTAAATATGGGTGAAATTATTGAAATATTTTAACTTTTTTTACAAGATTTTTCTTTTTTCTTTTTTATCAATAATTATCATAATAATTGGATTGTATTCGTATGCCTATTTGCAAAATCCACTTACGTTAAATTCATTTCATACTTATGAATTATATGATATTAACAATAATATTTTTTATGAAGGAACTAATACTAACAGATGGACTAAAATAGATAAAATTTCTAACAATTTAAAAAATGCAGTTATTTCTGTAGAAGATAAAAATTTTTATGAACATAATGGTTTTGATTATTTAAGAATTATTAAAGCTTTTTTTACAAATTTTAAAAGAAAAAAAATTGTTGAAGGCGGGAGCACAATAAGTCAACAGTATATCAAAAACGCATATTTAGACTTTGATAAAACATGGTCAAGAAAAATTAAAGAAGCTATGATGACGTTAAATTTAGAAATGCATTATACTAAGGATGAGATTTTAGAAGCATATTTAAATACTATAAATTATGGTTTGGGAAATTATGGTGTTGTATCTGCCGCAAATTTTTACTTTAATAAAAATGTTGATGAATTAACTTTAGAGGAAGCAATTATTTTAGCGGGAATTCCTAAAAATCCAAGTAATTATAACCCTGTATCAAATTATGATAAAAGCATTCAAAGGGCAAAAGTAGTAGCTTTAACAATGCTAAATAATGGATATATATCAAACGATGAATATAATAATTTATTTAAAAATAAAATAGAAATTTATGGCAAGAAAAATAATAATAATTTACAAATGATATCTTATTATGAAGATGCAGTTTATGATGAACTTAAATCAATTAGTGGCATTAGTGAAAAAGATATAAATTCTGGAAATCTTAAAATATTTACCACTTTAAATATAAATTATCAAAGAAAACTTGAAGAAGAAATATTAAACAACATTACTGACGAAAAGTTGCAGGTTGCATCTATTATTGTTGATCCACAGACCGGTGGTATTTTTGCGCTGACTGGTGGAATAAATTATAATAAAAGTCAATACAATCGAGCACTATCTTCGAAAAGACAAGTTGGATCAACTATGAAACCTTTTTTATATTACTCTGCTTTAAATAATGGAATGACATCTTCATCAACATTCTTAAGTCAATATACTACATTTACTTTGTCTCAAGGTAAAACTTATTCTCCAAAAAATTTTGCCAATCTTTATGGTAATAAAGAAATAACCATGGCCGCTGCTATTGCTTATTCTGATAATATTTATGCAGTAAAAACCAACTTATTTTTAGGTATTGATAAATTAATTGGTACAGCAAAACAGTGTGGCATACAAGAAAAATTAAACGAAGTTACATCTCTTGCACTTGGTACAAGTGAACTTAATCTTATTGACTTTGCCACTGGTTATAATACTTTTGCATCTGGTGGGTATAAAAGATCCTTATATTTTATCAATAAAATTGAAGACAAAGATGGAAAAATAATTTATGATCACCAGCAAGAAAATAATTTAGTACTTAATCCTAACTATGTATATATTTTAAATGAAATGCTAACAAGTACAACAAATTCAGCTTTTGTAGATTATAATACTCCTACAGGACTTAATATTGCTTCTAAATTAAAACATAAATATGCATTCAAAACTGGCACTACAGACTCTGATTATTGGGCAGTTGGGTATAACAAAAATATTTTAATGCTTATGTGGAGTGGTTATGATGATAATTCTAACATAGAATTAAAACTAGGAAATGAAGTAAAAAATACTTGGGCAAATGTTGTTAGTTATATTCAAGAAAATGACAATAATTCATGGTACCAAATGCCTACAAATGTAGTTGGAATGCCACTCAATGCAATAAGTGGGAAACCATCATCTGATAGCAAAAACATTACAGTATTTTATTATTTAAAGGGAAGTGAGCCTGAATATATTAATTTAGAATATAAAAAAAAGGAGGATTAGCTCCTAATTATTATCTGGTGGTAAAAAATCTAAAGAATCTACATTAGATTCAACAATATTTTGATTAAATTGCATGTATGAATTAGTTAAAGGATTAACTGACTCATCAGTACTCATATTAGCTTGTTCATCTTCTAAATTATTAAAAAACCTATTTGTAGTTTTTTCGCCTAAATTAATTGGGCCAAATGATGTTGTATCATTTGTTGGAATTGGTTGAATCATCGAAGGTGTTATATCAGTAGATTCATTTTTTATTTTATTAATATCTATATTAAATGGAGATGTTAAATTACCATATTCCTTGTTTAACTCTATTTCTAAATCTTTAACATTTAATCTTTTTTCAATTATATTATGAAGCCATTTAATTTGTTCATTTGTTTCTTTTAATTTCATTAAGCTTCTTGCATGTCTTTCAGATATTTTTCCAGCAAGCAATGCATCTTGAACTTCTTTTGGTAAAGTTAATAATTTTAATTTTCCTTCTAAAACACTAACTGGAATTCCCATTTTTTGAGCTAGCATTTCTTTTGTCATATAACCGACTTTTAACAAAGCATCATATGATTTTGCTTCCTCTAAAGGGTTTAGTTCTCTTCTTTGGACATTTTCGCTAATAGCCACCTCAGCACTAGTTTTGTCATCAATTTTTGCTAGTACAGCAGGTACTGAAGTAAGCCCAGCTATCATCGCAGCTCTATATCTTCTTTCACCAGCAACTATTTCATATTTATCTCCAAGTCTTCTCAAAACTAATGGTTGAATTATCCCATGAGTTTTTATCGAAGCAGCTAAATCTTTTAATGAAGCATCATCAAATACTAATCGTGGCTGAAATCGATTAGGAATTATATCTTCAACGGCAACATTTAAAACACTAGAATCAAAATTCATAATAAAGCCCCTTTTCTACCATATATAAATATAATAACTTACTTAGGTAAAATTTGCAATAGTTCAAAAAAAATTGACTTTAATAAAATGTTAAGTCAATTTTCTTCTTTTTTCACTCTTTTTAATTAACATTGCATAATTTGGAACTTTGTGATCAATTTTTTCTTTATTAATTACAATTATTTTTCTGTTTTGACTATTTAATTGATATTCAAATTCTTTATATTCTTTTATATTTAATTCATTTGCATACTTTTTTAAAATAATTTCTTCAGCTGTAAAATCGCCTTTCATTAATAAAACTTTTCCATTTAATTTAATAAATGGTGTAGATAAAGAAGTAATAATATCAATATATGCTACAGCTCTTGAAACACATAAATCATAACTATTTAAGTTGTTTTTCATGTAATTTTCTGCTCGATCATTAATTATAATTACATTATTTAATTCTAATTTTTTAATTAACTCAGTTAAAAATTTTGTTTTTTTATTGTTTGAATCTAATAAAGTAAGTTTAATATTAGGAAAAAAAATTTTTAATACTACCCCGGGAAATCCAGCTCCTGAACCAATATCTAACATTGTTTCTATTTTGGTTAAATCAATAACTTGAGAAATCATTAATGAATCATAAAAATGCTTACTATAAACGTCTTTTTTTTCTGTTATAGTAGTTAAATTTGTATGAGCATTATATTCGATTAAAAAATTATAATACTTCTCTAATAAATTAAGCTCTTCATTTGTATATTTTATTCCTAAACTTTTAATTTTATCTTCAAAATCATTTATCATTTTTATTATATTCCTTTTTTAAGTATACAAGTAAAAGTGAAATATCAACAGGGTTAACCCCACTTATTCTAGAGGCTTGTGCAATATTTTCTGGTCTTACCAAAGATAGTTTTTGTCTTGCTTCACTAGCAATATTTTTAATTTTATTATAATCAATATCTTTAGGAATTTGTTTTGACTCCATTTTTAGCATTTTTTCTTTTTGTGCATATTCTTTGGCAATATAACCCTGATATTTAACTTCAATTGTTAATTCTTCTTTTTCATCTTCTGAATACTTTGATAAATCAATAAAATTATTAATAAAATTTAAATCTATTTCTGGCCTTTTTAAAAGGGTTAAAAATTTAAGATTAGTTGTAGGAACATTAATATCATATTTATTAAATATTTTTTTTGTATTATCATTTATAATTATTTTATTATTTTCTAAAAGTTTTTTTAACTCATATATATTCTGATATTTGTTAATATAATTTTGATATTTTTCATTTGTAACACTACCAATTTTATGACCAATTTCTGTTAATCTTGCATCAGCATTATCATGTCTTAAAAGTAATCTAAATTCAGCTCTTGATGTAAGCATCCTATAAGGATCAGTAATTCCTTTTGTTACCAAATCGTCAATTAATACACCAATATATGCCTCATGTCTTTTTAAAATTAATGGTTCATGATTTTTAAATTTTAATGCTGCATTAATTCCAGCAATTAATCCTTGGCCTGCAGCTTCTTCATATCCAGATGTCCCATTTATTTGACCTGCAGTAAATAAACCTGATATAATTTTTGATTCCAAACTAGCTTTGATTTGCATAGCATCTATTGCATCATATTCAATCGCATATGCGTATTTGGAAATAACTGCATTTTCAAGGCCATGTAAAGAATGAACCATTTTTTCTTGAACATCTCTAGGCATAGATGTGGAAAATCCTTGTAAATACCATTCATCATAATAAATACTTTCTGGTTCTAAAAATAGTTGATGTCGTGGTTTATCTGAAAATCTTACAATTTTATCTTCGATTGATGGGCAATATCTAGGTCCGACTCCCGTAGCATATCCCCCATACATAGCACTTTTTTTCAAATTATCGCGAATTATTTGATGGGTATTTTCATTTGTATATACTAGATAGCACTTTTGTTGTTCATTTATTTTGTATAAAGGCTTCGTATCAAATGAAAAAGTCCAGTATGTATCATCTCCCTTTTCCTCTTTAAGTACATCAAAATTGATGCTATCAGCCTTTATTCTTTGTGGTGTTCCAGTTTTAAGTCTTTTAATATTAAAACCATATTTTTTTAAATTTGTTGATAATTTGTTACTTCTTTTTTCACCATGTGGTCCACTCGGAACATTTTCTGAACCAATTAATATATTTGCATTTAAATAAGTTCCTGTAGTAAGAACTACATTATTTCCTAAAATTTCTTCACCATTTTCTAATATTATTCCTTTAATTTGTGAATTATCGATAATTAAATCTTCAACCATACCTTCTTTTATTTCAAGATTTTTTGTGTTATGCAAATACTCTTTCATTACTTTTGGATAAACTTTTTTGTCTGCTTGTGCTCTTAAACTACGAACTGCAGGGCCCTTTGAATTATTAAGCATTTTGATCTGAAAATGTGATTTATCCGCAACAATTCCCATTAAGCCACCAAGAGCATCTATTTCTCTGACAATAATTCCTTTTGCACTGCCACCAATTGATGGGTTACATGGCATATCAGCAATATTATCAATATTTGAAGTTATTAAAAGTGTTTTTGCACCCATAAATGCACTTATATGTGCTGCTTCACAACCAGCATGACCAGCGCCAACAACTATAACATCATACATACTTAATCACCTACTTTCCTACACAGAAATCCTTAAATAATCTATCAATTACATCATCATCATATGTTTTACCAATTATTTTGCCTAAAAATTCGTAACATTCTCTTAAATCGGTTGAAATCATATCTATAGGAACATTCATATTTAAAGATTTTTCTGCATTTTTTATACTATTTTTTGCTTTATGAACTAAGTCAATTTGACGAGCATTAGATAAGTATGTTAAATCTTTGTTAATTTCATTTAAATTAAATAATTCAATTATTTTTTTCTTTAAATTATCTAACCCATCAACTGATACTACATTACCCTCTATTATATTTTTATATTTTAATGAATTTAAATTTATTGTTAATGGCAAATCATTTTTATTAATAAGGATAATTGTATTTGCTTCATTAATTTTAGATAATAACTCGTTATCTTCGATTGATAAAGGTTTAGAACCATCTAAAACTAAAATTACTAAATCTGCCCTATCAATTTGTTCTTTACTTTTGGTAACACCGATTTTTTCCACAACATCATCAGTTTCACGAATTCCAGCTGTATCTATAAGTTTAAGCTCAATTCCATTAAGTGTTAAATTTGCCTCAATTATATCTCTTGTTGTTCCCGCTATATCGGTTACAATTGCTTTTTCTTCATCAATTAAATGATTTAATATACTACTTTTTCCAACATTTGGTTTTCCTACAATAGCTATATTTATTCCATTTGACACTATTTTCCCATACTTAGAATTATTTTCTAATCTTACTATTTTTTCTGCTAATAAAGACAAATTGTTTTTTAATAATGATGAAGTTACTTCTTCGTTATCTTCATACTCAGGATAATCAATATTAACCTCAATATTTGCAAGTAATTTAATTATATCTTCTCTAATATCCTCAATAATTTTTGTTAAATTACCCCCTATTTGATTTAAACATAACTTTCTTTTTGATTCTGTTTTTGCGTTTATTAATTCATTTACTGCTTCAGATTGCAATAAATTAATACGACCATTTAAAAATGCCCTTTTAGTAAATTCACCAGGTTCAGCTAATCTACATCCAATTTCTAATAGTATTTCCAATATTTTATTAGTTGTTGTGTAACCACCATGAGAGTTTATTTCCACAATATCTTCTTTCGTATATGTTTTAGGAGATTTCATAAGCATAACTAGTACTTCGTCTATTATTTCGTTTTTATAAACAATATGACCATAATTAATGCTATGAGACTTTGAATTAATTAAATCACCAGAAAAAATACTATTTACTTTTTTTATAGCATCTTTTCCACTCACTCTTATAATTGATATTGCTCCAACTCCTAAAGAAGTTGAAATTGCACAAATAGTATCTTCCATAGTTTCTCCTTTTCTTTGTGCTATTGTAACACCTTTTTTTACTTATGTAAACGTAAAAAAATCCTAGAATACTAGGATTAATCTTCTTTAATATAACTTATAATTACGTGCCTATTTGGTTCTTCTCCAGTACTTTTAGATGATATATGTTTAAAGTCTGATAAAGCATTATGAACAATTCTACGTTCATATGAATTCATATTTTCTAAATGTACATCAATCTTTGTTTTTAACACTTCCTTAGCGGTTTGCTTGGCAAGCCTTTCAAGTCTAGAAGCTTTTTTATCTTTATAATTTTCAACATCTAATGATATAACAAAATATAATCCCGTTTCCAATTGAATTTTTTGTCTTACAATATTTTCTAAAGCTTTAATTGTATTACCATTGTGACCTATTAAGATATTATTATTATTTGAATACATTTTAATGATAGTTCTATCAGCTACTTTCTTAGTTTCAAAAGAAACTTCTAGTCCCATATTATTGATTACTTCTTTTAAATAATTTTTTACAAATTCATATACATCAGCTTTTTTATATACAATAACTTCAACCGTGCTTCCTTTAAACAAATTCTTCTTTGTTTCTCCTGTTTTATAAATTACTTCATCTTGTGTTAGGTTATTTTCTTCTAAAATTTCCTGAAGTGTTTCTTCAAAATTTTTACCTGTTTTACTTATTTTTTCCATATTTTAAACCCTCCTTAACTTTAAGTTTATCATTAATAGACTTCTTCACTTTTTTTGTAGTTTTTGTATTTTGTTTATTTTTAATAAACTTAATAATATAAGTTTGTAAAATCATAAAAGCATAAGTAACTATCCAGTATAATGCAATTGCAGTTGGTAAACTTAATGAAGCAAAGCCAATAAATACTGTCATAAAAATTAACATCATTTTTGTTTGATTATCTGCACCTGGTAAACTAGATGCTGATTGTTTCATAGAAAATTTAAATGAAAAATACGTTGATAAAATAATTAAAATTACTAATATTATAAATGTATATTGATGATTTTTAAAAATACCTATACTTGGAGTCGTTCCTAAATTCCATCCAAATATTTTTCCTTCATATATTGCTGGTATTTTATAAATAGCTTCCAAAAAGGCAAAGAAAAGTGGTAATTGGATTAACGAAAGCAAGCATCCTAACATAGGATTCACTTTATATTTATTATATATTGCCATCATTTCTTGTTGTTTCATCATCATTGCTTGTTGTGATGTACCATTTGCATATTTTTTTTCTAATCTTTGTAATTCAGGAGAAGCTTTTTTCATAGCTTCACTTTGATTTTGGGTTTTTATAGTAAATGGTAATAAAATAACTCTTATTAATATTCCTATTAACATTACTGAGACACCCAAATAAGCATTTTTTAAACCAATATTTTTAAATAATAAACCTACTTTTAAAATTATGTAAGCAAGTGGTTTTACAAATAAAAATTGCCACAAACTATTTGTTTTGTTTGATGTTATTTTATATTTATCACAACTTGGTAATTTTGATAATTTTATGTCCATTTGATCTTCATATTGTTCATATAATCTATACATTTCTGTATTCTCTGCTGGTTTACAATAAATAGTTTTCTGAAGACTTTGACCTGTTTCACTATTTGTCACTATCTTACCTTTATCATCAGTTATATAGCTTTTTGCACCACAGCCGGTTGTAAGCATAACCATGACTATTAAAATTAAAGTAAGAAATTTTTTATTATTTTTCATTTATTCCTCCGATTAATTTTTTCAAAGAGTTTAAATTATCATTATAATTTGAAGACAAAAAACCCTTCTTTATAATTATAATATAATTTCTACCTTTTTTGAAGAGAAAATTACATTCATCTATCAACATTCTTAATCTACGCTTACATTTATTTCTTAAAACAGCATTACCAATTTTTTTCGGAGCACTTATTCCAAACTTAATACTATTTAAATTATTTGGCATATAAAAAATAATAAATTCATTATTTGAAACCTTTTTATTATAATTTAAAATTTCATTAAAATCATTACTGCTCTTTACGATATCCTTTTTTTTCATAATATTTCCTCTTTAAAAAAAACCACATTAAAGTGGCTTTTTTATTTACATAAAACTTTTCTACCTTTTCTACGACGACTATTTAAAACTTTACCATTCTTTCTTGAGAAAAAACCATGAGTTTTCTTCATTTTTCTATTGTTTGGTTGATACGTTCTTTTCATATTAAAATCTCTCCTTTTCTTTTATAGCGTTACTATTATAATATTATTTTCGACTTTTAGTCAAGCAAAACATATAATATGTATTAATTATACAAAATTTATCAACAAAAATATACACCAATTTTTTTAAGTATTTATCTTAGATTAAAAAGTTTTCAACAAAGTTATCAACATTTTTCACACATTTTATCAACATTTATAACACTATTAATAATTTCAATTTTATGTTTTCAACAAAATTCGACAAAAAAATTTTGTTGAAAGTGTTGAAATGTTATGTTATCCTAGTAAACAAAAGAAAAAAATGTTGATAAATAGTGTGGATTTTTTGTTTATATTTTTTTTTGCTTTATCTTTTTTTAAAAATGAAGTACAATTAATGTGTCAAAAAGTTATTTTGTGGGGTAAGGTATGAATTTAGAGGAACTATTTAAAACTTTTTTAGAAGAAGTAGAACATGTTGTTAGTATAAATGTATATAACCTTTGGTTTTCTAAAATAAAACCTATTTCTTTGAATGGGAATATTTTAAAAGTTTGCGTTCCTATGGAAATACATAAAAAAATGCTTTCAGAAAATTATAAAGATGTTATTGATAATATTTTTCAAAATATAACTGGTAAAACATTTAACTTTGAATATTATATAGAGGATGAATTACCTAAAAATAACGTAATTGAAAAAAAAGAAAAAATTGTTGAAAAAGAAGAAAATAGTGAACCTTGGGAAACTAATTTAAATCCAAAATTTACATTTGAAACATTTGTAGTAGGTGATTCAAATAGACTTGCAGTTGTATCTGCACATGCTGTTGCAGAAAATCCTGGTTCCATACATAACCCATTATTCCTATATGGACGTAGTGGAATAGGTAAAACACATTTAATGCACGCTATTGGAAATTATATTGTCGCTCATTCAAACAAAAAAGTTTTGTATGTTACAAGTAATGAATTTGTTGAAGATTATACTGGAATTGCTAGTTTAGAAAAAGGCATAAATTCAATGAGTTATGCTAAAAATTTTAAAGATAAATATAAAAATGTTGATGTACTTATTATAGATGATATTCAATTTTTAGTAGGAGCAGACAAATCCCAGCAAGAATTTTTTCATACATTTAATGCATTATATCAATCAAATAAACAAATAATTATTAGTTCTGATAGGTCACCCGATGACTTAAAAAAAATAGAAGATAGGCTAAGAAGCAGATTTATGTGGGGATTACCTGTTGATATTTATCCACCAGATTTTGCTTTAAGATGTAAGATTATTCATAATAAAATAAAAAATACATCACTTGAAGATAGGTTAAACGAAGAAGTTATTGAATATATTGCGAATTCCTGTCAAAATGATATTAGATTTATAGAAGGTACAATTAATAGATTAATGGCTTATACTGCTATGATGGTACCTGATAAAATTGATTTAAATTTTGCTATTGAAGCTTTGAAAGATTATCTTAGTGTTAACATTTATGCAGATAACTCAATAAGTAAAATACAAAAAGCTGTTGCTGATTATTTTGGAATTACTGTTAGTGATTTAAAAAGCAAGAAAAAAGTTGCTAATATAAGCAAACCAAGGCATATTGCCATATATTTATGCCGTGTTGAAACCGATGAAAAACTAGAAAGAATAGGTTTAGAATTTGGAGGGAGGGATCATTCAACAATTTCTGCATCATACGATAAAATAACAAATGATTTAAAAAAAGATGATAAATTAAATAATGTTATTAAAGAAATTAAAAATAAGTTATAATTTTGTTGAAAAATGTTGATAAATTTTTAATAAATATCTTGGGTTAAGCTAGATATTTAAGGAAAATAACAAGTTATCAACAAAATCCACCTTATAAATATAATAATAATTTATTAATAAAAGAAAGAAGGAGAAAAAAATTATGAAATTTACAATTAAAAAAAATATTATATTAGATGCATTATCAAATGCTGTTAGAGCTTTATCTACAAAAATAACTATTCCAGTACTAAATGGTATATTATTTAACTTAACGGAACAAGGTTTAGAAGTTCAAGCAAGTGATAGTGAACTTACTATTAAAACTACTATAGAATTAAAAGATATTATCAACATTGAATCAACAGGAAGAGCAGTATTACAAAGTAGATGTTTGTTAGAAATAATTAGAAAGATGCCTAATGATATAATTAACTTTGAATTAACTGATAATAATAACATTAAAATATATTCAGATATTAATGAATATATAATTGAATGTTATAATATTGGGGAATATCCAACAATCTCATTAGAAAAAAGTCAAAATGTTATCAACATTGAATCAAAACTAATAAAACAAATGATAAATCAAACATCCTATGCTATGTCAATGCAAGAAGTAAGACCTTTATTAACCGGGCTTAACCTAAAAATAAATGGCGATATTTTAGAATGTACAGCAACCGATTCATATAGATTATCAAAGAAAATTGTTAAATTATCAAAACCAATTGAGAATAGTATTAATATTGTAATACCAGGAAAAAGTGTTAATGAATTAGTAAGTATTCTTAAAGAAGAAGGTGATATTGAAATAAACTTATTTAAAAATAAGGTGTTATTTAGTTATAACAACATTTTATTTCAAACAGCATTGTTAAATGGTTCATATCCCGATACATCCAATTACATTCCTAAAGATTTTAGTTATATGATTAATCTAAATTTAAAAGAATTTTATAGTGCAATTGATAGAGCTTCAACAATTATGTTAGGTAAGGATAAAAATATTATTAAAATGCAAATTGATAATAAAAAAATGACTTTATTTGGCACATCTGCAGATAGTAAAAGTAAAGAAGAATTGGTAATAGACTGTAATAATAAGGAAAAACTAGAAATTAGTTATTCGTCTAAATATATGTTAGATGCTTTAAAAGTTTTGGATAGCGATAATATTATATTATTAATAAATGGCGATGATAAGCCAATTATTATTAATAGTGTTTCTGATGATACTATTGTAGAACTTATTTTACCAATAAAAACTTACTAATATGTAAATTTCGACAATTTTTTTGTTATATTTTTGTTAACATTTTATTAACGGGGGAAATAGATGAAACAATATATAATAAATCAGAATACTCTTGCATTAATGCATGAAAAAACAGGAACAAAGGTTATAGAAAAGTATATTACTTATTATATAGAAAATAGTGTTTATAACATTTTAGATGAAAGTACAAAATATTATGGCAGTTCTTACATAGGAAGGTGTAAATCTTCGGCATATTTATTAGGAATATGTCAAAAATGTCCAATTATAATTAGTGAAATTAAAGAAATTATCTTTTTTCCTTCATTATCAATTAAAAATGAGAATTGTGCTTGGTTTAATATAAATGGTATAGAAAAGTATTATTCAGAAGAAAAGAACTATTTAAATATTACTTTAATTAATGGTACAACTACAAAAATTAAATGTTCTGGTTATGTATTTAGTAATCAATATTTAAAGGCGATTAGATTAAGTACCATTTTAAAAAGAAATAATAAATAATTCTTTTTTTTATGCCTATTTTATGATATAATTATCATGTGTATAGGAGTACAAGAAAAGGGTTAATTTGTTAAATTTAACTTAAAAAGAGGCAAATAATGAAAATTAGTAATTTGAGACTTGTTAATTTCAGAAATTATGAACAATTGAATGTTGATTTTTCTGATAACCTAAATATTATTTATGGAAATAACGGAGCGGGGAAGTCGAATTTGATCGAAGCAATATATTTGCTATCTTTAACTAAATCATTTAGGACATTAGATGATAAAAATCTCATAAAAAAGGAAGCGCCTGTAGCTTTAATTAAGGGATTCGTAGATGATAATGTTTATTTTATAGAAATAGGTAAAGATGGGAAAAAAATTTTTGTTGATAATAAAAAAGTTACTAAAATAAGTGATTATATTTCTAAAATAAATATTATTTTATTTAATCCTTTAGACACAAAAATTATTACTGATTCTCCGAATAGCCGAAGAAAAATGTTAAATATTGAAATATCCCAAATTGATAGTGAGTATGTAAATTTGATTAGTTCTTATAATAAAGTTTTAAAACATAGAAATGCATATTTAAAAGAACTTATGATCAATGGAAATGCTTCAAAAGAGTATTTAAATATATTAACAAATAAACTTATAGATATTGGCTTTCAAATACATAAAACAAGACAAAATTATATTGATTTAATTAACGAAAATTTAACAAAAATTTATAAAAATATTTTTGATTATGGAAGTTTAGTAATTAAATATAATAGCGTATTTAGTGGTAAATCAAGAGAAGATATTGAAGAAATGTATCAAAAATATTATAGAAAAGAAATTAGTTATGGAAAAACATTTTTCGGTATTCATCATGATGATATTGAATTTTTGTTAGATAATTATAATATTAGAGAATATGGTAGTATTGGTCAACAGAAAAATGCTATAATTTCTTTCAAACTTGCAGAATTAATCATAATAAAAAAAATAAATGGAACATATCCAATATTAATTTTAGACGATTTATTTAGCGAACTTGATAATAGTAAAATTAATAATATTATAAATATGTTAAATAGAGAAGTACAAACTTTTATAACAACCACTGATATAGAAAATGTTGATAAAATGTTGTTAAAAGGTAGCAATATATATTTTGCTAATAATGGAAATATAGAAAGGATAGATTAAATATGGCAGAACATTATGATGCATCGGATATCCAAGTATTAGAAGGATTAGAAGCAGTTAGAAAAAGACCTGGTATGTATATTGGTACAACCGATGTAAAAGGGCTTCATCATTTAGTTTGGGAAATTGTTGATAACTCAATAGATGAAGCATTAGCTGGATATTGTAAGAATATTGAAGTAATTGTTAATAAAGATAATTCAGTTACAGTAAAGGATGATGGACGTGGAATTCCAGTTGATATACATCCAAAAACTGGTTTATCTACAGTAGAAACGGTATATACCGTATTACATGCTGGTGGAAAATTTGGCGGAGGAGGCTATAAAGTTTCTGGAGGACTTCATGGTGTGGGAGCATCAGTTGTTAATGCATTATCATCATGGGTTGAAGTTAAAGTATATAAAAATAGTAAAATTTATTTTATTCGTTTTGAAAAAGGTGGACATACTGTTGAAAAATTACATGAAATAGGCGATTGTGAACCAAATAGAACTGGAACAAGTGTAACTTTTAAACCAGATTCAGAAATATTTGATACAACAATATTTGATTATGAAACTCTAAAAGTAAGGATTAGAGAACTTGCATTTTTAAATAGAGGCTTAAGAATTACATTAAGAGATGATAGAGATGATGAAGATACAACGGGAGATACGTTTATGTATGAAGGTGGTATTTCTGAATATGTTAAATTTATTAACCAAAATAAGACACCAATTCATGAAGATATTATACATTTAGAAGGCTCAGAAGATAATGTTTTTTTTGAAGTTGCTTTACAATATAATGATGGATATAGTGACAATATATATTCTTTTGTTAATAATATAAATACTCATGATGGTGGAACACATGAAGAAGGTGTAAGAAGAGCTTTAACAAGAGTTATAAATAACTATGCTAGAAAAGCTAATCTATTAAAAGAAAAGGATGAATCTTTATCTGGCGATGATGTTAAAGAAGGATTAACAATGATCATTTCTTGTAAACATCCAAATCCTCAATTTGAAGGGCAAACAAAAGGTAGACTTGGTAATTCTGAAGTAAGAAAACTTGCAGATAATGTATTTTCTGAAGGCTTTGAAAAATTTTTATTAGAAAATCCTTCAGATGCTAAAATAATTGTTGAAAAAGCTATGTTAGCTTGTAGGGCCAGAAATGCTGCAAAAAGAGCGAGAGAAATAACTAGAAAAACAGACTTAGCAACAACAAATTTCTTTGGTAAGTTATGTGATTGTAAAAGTAAAGATCCGGTTGAATCTGAAATTTTTATAGTCGAGGGTGATAGTGCTGGTGGATCTGCTAAAAAAAGTAGAGATTCATTAAGACAAGCAATTTTACCTTTAAGGGGAAAGATATTAAATGTTGAAAAAAATAGATTAGATAGAGCTTTAAGTAATGCTGAAATAAGGTCTATAATTACAGCTTTTGGTACTGGTATTGGTGATGAGTTCAACATTGATAAGTTAAGATATAATAAAATAATTATAATGACAGATGCCGATGTTGATGGAGCTCATATTAGAATATTGCTTTTAACGCTTTTTTATCGCTTTTTTAGACCGATTGTTGAAGCTGGACATGTTTATGCAGCCCAACCACCTTTGTTTAGAATAAGGTATGGAAAAATCCGTAAATATGTATTAGATGATAAGGAAAAAGATAAATATCTTGCTTCCTTACCTGATAATATTCGTAACAGAGTTGAAATAACAAGAATGAAAGGTCTTGGTGAAATGGACCCTGAGGAACTTTTTGAAACTACTATGGATATTGAAAAGAGAACATTAAGAAAGATAGTAGTTGATGATTGTATGATGGCTGACCAAATTTTTAGTAAATTAATGGGTGATGAGGTTGAACCAAGAAGAGAGTTTATTGAACAAAATGCTATAAACGTTCAAAATCTAGATATATAGGAGGAATTTTATGAATGACAATGAAGAAAAAGACATTAATTTAGATAATATTAATGAAGATACAACTGAGGAAGTAGTACTTAATTCTGATTATTCTGGAGAATTTCATGAAAAAGATAAACTAATTGAAAATAATATAGTTAGTGAGGTAAAAACTTCATTCTTAGATTATTCAATGAGTGTTATAACTTCAAGAGCACTTCCTGATTTAAGAGATGGCTTAAAACCAGTACATAGACGTATTTTATGGTCAATGTATGAAGAAGGTAATACGCCTGACAAACCACATAAAAAATCAGCAACTACAGTTGGTTATGTTATGGGACATTATCATCCACACGGTGATTCATCTATTTATGATGCAATGGTAAGATTAGCCCAAGACTTTAATCAACGTTATATGTTAGTTGATGGACATGGAAACTTTGGTACTATTGAGGGAGATTCTCCAGCAGCATATCGTTATACAGAAGCAAGACTTGCCAAAATTTCTCTTGAATTACTAAGAGACATTCAAAAAGATACAGTAGATATGGATGATAACTATACTGGAACAGAAAAAGAACCAAAGGTATTACCAAGTAGATTTCCAAATATATTAGTAAATGGTTCAATGGGTATTGCTGTTGGTATGGCAACAAATATTCCACCACACAATTTAGGAGAAGTTATAGATGGCTGTATTGCATGTATTGATGATCCCGACATAGACACGTTATCATTAATGAAATTTGTTAAAGGTCCAGATTTTCCAACTGGTGGTATAATTCTTGGAAATTCTGGCATTAAAAAGGCTTATGAAACCGGTCGAGGAACGATTACTATAAGAAGTAGAGCTGTAATCGAAGAACATAATAATCATAATGTAATTGTTATTACTGAAGTACCATATGGAATAAATACTGCAGAATTAAAAGATAAGGTAGCAGAGTTAGTTCATAATAAAATCCTTGATGGAATTTCAGATTATCATACAGATTTAAAAAATGGTATTAAAATTACTATTACATTAAAAAAGGATGCAAATCCTCAAGTTGTATTAAATAATTTATATAAACATACTGCATTTCAGATTTCTTATGGAATAATTTTCTTAATGTTAGACGGTTTAACTCCAAAAACATTAGGGTTAAAAGATATACTTACAAAATATATTGATTTTCAACGTGAAGTTATTATTCGAAGAACAAAATTTGATTTAAATAAAGCAGAAGCGAGAGTTCATATATTGAATGGTTTAAAAATAGCTTTGGATCATATTGATGAAGTTATTAAAATTATTAAATCATCAAAAACAGATGAAATTGCAAAAAAAGAATTAAATTTAAAATTTGGATTAGATGATATTCAGTCAGATGCTATATTAGAAATGAAATTAAAACGTTTAACTGGTCTTGAACGAGATAAAATAGAATCTGAATTAGCTGACTTATTAAAATTAATAGATGAATTAAAATCAATATTAGCAAGTCCACAAAAAGTAAATGAAATTATTAAAACTGAAATGTTAGAAATTAAAAATAAATATAGTGATGAGCGTAGGACTAATATTGATATGACTGCTATTGATTATATTGATGATGAATCATTAATACCAGAAGAGAGAATTATGGTTGTTTTAACTAAAAAAGGCTATATTAAACGTTCTAAGCCTGAAATATTTAGAACTCAAAATCGTGGTGGTATGGGTGTTAAAGGAATTACCACAAATGATGAAGATTTTGTTGATCAAGCATGCAGTTTATCTACTCATGATCATATATTATTCTTTACTAATAAGGGTAAAGTCTATCGCATGAAAGGTTATGAGGTTCCAGAATTTTCAAGAACATCAAAGGGACTACCAATTGTAAATTTATTACCTCTAGAAAAAGAAGAATATGTTACATCAATAGTTTCTATTGAACAAAATAGTGAAAAAGATTATTTATTTTTTGCCACAAAAAAAGGTATTGTTAAGAAAACAAGTATAAATGAATTTGAAAATATACGTACATCTGGCAAAATATGCATTAGTTTAAAAGAAAATGACGAATTGATTGGTGTTAAATTGACCTCTGATTCAGATTTAATCTTATTGGGTTCTAGCACCGGAAAACTTGTAAAATTTGAAGAAAAAGAAATTAGAGCTATGGGTCGTACTGCATCTGGTGTTAAAGGAATTAATCTCGATGGAGGAGAATGTATTTGTTTAGAAGTTGTTAAAGAAGAAGATATAATATTAATTGTAACTGAATTAGGCTACGGAAAACAAACTTCTGTATCAGAATATAGACAAACGAAGCGGGGAAGTAAAGGTGTAAAAGCTTTAAATGTTACCGAAAAAAACGGTAAATTAGTAGCAGTAAAATTATCAGACAATGAAAAAGACTTAGTTATTATGACTAATATTGGTACAACTATAAAAATGCCAATTTCTCAAATATCTAAACTTGGCAGAGCTACACAAGGTACTAGACTTATACATTTAAAAGATAATCAAGTCGTAACGACAATTAGTATTGTAGACAAAGTTGAAGAACAAATTAATGAAGAAGAAAACACACAATAGTGTGTTTTTTTGTGATGTTTCACGTGAAACATCACTTAATTTTTCCCTAAAATATGCCAAAAATTTAATATTATTAATGGAAAATGAATATTTATATATTTCTAATGTTTCACGTGAAACATTAGAAATATATATTATAATCAAAAATTAAATATAAACTATTTATAATTAAAAATATATCAATGTTTCACGTGAAACATTGTATAAAAAATATATAATTTTGCTTGATTAGGATAATTAAATTTGATATTATTAATTTGTGCAACAAATATATTGTAATCTGGTCAGGTTAGGAATAAAGCAGCCATATCAATCAATGTTTGTGTGCACTTTTTTTGTGGAGAATTATGGAAAATAAAATACTAGAAATTTTAATTGATGAAGCGAGACAAGCATTTGAGGAAGATGAAGTTCCAGTTGGGTGTGTAATAATTAAAAACTCACAAATCCTAAGTACATCCCATAACACTAAAATGCAAAATAAATGTGTAATTAACCATGCAGAAATAAATGCTATTATTACTGCAAGTAAAATCATAGGTGATTGGCGTTTAGATGAATGTACTTTATATGTTACTTTAGAACCATGCAGCATGTGTAAAGAGGCTATTAGACAAGCAAGAATAAGAAAAGTATATTATTTATTACCATCAGAGTTTCATAACGAGGATAATAAAGAAATAAATTACACACTAATTGATCAAAATAATGAAATTCAAAAAGATTATAAATTATTATTACAGCAATTTTTTTCTAATAAAAGATAGAATAATAATAAATTAATTGTTATAATTATAGACGGAGGAAATCATGGATTATAAGGTATTATATAGAAAATATCGTCCACAAACTTTTGATGAACTTGTTGGACAAAATGTTGTAGTAAAATTATTAAAAGATAGTATTTTAGAAAATAGAATATCGCATGCTTATATTTTTTCTGGACCTAGAGGAACAGGTAAAACAAGTACAGCAAAGATATTTGCAAGAGCTATAAATTGTTTGGATAATAATGATGGAAATCCATGCTTAAAATGTGAATTATGTAAAAATTTTAATAATAGTAGCGATGTATATGAAATAGATGCTGCTTCAAATACTGGAGTAGATCAAATAAGAGAAATTATTGATAATGTTAAATTAAGCCCAATTAATTCAAAATACAAAGTATATATTATTGATGAAGTTCATATGCTAAGTACTAGTGCATTTAATGCACTTTTATTAACGTTAGAAGAACCACCATCACATGCTATATTTATATTAGCTACAACGAATATTGAAGACGTACCAATTACAGTTTTATCAAGATGCCAGAGACTTGATTTTAAGAAAATCGGTGTAAATGACATAATCAACCAATTAAAAAGTATTTGTAAAAAAGAAAATATAGATATTACTGATGACGCATTAACTGAAATAGCTAATTTTTCTGAAGGCGGATTAAGAGATGCTTTGAGCATACTTGACCAAATATCAAAATTGAAAAAACATATAGTAATTGAAGACGTCTTAGATAATCTAGGCTTGATTTCTAATGCACAGGTTACTGAAATGGTTGATAAATTAAATGATAATGATACAAATTATATAATTACATTTATTGAAAAAGTTAAAGAATTATCAGTTGATTATAAAACTTTAATAAAAAAAATCGTTAATGTTTTAAAAAAAAGAGCTTTGGAAATAAAATTGAATGATAGAATTGATAGGCTCAGTTATGATGAATATAAAAGTATATGTTTTGAACTTTCAGATACATTATATAAAACTAATATTAATGTTGATTTGTTTAGTCTACTAGAATTAATTTTACTAAAATATATAAAAAATGATACGAAAGATGAAACATCTGAAAAAGTAGCCTTCCATAGTGAAAATAATGTAAAAATTGAAGAAAATAAACAATTAAACACAGAAAAAAATGTGGAGTTACAGCAAAACAAAAACAAAAGTTCGTATATAATTCAACTGGAAAAAGTTCGAATTAATAATTGTTTTGTTTCAGCATCAAAAGATAACAAAAATTTATGTTGTGAAATGTGGAAAAAGTTTAAACAAATTACTGAAAATAAAAAGGTTAAAGGTTTAATTGAGGATACAGATGTTGTTTTAGCGTCGCCTACTATTATAGTATTATGTACAAATATTAAATCTTTAGCAAATGAGATTAATAAGAATTTTAAAATTATTGAGGATAATTTTAATGAAATGTTTAATAAAAATTACTTAATTATTGCTACCGACACAGATAACTGGAATAATGAAATAAATGTGTTTAAAAATAATATAAAAAATAAAATAAAATATAGTTTAATGTCAGAACCGGTAGAAAATAATGAATTAGATGATATAATGGATATATTCGATATAAATAAGATTGTGGAAAAATAAGGAGGTATTTTATATGAATATGCAACAAATAATGGCACAGGCTCAAAGAATGCAAAAGGATATTATGAGTAAAAAGGATCAAATCGACTCTATGGAGTTCATAGGAAAATCAGATTGGGTTAACGTTACTTTTAAGGGTAATAAAGAAATAAAAAATGTTAATATAATTAATGATGAAGCTTTTGATAAAGAAAATAAAGAAATTTTATGTGATATGATTTGTTTGGCTGTTAAAGATGCAATGAATCAAATTGAAAAAGTTACCGAAGAAAAACTAGGCCAATATTCAAAAATGGGTGGATTGTTTTAAATGGTTTATCCTAAAGTATTGGAACAATTAATAAAAGGCTTCAAAAAATATCCGACAATAGGTGAAAAGAGTGCAGAAAGATTGGCTTTAGCTACTTTAGAACTTAAAGATGACGATGTTTTAGAATTTAGTAAGGCATTAATTGAAGCTAAAGAAAAACTAACACCATGCAAAATCTGTAATAGTTTAACCGATAAAGACATTTGCGACGTATGTAGTGATGATACAAGAGATCATAATTTAATTTGTGTAGTTGAAGATTACAAAAGTTTACTATCTTTTGAGAAAGTTGGCAATTTCAAAGGTGTTTACCACGTTTTAAATGGTTTAATATCACCAATTGATAACATTTCTCCACAAGATATCAACATTTCTTCTTTAGTAAAAAGGGTAGAATCGCTTAAATTTCCAGAATTAATAATAGCTTTAAAATCATCAATTGAAGGAGAAACAACTACTTTATATATAAAAAAAATATTTGAAAATAAAAAAGTTACAATTTCTAGATTATCATATGGTATTCCTATGGGTGCAGAAATTGATTATTTAGATGTTATTACTTTAAATAAAGCATTAGATGATAGAAAGAAAATAGCATAAATAGTTTAGTGCCAACATAATTTATAAAGAGGAAATTATGTTGAAAAGAATATTTTGGTTCATAAAAAAAATTATATTTGCATTTTGTATTTTATATGGATTAAACATTATGGTATCATCTTTAAATGTTATTATTCCTATTAATATTTGGTCACTTTTATCAGTGACTTTCTTGGGATTTCCAGGCTTATGTATGATAATAATAATGTTTTTAACAATATAATAAGGAGTTTTAATGAATATAAATTCATCAGTTTTAGAATTAATAAACTTATACCATGAGAATAAACTTGCTCATGCTTATTTAATTGAAACAAACAATGTTGATAAATGTTTATTAGAACTTAAAGAGATAATTAAAGAAATATTTAAGGAAATACCCAATATTAACATACTTGTGGATAATAATTCTTTACCCAGTTTAATTATTATAAATCCATTAGAAAAAACAATAAAAAAAGAAGATATTGAATTTTTACAAAAATCATTTAGTTTATCATCAATGTATACTGATAAAAGTATATATATAATCATTAATCCTGAAAAAATGAATTCTTCTGCATATAATAAAATGCTAAAATTTCTTGAAGAACCAGAGGATAATATTCTAGGTTTTTTTATAACTAGTTCAAAAGAAAACATAGCAAGTACAATTATCAGCAGATGTGAAATTATCAAGGCAAATTATCAACATATTTTAAATGAAGAAAAATTTAAGCTAACAAAAGAAGAATATGAAAAATATTATAACTTTGCATTGGATTTCGTTAATAACATTGAACTAGATAATTTGAATATTGTTTTGTATAATAATAGTGTAGTTTTAAAAAATTATAAAGAACGAAATGAAATTATTATGTTATTGAAAATTGTTAACCAAATATATTATGACGCATTTCACAGCGATAAACCTTATCCTAATAATTTTGAAAAATTACAAATTTTATCAAAATATTTATACAATGGCCAATATAATTTAAATATAAATTTAATGCTTGATGCATTAACATTGGAGTTAGGAGTTTTAAATGATTAGTTATGCAATATGTTACAAAGGTAATTGTAAATGTTATTATTTTCAAAGTGAAGAACATTTTGAAATAGATGATGAAGTTATAGTTGATACAGAAAAAGGTCATCAATATGGTAAAATTGTTAAGATAATCGAACATGATAATAATGAATACAAACAAATAATTAGAAAAGCTACGGAAGAAGATAAAGCAAATTTTTATAAAAATCTAAAAGATGCTGATATAGCTTTAAACAAAGCAAAAAGCTTAGTTAAAGATTTAAAATTAGACATGCACATATTAAATGCACAATATAATTTAGATAGAAGTCAATTGTTATTTAATTTTTATGCTGATGATAGAATTGATTTTAGAGAACTTGCAAAAAAACTTGCAAGTATTTATCGAACAAGAATTGAATTAAGACAAGTTGGAGCAAGGGATAAAGCAAAACAAGTTGGTGGCATTGGTATTTGCGGTCAAAAAATGTGTTGTTCAAGATTTTTAAATCAATTTGATTCTATAACAATGAATATGGCAAAGAATCAGAATTTAGCTCTTAACCCATCAAAAATTAATGGTTGTTGTGGTAGGTTATTATGTTGTTTAAATTACGAAGATGATGAGTATATTAAATGTAGTAAAAATTTATTATCAGTTGGTAATATTATTAAATACAATGGCAAAGATGCTACAATTATTGGTGTTGATATATTAAATAAAAAATATAAAATAGTGTGTGAAGAAGAAAAACTTACTATTGATGCGGAGCAAATAAAAAATGATAGTAAAAAATGATTTGTTTGATTATGAAAATAGGTATATATTTCAAGATACCGATTTTTTTAAATTTTCATTAGATTCAATTTTATTGCCAGAATTTGTTCAAAAATATAATACGAATGGAAAGATATTAGATATCTGCACTGGAAATGGTGCTGCATGTTTAATTTTATCAAAATATACTTCATCGCCAATAGCAGGTTTTGAAATACAGTCTAAAGTATACAATTTAGCAAATAGGTCTATAAAAATTAATAATTTAGAAAATCAAATAACCATAATTAATGATGATATAAAAAATATTGGTAACTACTTTCAAAAAGAGTCATTTAGTATAATGATGTGTAATCCACCATATTTTGAATATAACGGGAAAATGGTTAATAATGTACCTGAAAAAATGATAGCTAGACATGAAGTTATGATAAAACTTGAAGATATATTTATAATTGCTAAAGATTATCTTGAAAATAAAGGCGTTTTATATATAATAAATAGAACAGAAAGATTAGATGAATTATTTATATTAGGAAATAAATATAATCTTAATGTTAAAGAAATTCAATTAGTAAAAACAAAAAGAGATGCAAATCCGTCTATTGTTATAGCAAAGTGTATAAAAAATAGTAAAAATCATGTAAAAATTAATGATATTATTTGTGTCGAAAAATTAAAAACATATAAAAATTTATTTAAAGAGAAAGGACCAAAACAAAATTTATGTTTGTGAAAATGTAGTATGAAGTTAATTGTAGGATTAGGAAATCCAGGAAAAGAGTATAAATATACAAGACATAATGTTGGATTTATAATATTAGATACATATTTAAATAATGAAAAATGGTTTACAAAAGATAATTATGAATATGTTATTAAAAATGTTAATAATGAAAAAGTAATGTTTTTAAAGCCTTTAACATATATGAATTTATCTGGCTTTGCAGTAGCAAGAGTTGTTAATTTTTATAAAATAAATTATGAAGATATACTAGTTATACATGATGATTTAGATTTAAAATGTGGACAATATCGTTTTAAATTTGACTCATCAGCCGGTGGACATAATGGAATAAAATCTATTATTGGTTCTTTAGGGACACAAAAATTTTGCCACTTAAAAATTGGCATAGGCCATGAAACTAATAGAGATATAAAAGATTATGTTTTAGGAAACTTATCAAAAAATGAAATATTTGATTTGGAAACTGAAAAATATTCAGAAATGATAGAATATTTCATAGTAAATGGTATTGAAAAATGTATGAATAACTATAATAAAAAAGGTGAATAATGGATTTTTTGGATAATATTTTTACATATGAAAATAATTCTGTAATATGTGGTTTAACTTCCGAGTTAAATGTTTTTTATGTGTTAAATTTATTTAAAAAAAGTCAGAAAAATATAATTTTATTAACAAGTAGTATTTATGAGGCCAATAATTATTATAATTTGCTTCAAACATATACAGACAAATCTTTATTATTTTTAATGGATGATTTTGTTTCATCAATGGTCGCAGCTTCTCCAGAGTTAAAATTAACAAGATTAAATACTCTAGATAAAATTAATTCTTCGAAACATATTATTATCTGTAATTTAATGGCTTATTTAATGTATTTGCCAAATAGAGACGAAGTATCTAAAAATCTTATTAAAATTAGTGTTAATAATGAGTTTGATCGTAATGACATATTAGAAAAGTTAGTTAACATGGGGTACCATAAAGATTCAATTACGACAACTACAGGAGATTTTTCTGTCCGTGGTATGATAATAGATATCTTTCCTATAAATGAAGTTCATCCGATAAGAATTGAATTAGATGATAATAAGATTATTGGAATAAGATACTTTGATGAAACAAGTCAAATGACTATTAATAAAATTGATAGTATCGTGATAAAACCAGTAGATGAAATTAAAACTAAAAATGTTATATCTATTTATGATTATTTAGATAAGCCAATAGTAGTTAATGTAGACAAACCACAAATAGATGCAGCTTATAAAAAACTTTATGAAGAAATTATAGAATATAAAAAAGGTAATGATTTAAAAGAAAATTTAATGTTTGATTTAAATGATATATTAGTAGAACATGAATTAAGTTTGAATACTTTTAGAACATCAAATAAAGACATTGAATATAAATCCTTTCAAATTGAAAATTTTAATAATGATTTGAAACTTTTAGAGAATAAAGTAAATAGTTGGGTGAAAGAAAAAAAACAAGTTATTTTTTGCTTATCTAATGAGCAAGAGATTAAAAACATAAAAAATTTGTTATCTGACGTAAAAATTATTAAACAAAAAATAAATCATGGTTTTATATTTGAATCATACGTTGTTATCGGTGAATATGATATTGATGAAGTAAAAAGAGATTATAAGTATCAGAATAATTTATATGGTGGCAAAAAAATAACTGATTATAATGAGTTAAATAAAGGTGATTATGTAGTGCATATTAACCATGGAATAGGGATTTATAATGGGATAGTGAGTTTGACAAGTGGTAATATCACAAAAGATTATATTCAGTTGTTATACATGGACAACGATAAAATTTATGTACCTGTACAAAAAATTGAATCAATATATAAATATTCAGATAAAGATGGTATAAAACCAAAATTAAATAGGCTTAACTCATCATCATGGTTAAAAACGAGAAAATATGTAGAATCAAAAATTAAAGATATTACTGCAGAACTAATCGATTTATATCAAAAAAGAATTGCTGTTAAAGTTGAACCATTTAAATTTTATGAAGAAGAGTTAATATTTGCTAAAGAATTTACTTATGATTTAACGCCTGATCAACAAAAAGCTATAAATGATATTACGGAAGATTTATCAAGTGGTATTCCGATGGATAGACTTTTATGTGGCGATGTTGGCTTTGGAAAAACTGAAGTTGCATTAAGGACTATGTTTAAAGCGGTTTTAAATAATAAACAAGTAATTTATTTATGCCCAACAACAATTTTATCTAAACAGCAATATAACGTTGCTTTAAAAAGGTTTGCTTCGTGGCCAGTAAACATAAAATTATATAACAGATTTACAACGTCCAGGGAAGAAAAAGAAATACTCGAAGGACTTGAAAAAGGAACTATTGATATACTTTTTGGAACTCACAAAATATTAACTGATAAAATTAAATATAAAAAACTAGGGTTATTGATAATTGATGAAGAGCAAAGATTTGGTGTTAAGCATAAAGAAAAAATTAAGGAATTAAAAAATGATATAAATGTTTTAACTCTTTCTGCAACACCCATTCCAAGAACTCTTAAAATGGCTTTATCTGGCCTTAGAAATCTTTCAATAATAGAAACAGCACCTAGTAATAGGTATCCAGTCCAAACATATGTTACAAGCGAAGATAACTATGTAATAAAGGATGCCATTTATAAAGAATTAAGTCGTAATGGTCAAATATATATTTTATATAATAATATTGCTGGTTTGGATGGAAAAACTTCTGAAATTCAAAAATTAGTTCCCGATGCAAAGATTAGATTTGCTTTTGGAACTATGAATAAAGATGAACTTGATAGTATCATGAATGATTTTACTAATAATAAATTTGATATTTTAATTTGTACTACAATTATTGAAAATGGTATAGATATAGCAAATGCAAATACCCTTATTGTATATGATGCCGACCATTTTGGACTTTCACAATTATATCAACTTCGTGGCCGTGTTGGAAGGAGTGATAAAATAGGTTATGCTTTTTTACTATATAATAAAATGAAAATGTTAAATGATATAGCGATAAAAAGACTTCAAGCTTTAAAAGAATTTACTGCATTAGGAAGTGGCTACAAAATTGCCATGAGAGATTTATCAATAAGAGGATCTGGCGATATCTTTGGTTCATCTCAAGCCGGTTTTGTAGATTCAGTAGGTGTTTCTTTATATACAAAAATGATAGAAGATGAACTAAAAAAAGTTAAGGGTATTTACGTAGAAGAAGAAAGTGATAATGATCAAGCGTTAATAAATATAGATACACATATTGATGATAAATACGTTGATGATGAAACAATAAAAATAGAAATTCATCAAATGATTAATGAAATAGATAGTTATGATAAGCTACTTGAAATAAAAGAAAAAATTCAAGACAGATTTGGTAAAATTGATGAGAAGACCGAAAATTATATGTATGAAGAATGGTTTGAAAAAATTGCTAAGAAATTAGGCATCAATAAAGTGCGTCAAACAGATAGATTAGTAGAAATTATTTTACCAAAAGAATTATCAAATAAAGTAAAAGGTGATAAGCTTTTATATAATGCATTAAGTATATGCAATAATTTTAATTTAGCATATAAGCATGAATGTATTATAATTACTTTATATTATAAATCTTTGCCTGAACATTTCATTCGTTATTTGGTAAGACTATTAAATACATTATTATAGGTATATTACCATTAAAAAAAAGCACACTATAAATGAGGTGTGTTTTTGAAAAATACTGGTATAGTAAGAAAGATTGACGAACTAGGAAGAATAGTAATTCCTAAAGAAATAAGAAATGTATTAAATATACATAGTAATGATGATTTAGAAATATTTATTGATAATACTAATATAGTTTTAAAAAAATATGAAAAATCTGGATTAATTAAGGATTTTGCCAATAAATTAACTGTAATTGTAGAAAGCTATGCAAATATTAAAATGTTTGTAACGAATAAAGAATATTTTATTACTGATGGAGAGTTGCTTAATGAAAAACTTGATAATAATTTATTAAATTTTATTGAAGAAAGAAAAAAATATGAAAGTAACAATGTAGATTTAATAAATGGATTAAAGGGTTATTTTTTAATATATCCAATAATTATAGATAGTGATATTATTGGATTATTAATTTTTTATAAAGCAACATCGTTTTCTAGCGAAGAAAAAATCATTGGTAATGTTGTGACAAAAATTATTGAAAATAAATAAATAATATGTTAATATTTACTTGTAAATGTGAAGAAGGAAGGATTTATAGATTAATTTTTCAAAGAGAGTTCTTTAATTGGTGGAAAAAGAATAAAAATATCTATTTTGTGAGTCTGGAGCAGTTTACGGGTAATTCCCTTATCGTTTAAAGAGCATGAAATTCATGAATTAAGGTGGTACCGCGGATTAATAGTAGTTCGTCCTTTAGTTCATGATTTTTTTATTGAAAGGAGTTTTTATGGAAAGAGGATTTGAAAAAATAAGTTATGAGGAGTTTAAAAAATCAGTTGAGGATGATAAGAATTTATATGATAGTATAGTTCTTCCTAAAAGAAAGACTGGAAAAAGTGCTGGCTATGATTTTATTGCATTTAGAAATATTACGATTAAACCTAGTGAAATAGTAAAAATACCTACGGGATATAAGGTCAAATTACAAGATAATGAATTTTTAATGATTGTTGTAAGAAGCAGCATGGGCTTTAAATATAATATTCGTTTATGTAACCAAGTAGGTATTATAGATGCAGATTATTATAATAATGAATCAAATGAGGGCCATATGTATGTAGCACTTCAAAATGAAGGAAATAAAGAGTTTGTAATTAATAAAGGCGATGCGTATGCTCAAGGAATAATCCTTAATTATTTAACTTGTGGCGAAGAAAATAATGTTAAAAGAACTGGTGGCATAGGTAGTACAAATAAGGAGGTATAAAATGGAAAATAAAAAATTTTATTTAACTACGCCTATATATTATCCATCTGATAATTTTCATATTGGCCATTGTTATACAACAATTATAGCTGATGCTATAGCACGCTATAAACGTTTGGAAGGTTATGACACATTTTTCTTAACTGGTACTGATGAACATGGTCAAAAAATTGAAAAAAAGGCTTTAGAGCATGGTGTTACTCCAAAAGAATATGTAGACAAAATAGTTGATAATGCAAAGGATTTATGGAAGAGTCTGGATATATCATATGACAAATTTATTAGGACTACTGATCCTATTCATGAAGAAGTTGTTCAAAAAATATTTAAAAAATTATATGATCAAAAAGATATCTATAAAGGAAAATATCAAGGCTTATACTGTACACCATGTGAATCATTTTGGACAGAAACTCAATTAGATGAAAATGGTTGCTGTCCTGATTGTCATCGTGAAGTTCACCTAGTTAAAGAAGAAGCATATTTTTTTAAATTATCAAATTATCAAAAACGTTTAGAAGAATTTTTAGAAAGCAATCCAGATTTCATTGAACCAGTTTCACGTAAAAATGAAATGATAAATAACTTTATTAAACCAGGCCTTGAGGATTTATGTGTTTCTCGTACTTCATTTAAATGGGGAATACCTGTTTCTTTTGATGACAAGCATGTTGTATATGTATGGATTGATGCACTATCAAATTATATTTCAGCATTAGGATATTTAACTAACAATGATGAATTATTTAAAAAGTATTGGCCTGCGGATTTGCATATTGTAGGAAAAGAAATAGTACGTTTTCATACGATTATATGGCCTATAATGTTAATGGCTTTAGATTTACCATTGCCTAAAAAAGTATTTGGTCATGGCTGGTTAGTAATAAATGGTGGTAAAATATCAAAAAGTTTAGGAAATTACAAGGATCCTCGTGAATATATTAAAGATTATGGCGTAGATGCTGTAAGATATTATGCATTAAGAGAAGTACCTTTTGGTAGCGATGGAAATTTTTCAGAGGAAGCATTAGTTACCAGAACCAATGCGGATTTAGCAAATATATTAGGTAATCTTGTAAATAGGAGTATTGGCATGATAAATAAGTATTTTTCTGGCGTGATAACAAATCCTAAAGTATATGAGCAAGTAGATGAAAACTTAATTAATTATGCAACATCTTTGAAAGAAAAAAGCTCTACATATATGGATAAACTAGAAATTGCCAATGCAATAGATTCAATTTTTGAATTATTTAGAAAGTGTAATAAGTATATTGATGATACAACTCCTTGGGTACTTGCAAAAGATGAAACAAAAAAAGAAAGACTTGCTACAGTATTATATAATTTAGTAGAATGCATTAGAATCGGAACTGTATTACTTCAAGCGTTTTTGCCTGAAACTTCAGAAAAAATATTTAAACAATTAAATACAAATAAAACTTCTTTTGAAACCATTAATACATTTGGAGAATATTCAGTTCCTAATAAGATTGGTCAAGCTGAAGTATTATTTGCTAGAATAGAAACTTAATTATGTTTTTTGATACACACTGTCATCTTTATAAAGAATATTATGATGATATAAATAATATAATTAAACTATCAAAAACTGATGGTATATCTAAATTTATAAATGCAGGTTGCGATAAAAATAGCAATAGTGAAGTACTTTCAATGATTAATAATAAAGATATTTTTGGAGTAATTGGTTATCACCCTGAATTTGCAGAAGATATTACACAAAATGATTTAAATATGTTAGAAAATGAGATAAAAAATAATCAGGTAATTGGTATTGGTGAAATTGGCTTAGATTATCACTATGAAAATTTTGATAAAGAAAAACAAATTAAGATATTTGATTATCAATTATGTTTAGCAGAAAAGTATAATCTTCCTGTAGTAATTCATTCTAGAAATGCTACAGACGATACAATAAAAATGTTAAAAAAACATAAAGTTGTTGGAGTTATTCATTCGTTTTCTGGTTCATTAGAAACTGCAAAAGAATATATTAAAATGGGATTTGTACTTGGAATAAATGGTGTTATTACATTTAAAAATTGTAATCTTATTGAAGTAATAAGAAATATTGGTATAGATTATTTAGTTTTAGAAACAGATAGTCCATATTTAACTCCTGTTCCCTTAAGAGGTAAACAAAACTATCCTGGAAATATTAAATATGTAATTGAATTTCTATGTGCAAATTTAAATGTTTCTAAAGAAGATTTGCAGAAAAGTACTAATAATAATGTCAAAAATATTTTTAAATTAAATATATGATGAAATTCATATATTTTTTTAATTGTTTACAAGAATATAAGCAAATGCTATAATATTAGATATAAAAGAGGATAAAATGAAGAAGATGTTTAAAGGTATAAAATTAATTTTATTAATTTTAATAATTTTTACCACTTTTACAAATAGTTTTGTTTATGAATCTAAAGTTCATAATAATAATCCTAATAAAACTGTGGACGAAGCAACAATGGCTTTAAAAATTGATGAATTTGATTATGATGCATTATATAGTGCAAAAGATACATATAGTGGTGATTTAACCGGTTATGTTTATAATTGCCCTTTATGTGGTGGAACTTTAGCTTGTTTAAGTAATTATAATATTTCTGATGGCACTTATACTTATAATGATAAAGATTATGGAAATGTAAATATAGTTGCATCAAGTGCTAATCTTCCATGTGGAACTATCGTAAGGTTTTCTGCACCTAAAATATCGAGTGAACCAGTTCTTGCAATAGTTTTAGATAGGGGTGTTCCAGGAAATGATTTGGATTTTTTAGCACCTAGTTATGATTATGCTGTAAGTCATATTGGCAGATATAAAATTACTTATGATGTTTTAAGAAATGGTTGGTTAGATGAAAGCTAAGAAAAAATTTGGTCAAAATTTTTTAATAAATGAAGAAATAATTAAAAATATTACTGATTTAGTAACTACTAATGAAAATGACTTAATAATAGAAATTGGACCCGGTAAGGGAGCTTTAACAAAGTATTTAGTAAAAAAAGCGGGCTTTTTAAAATGCATAGAGATAGATAACGATATGCATAAATATCTAGATGTTTATAATTCTGATAAATGTGATATTATTTTTAACGATATATTGAAAATTGATTTAAATGAAATATCTAAAGGATATAATAAAATATATGTTATTGGAAATCTTCCTTATTATATTACGACACCGATTATTGAGTACGTTACTTCGAAAATAAAACCTTCAAAAATGGTATTTATGGTTCAAAAAGAAGTTGCTGATAGATTTACAAGTAAACCGGGTAATAAAGAATATGGTTATTTTACTGTATATTTAAATTATTATTATGAAGTTAAAGACGAAATTTTTGTTGAAAAAAATAATTTTTCTCCAGTACCTAAGGTTGATAGCAAGGTTATCTCATTTGTCCCTAGAAACAGAAATTTAAATATTAATGAAGAAGAATATTTTAACTTTTTAAAACTTGCTTTTTCTCAAAAAAGGAAAACGTTAAAGAATAACCTTGGGGTTGACAAATTTAACAAAATTTTGCCCACTTTATTAAAGTATGGTTTTAATGAAAATGTTAGAGCTGAGCAAATAAGTGAAGAGGTATATATAGAAATTAGTAAAATGTTATAACTTATGTTATAATGTTTTTTGTTTTGGAGGAAAATTATGAATAAAGTTGTATTAATAACTGGTTCTTCGAAAGGAATTGGTGCGGCATGTGCTCAGATATTTGCAAGTAATGGTTATGATGTAATTATTAATTATAATACTAATGAACAAAAGGCTAATAATTTAAAAGAAGAAATAATAGAAAAATATAATGTAAAATGCTTAACTTATCAGTGTGATATATCAAATGAAAAAAAAGTAATAAAATTTTTTGAGAATGTTCAAAGCGAATTTTCTAAAATAGATGTTTTGATTAACAATGCAGGTATTGCATGTGATAATTTTTTAGATCAAAAAACTGTTGCTGAATTTCAACATGTTATCAACACTAATCTAGTAGGAACATTTATAGTTACAAAATATTTTTCAAAGCTAATGGATGGAGGCTCAATTATAAATATTTCTTCTACCAATGCAATAGATTCATATTACCCTGAAAGTATAGATTATGATGCATCAAAATCAGGAATTATATCCTTAACTCATAATTATGCTAAATATTTTGCACCTAAAATAAGAGTAAATGCCATATGCCCAGGTTGGGTAAATACAGAGCATAATAGTTTATTAACAAAAGAAGAAAAAGCAAATTTAAGTAAAGGTATATTACTTGAAAGATTTGGTAGCCCAATGGAAATTGCTAAAGTTGTCTTCTTTGTAGCAAATGATGCAAGTTATATAAATAATGCTGTAATTAGAGTAGATGGAGGAGAGTTATGTTAGAAATAAGTGAAGAAATTTATAACTTAAAAAAAAAGTTGATAAGGACATAAAGCCTGAACTTGATAAAATAGATGAGATAATTTTTAAAAATAGTCAAAAAGTACTTAATGCTTTTATAGAAGAACAAGTTTCTGAAACTGATTTTAATATGACAACCGGCTATGGTTATGGAGACGTTGGTAGAGATAAGATAGAAAAAGTATATGCTAATATATTTCATGCGGAATCAGCGTTGGTAAGAAACCAATTTATATCTGGATCTCATGCATTAACTGTTTGTTTATTTGCACTATTAAGACCTAATGATACTCTTTTAAGTATTACCGGAAAACCTTATGATACACTTGATGAAGTTATTGGAATTAAAGATAATGCTAGTTCATTAAAATCTTTTTCTATAAATTATGAGCAAATAGATTTAATAAACAATGAATTTGCTGAAGAAAAAATCATTGAAAGATTATCATCATCATTTGTTAAGGTTGTAGAAATTCAACGATCAAAGGGCTATAGTACCAGAAAAAGCTTATCAATAGAAAAAATACAAAAAATAATTAGTATAATTAAAAAAGTTAGTCCAACTACAATAATTATGGTAGATAACTGTTACTGTGAATTTGTTTCTTTAAAAGAACCAACTGATGTTGGTGCTGATGTAGTAGTTGGATCATTAATTAAAAATTTGGGCGGAGGAATTACATCAAATGGTGCCTATATTGTGGGAAAGAAAAAACTAATCAATTTATGTGCTGAAAGATTAAATTTACCAGGAGAGGGAATTGATGTAGGACCATCTTTAGGAGCGAATAAATCAATTTTACAAGGTTTATATTTATCATTAAATGCTGTATCGGCATCTTTAAAAACAGCTATTTTTACAAGTAGACTATTCGATTTATTAGGATTTAATGTTGAACCAAAATATAATGATGAAAGAGTAGATATTGTTCAAAATATATATTTTGGTAATGAGGAAGATATGGTTAATTATGCAATTGGTGTTCAAAAAAATAGTGCAATAGATTCTAATGCAATAATTGAGAAAAGCGCTATGCCTGGTTATGGAGATAAAATAATTATGGCAAGTGGTTCATTTACTCAAGGGTCATCAATAGAACTTTCTTGTGATGGTCCTATTAGAAGTCCATACATTATTTATCAACAAGGGTCGCTTTCATATAATTATGGAATGCTTTCTATAATGTCTGCAGTAACATACTTTTTAAATAAAAGGGGTTAACCCTCTTTTTTGGTCTAAAAAATTATAATTTAACATATATATTAATGGTGATATTTATTGAAAATAGAAATTGGTGATTACGTAACAAGAAAATCGCATAATAATGACTTAGTATTTAAGGTTTTATCAATTTCTGAAAGTAAAGTATATTTAAAAGGGGTTTTTGATAGATTATATGCAGATAGTGATTATTTAGATTTAGTAAAAGTTGAAAAATGTGAAGATAATTTTCAGATATCATTAGACATAAATAATGATAGAACTAGTTATTTCTATTTACCTGGTAAAATACTTCATATCGATGGGGATAGTGAATATTTAGATAAGTGTTTAAAATTTTATAAAGAGTTCAAAGTATATGCAATTGGCAAAAAAATAAGTGAGGATCAAATTTCTAAACAATTGCCTATTTTATTAAAAGAGTATAAGCCAGATATTTTGGTTATAACAGGTCATGATGCTTTTTATGAAAAAAAAGGTAATAAGGATAATATTGATAATTATAAAAATTCTAAAAACTTTGTGAAAGCTATAAAAATTGCTAGAAATTACGAAAAAAGTCATGACAAATTAGTCATTATAGCTGGCGCATGTCAAAGTGATTATGAGGCTTTAATAAAAGCAGGTGCTAATTTTGCATCGTCTCCCAAAAGAGTAAATATTCATGCTTTAGACCCAGCGATAATCGCAAGTACTATTGCACTAACCAAAACATCGGATGAAATAGATGTTGTAAAATTAATTAATCAAACTAAATATGGTTCATCGGGTATCGGAGGGATTATTACAAATGGTCTAATGTATGTGGGGTATCCAAGATGAATATAGAATTTATAAAAAATCAGATAAATAATAATATTGGTAAAAAAGTTAGAGTTACAGTTTATGGTCTTCGAAATAAAATTAATTATTATGAAGGAACTATATATAAATTATATCCAAACATTTTTACTATATTAGATTCAAAAGATGAAAAAAGCTTTGCATATAGAGACATTATTACAAAAGATATAAGTATTAAGTATTTATAAAAAATTCTTGCATTATTATTAATAGTAAGGTAAAATAAAATTGTGAATAGGATAAAGGAGTAGTGATAAAGTATGGAAATTACATCAGTAAAAATTCACAAAGTTGATAGAGAAGGTTCAAAGGTAAAAGGTTATGTAACAGTAACATTAGACGATTGTTTTGTTGTAAGAAATCTTCGTATTATTGAAGGAGATAGTAGATTATTTGTAGCTATGCCAAATGATGATAAATACAACGATATAGCTCATCCAATTAATGCTGAAACAAGAAAAATGTTTGAAGATAAAATTTTAACTGAATATAAAAATCTTCCAGCAAATGAGGAGTAAAAAAAGCGAAAAACGCTTTTTTATTTTGCATAAATAATTTATAAAATCATATATTTATATAGAGGAAAATATATGAATGAAAAGGTAATAAATCATGAAGTAAAAATGATTGATAGAAGTTTGCTTTCTATAACAGGTATAAAAAAAATTATAAATTTTGATAATAAAGAATTTTTTTTAGATAGTAATATGGGACCAATTCAAATCAAAGGCAGTTCCATGGAACTTTTAACGCTAGATACTGCAGGTGGATTAATTAAAATTAAAGGCAAAATAAACATGATTAACTATATAGAATCGAAGTCTAAATCAAAAGAAGAAAGTTTTATAAGCAAATTATTTAAATGACAGCATATAAAACTTTATTAATTTTGTTTATTAATTTTATTTATGGAGTAATATTTTTCTATTTATCTATGATAAATTATAGACTTTTTTTTAAGGATCAAGCGTTAATTAAACTGTTAATGTTTTTACTTTTTACAATAGATAATGTATTTGTATATTTAGTTATTATTTATAAGTTAAATTATGGTATATTTCATATATATTATTTATTTTGTTTTATTGGAGGCTTTTTAATAGCTAATTATACGAAAAATAAAATGTTAAATTTGTGTAAAATTGTTCTAAAAAAAAGAAAAGTGGGTTGACTTTCTTTTTTTTTGATCATATATTGACAATGATAAGGTGGGTTATAGTGAGAACTAAGAAAGAAAAGAAAAGACTTTTTGTTATTTCTGTTATTATAGTAGGACTTATAGCGTTACTTGCTTTTAGCGTGTCAAAAGACTTTATTACAATTGCTAAAAATGTTAAACAAACTAAAGAATTAACTCAAAAATATGAAAATTTACTTGATGAAAAAAAATCTTTAACTTCACAAGTAACAAAAATGCAAGATCCAAATTACCTTGCAAGATATGCTAAAGAAAAATTTTTATATTCAAAGGAAGATGAAGTAATTATAAGAGTTGATTAGTAATCTTCTTTTTTTATGATGTCGTCAATTAGACCATATTTTTTAGCTTCTATTGCACTCATGTAATAATCATTTTCTGTATCTTTTTCGATTTTTTTTATACTTTGTTTAGTGTTTTTTGCTAAAATTTTATTTATTAAGGCTTTTGTTTTTATGATTCTTTCACTTTGAATTTTTATGTTGCTAGCTTTACCTTCGACACCACCTAAGGGTTCATGAATCATAATTTCAGTATTTTCTAACGCAAACCTTTTATCACCACTTGAAAGTAAAAAAGCGCCCATACTTGCACATAAACCAATGCCAATTGTTATAACATTACTTTTAATATATTTTAAAGTGTCATAAATTGCAAGTCCCGCAGAAACGGAACCACCTGGAGAGTTAATATATAAATAAATATCTTTACTATTTTCTTTATCAAGATAAAGTAATTCTCCGATAATTATGTTTGCACTAATATCATTAATTTCTCCTGTTAGAAAGATTATTCTATAAGTAAGTAATAAAGAATATAAATCATAAGAGTATTCATGATTATTATTTTGTTTTAAAATCATTGGAATTGTATGCATTTAATTTTTCACCTATAAATATAATAATAAAAAGTTAAAAAAAATATTCATATTTTATAGATTTATTAATAAAAATATGGTATTGTTAGTAATGTAAAATAAGGGGCTAAAATATGAATAATGTAACTGTGACATTAAGTGATGGTAGTACTATTGATACATTAAAAAATACAACTTATTATGAGTTAAGCAGAAATTGTGACAATGCGGATAATATCATTGGTGTTTTAGTGGGCAATAAAGTAATTTCACTGAATGATAAGATAACTAAAAATGAAAATATTTCTTTTATAGATTTAACAAATTCTTATGGTAATAGAATCTATGTTGCTGGTTTAAAAATGATATTTGAGTATGCTACGAAAAAGGTATTTCCAGATATAAAAGTAAATTATTCTTATAATGTTCCCAAAGGAATAATAGCTTCTTTAAAAAGCAATCGAATTTTAAGCAAGGAAGATATTAATAAAATACATAAAAAGATGCGTGAAACTGTAGATAATAACATTCGTTTCGAAAAGTTAATAATTAAGAATGCCGATGCGATAAGTTATTATGAAGATATAGGAAACTTAGTAAAAGCCAATAATATTCGTAATATCGTCGATCCTACAGTTGTTTTATATGAACTGGATGATTTAATTAATTATTATTATTCTGAAATGCCTTATTCAACAGGCGTATTAAATAAATTTGACATGTTATATTTAAAAGACAATGTTGTTGTTATAATATATCCTGAGGAAAATTCTAATGGTAGTCTTCCTGAGTATGTTAATTATGATGGAATTATTAATTCATATAATGAAGGTCAAAAATGGCTTGATATAATGAAAGTTCCATATATAAAAGATGTTAATAATGAAATATGTAATAGTAAAATTGGCGACTTTGTAAAATCATGTGAATTAAATTTTAACATTGCTATTAATGA
This sequence comes from uncultured Bacilli bacterium, assembly GCA_934096705.1. Lineage (GTDB taxonomy): Bacteria > Bacillota_I > Bacilli_A > RF39 > UBA660 > UBA6448. The sequence continues at coordinate 52,295 of CAKOMR010000005.1, forward strand.
AACTGCTAAAATAATATCAGATAATAAAAATATTAAATGTGTAATGATTTCAGGCCCTAGTTCTAGTGGAAAAACAACTATTACTAAAAGGCTCGCTTCATATTTTAAAATATACGGATTGGACCCAATAGTTATTTCAATAGATGATTATTTTCATGAAAGAAAAGATAATCCGAAAGATGCAAATGGTGAAAATGATTATGAGTGTTTAGAAGCTACAGATATTAATTATTTAACTAATGATGTTATGAAAATATTTAATGGAGAAGTTGTTACATTACCAAAATATAATTTTATAACTGGTTGCAAAGAGCTTTCTTCAAAAAAGGTAAAGCTTAAAGATAATAGTATAATTTTATTTGAAGGGTTACATGCTATAAATGATAGGTTAATGCCATTTATTCCAGATAATATGAAATATAAAATTTATGTAAGTCCATTTATTCCGATAAGTGTTGATGAGCAAAATTTTATATCAAACAATGATTTAAGATTATTAAGGCGTATTGTAAGGGATTTTAGAACAAGAGGATATGATGTTGCAAGTACAATTAAGAATACTAAAAAAGTTAGAATAGGTGAAGAGAAATATATAATACCATTAATACCGAATGCAGATAAGATTATAAATACATCCCTTTCATATGAAGTAGGTATTTTGAAAGTATTTGTAGAACCTTTACTATATTCTGTACCAATAACTTCGCCTTATTATGGTGAAGCAAGAAGGCTATTAAGTTTTTTAAAACAATTTTTTACAATAAGTAGTGAATATATTCCAAAGGATTCAATATTAAGAGAGTTTATAGGAGGTAGTGAATATGATTAGAGTAGCAATTAATGGTTTTGGAAGAATTGGAAGACTTGCCTTTAGGCAAATGATAACTTCTACAGAATTTGATATAGTAGCAATAAATAATAAAGACATAGATGGGGAATCTGCAGCTTATTTAATAAAATATGATTCTGTTCATGGAACATTTCATGAAAATGAAATATCCTATGAAGATAATACTTTAGTAATAGCTGGGGTAAAAAAAATTCCTCTATATTCAGAATTAGATCCTGAAAAATTGCCTTGGAAGGATTTAAATGTTGACTTGGTCTTAGAATGCACAGGAGCATTTACGGCATATGACGATGCGTATAAACACATCAAAGCTGGAGCTAAAAAGGTACTTATTTCTGCTCCAGGGAAAGGACAAATGCCCACAATTGTAGCAAATGTTAATGATGATAGTATTAATAATGAAGATAATATTATAAGTGCTTCAAGTTGTACAACAAATTGCCTTGCTCCTTTACTTAAAATTATAAGTGATAATTTTGGTATCGAAAAAGGATTCATGAGTACAATTCATGCATATACTGCAGATCAAAATTCATTAGATAATTTTCATAAGAAAGGTGTTAATTCAAGAAGAGGTAGGGCCAGTGCACATAACATAGTTCCAACTTCAACTGGTGCTGCTAAATCAATTGGCTTAGTAATTCCTGAATTAAAAGGAAAAATGGACGGAATCGCTTATAGAGTACCTACTATTGATGGCTCTATGGTAGATGTTACACTTGAACTTTCAAAAAACGTAACCATTGAGCAAATTAATAATACTATAAAAAATAATCAATCAGAAAGTATTGTATATTCAGAAGCACCACTTGTATCTACTGATGTTATTGGTAGAAAATGTGGTTGTTTATTCGATAGTTTACTTACAAATATTGTTGAACATAATGGAAAACAATTAGTTAAAATTACAGCTTGGTATGATAATGAATATGGTTATACTGCTCAAATGTTAAGAACTGCAATTAAGATGTTTAAATGTTAAGCATCTTTTTTAATTGCAAAAGATTAATATATTTGCTAAAATTAATTTAGATAAAGGGTGTTGATAAATGAAATTTATTGATGAAGAAAAATTTTATAATAAAAAAATTATTATTAGATGTGATTTTAATGTTCCAATAAAAGATGGTAAAATTATGGATAATACTAAAATAGTCAAGAGTTTAAAGACAATTAAATATTTTTTAGAAAATAATTCTGTAATTTTATTAAGCCATATGGGTAGAATTAAAACTAGAGAAGATAAAATTTATAATACCCTAAAACCTGTTGCAGATGAACTTAGTAATCTATTAAACAAGGAAGTAACTTTTGTTTCATCACCAGTTGGAATGGATGTAATTAAAGCGTGCAAAGATATGCAAAATGGTGACGTAGTACTTTTAGAAAATACTAGATTTTGTGATTATCCAGAAAAACTCGAAAGTAAAAATGATAAAAATCTAGCTAATTATTGGTCTATTTTAGGTGATGTATTTGTTGTAGATGCTTTTGCATCTTTACATAGAGCTCATGCTTCAGTTGCGGGAATTTCTGAGTTTTTGCCAACATATTATGGTTTTTTAGTAAAAGAAGAGCTTAAAAATTTAAAACCACTTATAACAGATATACAACGACCTTTTACTGTGTTTATGGGCGGTGCAAAAGTAGATGATAAACTAGGATATATTAAAGATCTATTAAAAAAGTGCGATTATTTGTTAGTTGGCGGTGGAATTGCAAATTCATTTTTGTTTGCTTGTGGCTTTGATGTAATGGATAGTTTGTGCACTAATGATGAGATCACTATATTAGAAATAAAAAGTTTAATAAAAGAATTTAGAAATAAAATAGTCTTACCGATTGATTTTGTAATTGATGAAGACAAAATATTAGATTTAAATACTAAATCAATTAATAAATATATTAGTTATTTTCAAAAGAGCAAAACAATTTTTATTAATGGAACCTGTGGGGTATTTGAAAATGAAAATTATGCAACGGGTACGAAAAACTTGTTTTCTTCACTTCAAAATATTGATGCATACAAAGTTGCTGGTGGCGGAGATACTTTGAATGCAATTAATAAGTTTGGGTTAAGCGATAATTTTTCTTTTTTGTCAAGTGGTGGAGGAGCTTCACTTGAATATATTAGCAGTGATCATTTAAAAGGAATGGATTTTATAGAAAATAAATAAATCTATTCTTTTTTTTCAAAATTCGACAAAAATTTACGTAAATAGTCATATATTTACAAAATATTTACTTGCTTTTTGTATTAATATGTTATATTATCTAGTTGTGTGGCGGTAATTTATAGGAAAGAGGAAACATGAAAAATAGCATACGCACAATAATTGTAGATGATAATGTAGTAGCCGTAAATAACTTAAAAAATCATTTTAGTAATAATGACAATATCAAAGTAGTAGCATCATTTCTTAATGGTGAAGAAGCTTTAGAGTATATAGTAAATCATAAAGACAGCATAGATTTATTAATTCTTGAATTATTAGTGCCAAGAATGGATGGAGCAACTTTATTAGAAGAAATAAAATTAAGGGGTATTAATTTAAAATGTATAGTTACCTCAAGTTATAAGGATACTAAATTAATAAATGATTGTAGTTCATATAATATTTCTTACTATTTAATTAAGCCTTATAGTATTATATCTTTAGAAAAAAGAATTAATGAAACCTTTGAAAACAAGCCATTACTTTTCAAAAATAATAGTTTAGATTTAGAGGTGAGCCAGTTATTACACAATTTAGGCATTCCCTCTCATATAAGAGGATATAAATACATTAGAGATGGAATAATGATTATTTTTAATAATGATTCAGTTTCACTAGTTACTAAAGAAATATACCCTCAGATAGCATTAAAGTACGAAACAACTCCTTCTAGAGTTGAAAGAGCGATAAGGCATGCAATAGAAGTAAGCTGGATAAGAGGAGATATTAACTTAATGGAAGAATTATTTGGTTTTAGTGTAAGCTGTGATAAATCAAAACCTACAAATTCAGAGTTTTTAACTACTATAGCGGATCGCATAAAATTAGATAATAAGGCTTTTTAATAAAATTACCAAGCGTAATTTTTTTTATGTATTTGAAAAAAAAATAAGTATGTGATATTATTTTTTTAGAAAGAATTGATTTTATGAAAAAAATATTAACAATTATATTTGATGGATTTGGAATCCGAAATGATGAAGATGGTAATGCAATAAAAAAGGCTAATATGGTAAATTTTAATGAGTTTTATAATAAATATCCTCATTCAACTTTACATGCTAGTGGTCATTATGTAGGCTTATACGATGGACAATTTGGAAATAGTGAAATTGGTCACATGACAATTGGTGCTGGAAGAAGAATTTATTCTAGAGAAGTATTAACAGATAAATTTTTGGAAAATTTAGATGCTTGTACTAATGAATCATTTATGAATTTAAAAAATAATATAAATAAAAGAGTTCATATCATGGGTTTAGCAAGTGATGGCAACGTTCACGCTGGCATTGATGACTTTATTAATTTATATAATTATTTACTTAAACTAGGATTTAAAGAAATTTATTTTCATTTAATTACCGATGGAAGGGATACCGATACGCAATCTTCCTATAAATATATATCAATAATTGAATCTATTATAAAGAAAAACAAAGTTGGATCAATATCTACAATATGTGGAAGATACTATGCTATGGATAGGGATGCTAACTATGATAGAACTAAATTATATTATGATTTAATAACTAAGGGCAGTTCAGTTGAAATATTAAATGCTCAGGCAGCAATTAATGCAAGTTATGAAAAAGGTGTTACAGATGAGTTTATTAAACCAATGCTTTTAGATCATAATGGATTAATAAAAGATGGCGACATTTTATTTTGGATGAATTATAGAACTGATAGAAGCAAACAGATTTTGCTTGCATTAACTAATCAAAAATTTAATGAATTTTCAACAGTTGAAATGCCAAATTTAGAATTATTTACTTTCTTTAATCATGATAAATCCATTAAAGCAAATGTTTTGATAGAAGAACCTAAAGTTGAAAATAGTTTAGGGCTTTATTTTTCAAAACTTGGACTAACTCAGGCAAGAATTGCTGAAAGTGAAAAATATCCACATGTAACATATTTTTTTGATGAGGGTTATGAAGGAAAACTTCCTGGGACAGATAAATTCCATATACCATCTCCAGATGTTGCTACTTACGATTTAAAACCTGAAATGAGTGCAGTTAGTGTGACAAAAAAAGTAATTACATGTATGGAACAAGATTATGATTTTATATTAGTAAATTTTGCAAATCCAGATATGGTAGGACATACTGGCAGTATGGATGCCGCAACTAAAGCATGCATGGCTGTGGATATATGTTTTAGTAAAATTATTCAGGCAGCTGAAGATAATTTCTATACGATAGTACTTCTCGCAGATCATGGGAATGCTGATACAATGATAAATGCGGATGGAAGCGTATGTACAACGCATAGTTTAGCTGATGTGCCATTTGTTATAAGCGATGATAAGTTAAAATTAAAAGAAGAAGGCGATTTGACAAATGTGGCGCCAACAATACTTGATTATATGGATATTTCCATACCAGAAGAAATGTCAGGAGAATCATTAATAATAAGTGATAAGAAAGCAATTTAAAAAATTGTTTTTTTTATGATAAATTTAGAAAAAACACTTGCAATCCCGCATAAATATATGGTATTATTAATTTTGTATGACTGCGATGATGTGCGAGGTTGCTGATACACTAGGAATAGTTGGTAAATATATTTCTTGTGTTTCGGGTAATTTGTACGGAGCAAGCCTATATTTAAATATAGACGAAAGGAGAACAAAAAAATATGGCAAAGCAAGAAATTCGTATTACTTTGAAAGCATATGACCACAGAATACTTGATGTAGCTGCTGGAAAAATATGTGAAACAGTAAAAAGAACTGGAGGAGAAATATCTGGACCGGTACCTCTACCTACTGAAATTGAAAAATTTACAGTATTAAGAGCTGTACACAAATATAAAGATTCTCGTGAACAATTTGAAAGAAGAACTCACAAGAGACTTATAGATATTAAAAATCCAAGTAAAGAAACGGTTGATGCGCTAACTCATTTAGATTTACCAAGTGGCGTTCAAATCAATATTAAATTATAATAAAAGGAAGGAAAGAAAAAATGAAAGGAATCTTAGGACGTAAAGTTGGAATGACTAGCGTATTTACTAAAGAAGGAAGACTTTTACCTGTTACAGTTATTGAAGTTTTACCTAATAAAGTAATGCAAATTAAAACAGTTGAAAAAGACGGTTATAATGCAATTCAACTTGGCGCTATTGACAAAAAAGAATCTAGAGCCACTAAGGCTGAAATCGGAAGTGCAAAAAAAGCAAATACAACTCCTAAGCGCTTCTTAAAAGAAATAAGAGATTTTGAAGGCTCTTATAATGTAGGAGATGAGATTGCTGCAAATTTATTTACAGTAGGAGAAATAGTTGATGTAACTGGAACTACAAAAGGTAAAGGATTTGCTGGTGTTATTAAAAGACACAATCAATCTAGAGGACCTATGGGACATGGATCACATTACCATAGAAGACCAGGATCTCTTGGAACAATGCTTCCTAAAAGAGTTCTTAAAGGTAAAAAATTAGCTGGACACATGGGTGTTGAAACAGTTACAATTCAAAATCTTGAAGTAATTGAAGCAAACAAAAATGAAAATTACATTTTGATAAGTGGAAATGTACCTGGCGCAAAAAATTCATTAATTTTAATCAGAACTGCAGTTAAAGGAAATAAGAAAATGAATCCAAAAGAAATTATTTCTTATGAACCAGAAGCAGTTGCTGATGTAGTTGAAGAAATTACTACTGAAACTAATGAAGTTGTAAAGGAAGACAAGTAGTCTTTTAAAGGAGGATAAAAATGACAAAGATAAGTATTAATAATTTAAAAGGCGAAAAAGTAAATGACATTACACTAAATTCTAAAGTATTTGGAATTGAAGTTAATGATCTTGCTATGAAAAAAATGGTTAGACTTCAACTTGATGCTTCAAGACAAGGAACTGCTAAAGCGAAAACAAGAAGTGAAGTATCTGGCGGTGGAAGAAAACCATGGAAACAAAAAGGTACTGGTAGAGCAAGACAAGGTTCTATACGTGCTGCTCAATGGAGAAAAGGTGGAATAGTATTCGGGCCAACTCCTAGAGATTATACATTTAAGATTAATCGAAAAGAAAGAGTTTTAGCATTAAAGAGTGCTTTAACTAGTAAATTAAATGAAAAGAAATTAATGGTAGTTGATAGTTTAAAACTTAATGATTTAAAAACTAAAACAGGAATTGAATTATTAAATAATTTAAAATTAACTGGCAAAATTTTATTCATAGCATCTGAAGATGCAGAAAATTTATATATGTCAACTAGAAATTTGGATAACGTACTTGTGTTATTTCCAGATGAAATTAATGTATATGACATATTAAATGCTGATTACATTGTATTTGATGAACCAAGCATTAAAATGGTAGAGGAGGCTCTTAATTAATGAAACATTATTCTGATATTATAATAGCTCCAGTAGTTACTGAAAAAACTATGACACTTAGAAATGAAAATGTTTATACATTTAAGGTAGCCAAGGATGCTAATAAAACTGAAATTAAAAAAGCTGTAGAAGAAGCATTTAATGTTCAAGTTAAAAGTGTTAATACTCTAAACACTAAATCTAAAAAAAGAAGAGTTGGAAAGTATCAAGGAAGAACAAAAACATATAAAAAAGCAATTGTTACACTTAAAGACGGTTCTTCTATAGATCTTTAGTAGAAAGGAGAAATTATGGCAATAAGACATTATAAACCAGTTACAAATGGTAGAAGAGGCATGAGTACTCTTGCAAATGAAGAAATAACTACAAAAACTCCTACTAAAGGCTTACTTGCAAAAGTAAAAAAATCTGGTGGAAGAAATAATCAAGGCAAAATGACCGTTAGACATATTGGCGGCGGTGCTAAAAGAAAATATCGTATTATCGATTATAAAAGAGATAAAGTTGGCGTTACTGGTAGAGTTGCAACTATTGAATACGACCCAAACAGAACTGCTAACATTGCATTAATTAATTATAAAGATGGTGAAAAAAGATATATTATCGCTCCTAAGGATTTAAAAGTTGGTGCAATTATTGAAAATGGCGAAAACGCTGATATTAAAGTAGGTAATGCATTACCTTTAAAAAATATTCCAGTTGGAACTTTAGTTCATTGTATTGAATTAAAACCTGGCAAAGGTGCTGAAATTTGTCGTAGTGCTGGAGCATCTGCTCAAATTTTAGGTAGAGAAGATAAATATGTTTTAGTTAGACTTCAATCTGGAGAAACAAGAAAAATTCTTGATAGATGTATCGCAACTATTGGTGTAGTTGGAAATGAAGATGCAAATCTTGTTAATTTAGGTAAAGCTGGTAGAACCAGATATCTAGGAATTAGACCTACTAACCGTGGTTCTGTTATGAATCCTAACGATCACCCTCATGGTGGTGGAGAAGGACGTGCTCCAATTGGTAGAAAGAGTCCAATGACTCCTTGGGGTAAACCTGCTCTTGGCGTTAAAACTAGAAAACCTAAAAAGGCATCTAGCAAACTTATTATAAGTAGGAAGACTAAATAGGAGGAAAAATGGCAAGAAGTTTAAAGAAGGGTGCTTTCGTTGACGATAGCATCATGAAAAAAATCAAAAAATTAAATGAAGATAATAAAAAATCAGTTGTTAAAACTTGGTCAAGAAGAAGTACTATTTATCCTGAATTTGTAGGACATACAATTGCAGTTCATAATGGTAAAGATTTTATTCCAGTTTATATTACTGAGGAAATGGTTGGTCATAAATTGGGAGAATTTTCTCAAACACGTAAATTTACTGGCCATGCTGGAAATAAATAGGAGGAAAAATGGAAACTTATGCAAAACATAATACTGCAATGATTAAACCTAGACTTGCTAGAATGACTATGGATTTAATTCGTGGAAAAGATGTTGAAACTGCTAGAGGAATTCTAGAAAATACAAATACAAAAGCAAGTTCACTTATTTTAAAGGTTTTAAATTCTGCAGTTGCAAATGCTGTTAATAATAACGGTGCAAACGAAAAAGATTTAGTAATAAGTAAATGCTTTATTAATCCAGGACCTATTTATAAGAGAATCCAATTTGCATCTCGTGGAAATGTTGATAGACATGATAAAAGAACAAGTCATATCGTTGTATATGTAACTGATAATAAGGAGGAAACAAAATAGTATGGGTCAAAAAGTAAATCCTATAGGATATCGTATTGGTGTTAATAAAGATTGGGATTCTAGATGGTATGCTGAAAAAGATTATTCTGATAAATTAATTAATGATATCAAAATAAGAGAATACATTGAAAAGAATCTTAAAAGTGCTTCTATATCAAAAGTTGTTATTGAAAGAAGAAAAAATAAAGTTGAATTAACAATCTTTACTGCTAGACCTGGCGTTATAATTGGCCGTGGTGGTGAAGACATTGAAAAATTAAGAAAGAAAATTTCAAAACTTGTTAATGAAGATGTATACATTAACATTGTTGAAGAAAAAAATCCTGATTTAAATGCTCAACTAGTTGCTGACAATATTGCAATGCAAATTGAAAACAGAGCTCCTTTTAGAAGTGTTCAAAAAAGAGCTATCAGAAATACAATGAAAGCTGGTGCAAGAGGTATTAAAACTGCAGTTTCAGGAAGACTTGGCGGAGCTGAAATGGCTAGAACTGAAGGTTATACTGAAGGTACTGTTCCTCTTCATACAATTAGAGCTGACGTTGATTATGCAGTTAGTGAAGCAAATACTATTTATGGAAAAATCGGAGTTAAGGTATGGATTTATAAAGATGAAATACTAAAAACTAAAAATGCCAAGAAAGGAGAGATGAAAAATGTTAATGCCAAAAAGAACTAAATATCGTAAAAGTCATAGATTAAGTTACGAAGGCAAAGCAAAAGGAAATCTTACTCTAACTAATGGTGAATTTGGTTTAATGGCAATGGAAGGTGGATGGATATCTGCTCGTCAAATTGAAGCCGCTCGTATTGCTATGACTCGTTATATGAAAAGAGGAGGAAAAGTTTATATTAACATTTTCCCTCATATGCCTAGAACTAGAAAACCTTTAGAAACTAGACAAGGTAAAGGTAAAGGTAATGTTGAAGAATGGGTAGCAGTAGTTAAAGAAGGAAAAATCATGTTTGAAATAAGTGATGTTTCTGAAGAAATAGCTAGAGAAGCTTTAAGACTTGCTTCACATAAACTTCCAATCAAAACAAAATTTGTTATGAAGGAGAGTGAAACTCTTGGAAATTAATGAAATAAGAAAAATGTCAAAAGAAGACATTATTAAGAAAATTAAAGAAGATAAAGAAGAACTTTTCAGAAACAGAATGGCTCAATCTTCTGGAACTTTAGAAAAACCTGTTGTTCTAAGAAATCTTCGTAGAGAAATAGCTAGATTAAAAACTATTTTAAAAGAAAAAGAAATGGATGGTGAAAAATAATGGAAAACAAGAAACAAGAATTAGTTGGAAAAGTTGTTAGTGATAAGAATGATAAAACTATTACTGTTTTAGTTGAAACTTATAAAAAACATCCATTATATGGTAAAAGAGTAAAATACTCTAAAAAATATGCAGCTCATGATGAAAAAAATGAAGCTAAAGTAGGAGATACAGTTAGAATTTCAATGACTAGACCATTATCTAAGACTAAAAGATATGAATTAGTTCAAGTTGTTGAAAAAGCTGTAATTTTATAGGAGGCAAAACTATGGTAATGCAAGAAAGTAGATTAAAAGTTGCTGATAATTCCGGTGCTCGTGAACTTTTAGTTATCCGTGTTATGGGTGGAAGTAAAGTTAAAAGTGCTAATATCGGTGATGTAATAGTCGGAACAGTAAAAAAAGCTATACCTAATAGCCCTGTAAAAGAAGGTAAAGTTGTTAAAGCTGTTGTTGTAAGAACAGTTCAAGGTGTTAGAAGAAAAGATGGAAGTTATATTAAATTTGATGACAATGCTTGCGTTTTAATTAAAGATGATAAAACTCCTATCGGAACAAGAGTTCTTGGCCCTGTTGCTAGAGAACTTCGTGAAAAAGAATACAACAAAATTGTATCTTTAGCACCTGAGGTATTATAGGAGGATATATGAAGGTTAAAGTAGGAGATACTGTTAAAGTTATTGCTGGAAAAGATAAAGGAAAAGAAGGCAAAATAATTAAGACATATAAAAAATTAGATAAAGTTGTTGTTGAAGGCTTAAATATTGTTAAAAAGCATTCAAAACCTAGAACTACTGAAGATAAAGGTGGAATATTTGATATTGAAGCACCAATTCATGTATCTAATGTAAAAGTTATTACTAATGCTAAGGAAGAAAAAGCAAAAGTAAAAGACACAAAAAAAGCAGAAACTAAAAAAACTGCTAGTAAAAAGGAAGCAAAGTAGGTGAGTTATGAGTAATTTTAAAACTTTATATGACGAAGAAATTAAACAAAGTTTAATGAAAGAATTTAATTACACAACTGTAATGCAAGTTCCTAAAATAACTAAAATTGTTATTAACATGGGAGTTGGTGAAGGCGCAAATGATTCAAAATTCATTGATTCTGCTGTTAATGATTTAACATTAATTAGTGGTCAAAAACCTGTTGTTACAAAAGCTCACAAATCTATAGCTGGTTTCAAATTAAGAGAAGGTCAACCTATAGGTGTAAAAGTTACCCTACGTGGTGAAAATATGTATGCTTTCTTAGAAAAATTAATTAAAATTGCTCTTCCACGTGTAAGAGACTTTAGAGGTGTTTCACCAAGAAGTTTTGATGGAAAGGGAAATTATACTTTAGGTATAAAAGAACAATTAATTTTTCCAGAAATTAATTATGACGATGTTTTAAAAGTTAGAGGTATGGATATTGTTATTGTTACAACTGCCAACACTAATGATGAAGCACGTGCACTACTAAAAGCATTTGGAATGCCTTTTAGAGGATAAGGAGAGAAAATATGGCAAAAACAAGCATGATTGTTAAAAATAATCGTAAACCTAAATTTCAAGTTAGAGCTTATACAAGATGTAAAAGATGTGGTAGACCTCATGGTGTACTAAGAAAATTTGGATTATGTCGTATTTGCTTCAGAGAACTTGCTAATAAAGGACAAATTCCAGGCGTTAAGAAGTCTAGTTGGTAGAAAGGAGATATATAATGTTTGTACAAGATAAAATAGCAGATATGCTAACAAGAATAAGAAATGCAAATCAAATGAGATATACTGAAGTTGAAGTTGAAGGAACTAAAATGACTAAAGGCATAGCTCAAATTCTCAAAGATGAAGGTTATATCGAAGAATATTCTTATAATAAAAACACTACAGGTGATAAAATGGTTTTAACACTTAAATATGGTGCAAAAAAAGAAAGAGTTATAACTGGTCTTAAAAGAGTTAGTAAGTCAGGTCTTAGAGTTTATGCTCCTGCAGATAAACTTCCTAAAGTATTAAATGGATTAGGCATTGCAATTATATCTACTTCTAAAGGCTTAATGACTGATAAAGAAGCTAGAAAAAATGGGTTAGGAGGTGAAGTACTTGCCTATATTTGGTAAGTATAATCTATGAGTAGAATTGGAAATAGAAAACTAACTATCCCTGAGGGTGTTGAAGTTAAAAATGAAAGCAATACTATAACTGTAAAAGGTCCAAAAGGAGAACTTTCATTAGTAGTTAGCCCACTTGTAAATGTTACTATTAATGGTAACGAACTAACAACAACTATGGCAAAAGATACAAAAGAAGCAAATGTTCTTTCTGGTACAACTAATTCAAATATTAATAATATGTTAATAGGTGTTAGCACTGGTTATACAAAAGAATTAGAAGCTGTAGGTGTTGGATATCGTTTCAGTGTATCTGGAAATAAAATAGTTGTATCTGCTGGATATTCACATACTATTGATGTTATTATTCCAAGCGGAATAACTGTTACTAGTCCATCTAATACAGAACTTGTAATTAATGGATTTGATAAACAAAAAGTTTCTGAATTTGCGGCTAATGTTCGTAAAATAAGAGAACCTGAACCATACAAAGGTAAAGGTATCCGTTATAAAGGTGAACATATTCGTCGTAAAGAAGGAAAGAAAGCTGCTAAGTAAAGGAGTATAAAATTATGAATAATAAAGAAAAAAGAGAAGCAAGAATTAGAAGACATGTTAGAGTTAGAAAAAATATTTCTGGCACTAGTGAAACACCTAGATTAAATGTCTTCAGATCTAATAAAGCTATTTATGCTCAAGTTATTGATGATTCAAAAGGTGTAACTTTAGTTAGCTCATCTTCACTTGAATTAAAACTTCAAAATGGTGGTAATATTGAAGCAGCTCAAAAAGTTGGAAAAGATATTGCTGAAAAGTGTAAGAAAGCAAAAATTAATAAAGTTGTATTTGACCGTGGTGGATTCTTATATCATGGTAGAGTAGCAGCTCTAGCTGATTCAGCTCGTGAAGCTGGACTAGAATTTTAAGGAGGCATTATGGCAAAAGAATTTGAAAATAAGAAAAATAATTTACTTGAAGAAAAAGTTATTAATATCGGAAGAGTTACAAAAGTTACTCAAGGTGGAAGACATTTCCGTTTTTCTGCAACAGTAGCTGTTGGAAATCGTAAAGGTTTAATTGGAATTGGTACAGGAAAAGCAAATGAAGTTCCTGAAGCAATTAAAAAAGCTTTACAAGCTGCAAATAAAAACGTAGTTAAAATTGCTCTTGTTGATAATAGAACTATTCCTCATGAAGCAACTTACAAAGTAGGTAGAGCAGTAGTATTACTTAAACCTGCTAAAGAAGGACGTGGAATTATTGCTGGTGGTGCTGCCAGAGCTGTACTAGAACTTGCTGGTGTTAAAGATATTGTTGCTAAATCATTAGGTAGCAATACTCAAGTTAATGTTGCAAAAGCAACTCTTGGTGCATTAACAATGCAAAGAACTAAAGAACATATTGCTGAACTTAGATCAAAGAAAGTTGAGGAATTATAATGAAACTAGAAAATTTACCTAAATCTCAAGAATTTAAAGCTAGAAAAAGAGTTGGTAGAGGTCCAGGAAGTGGAATGGGTAAAACATCAACTCGTGGAGAAAATGGACAAAAATCTAGAAGTGGTGCTTCAATTAAGCCTTGGTTCCAAGGTGGACAATCACCACTTTACAGAAGAATTCCTAAAAGAGGATTTAATAATAAAAATTTTGCTACAAGATATGCTACAATTAATTTATCAGATTTAAATAAATTCTTTAAAGATGGTGATGTAGTAACTCCTGAAGTATTATTTGAAAGAAGAATTCTTAAAAAGGGATTAAATGGAGTTAAAGTTTTAGGAAACGGCAATTTAGATAAAAAATTAACTATAAAAGCACATCGTTTTACAAGTGCAGCTGTTACTAAAATAAATGATGCTGGTGGTAAAGCAGAGGTGATTTAAAATGTTTCATGGTTTTTCAGGATTTTTTAGTAAAAGCAATAAAGACTTACGTAAAAAAATCTATTTTACAATGATGTGTTTAGGAATATTTTGTTTAGGTACAACAATTACTATTCCTTGGGCATCAGCAGTATATGAAGAACTAGGTTTTCTAGAAATATTTAATGTTATGAGTGGAGGCGGACTATCAAATTTTTCTATATTTGCTTTAGGCGTTTCTCCTTATATTACAGCCTCTATTATTACCGAAATTTTACAAATGGATATTGTACCTTATTTTAAAGAATTAAAAGATGAGGGTTATACTGGTAGACAAAAAATTAATAAAATTACTAGATATTTAGGAATTGTCATTGCATTTTTACAAGCTTATGCTTTAACAGCATTTTATATGAAAGGCTTAGATGCAATGGAGATTATTAAGACTACATTAGTTATGGTTGCAGGAACATCATTTTGTATGTGGATGGGCGACCAAATTACTAGTAAAGGTATTGGTAATGGACAATCAATGTTAATTATGGCTGGTATTATTCAAAGTATGCCAAACATTTTTAGAGGAGCGTTTACTTCTTTAGTACTTGGAGATTTTTCTAAAGGTGTTGGTATAACTTTATTTAGTTTATTTGTTCTTGTATATATAGTTGTTATAGTTGGTATTATTTGGGTTCAACTTGCAGAAAGAAGAATTCCAATTCAATATTCAAATAGAACTACATCAGCTTATGGAGCTCAAACTAATTATTTACCACTAAAAATTAATTCAGCAAGTGTTATTCCTGTAATATTTGCTTCAATTGTTACTACAATACCATCTACAATAGTAACTCTTATTGGAAAACAAAGTGCAATAGATTTTGTAAATAAATATATATATTACACTTCTACTACAGGGTTTATATTATATTTAATATTAATTGTAGTATTTGGTTATTTTTATACATTCTTAGTAATGAATCCTGATGAAATGAGTAAAAATTTAAATAGTAATGGTGGTTATATTCCTGGCGTTAGACCTGGTAGTGATACTTCAAAATATATTGGAGAATCATTATCTAAGTTAACACTAGTTGGCTCATTATTTTTAGTAATTTTAGCAGGACTTCCAATATTGCTTTCAAAAGTTACCTCACTTCCTTCATATGTTACAATTGGTGGAACAGGAATACTAATTGTCGTTGGTGTTGCAATAGAAACATACAAACAACTTGAAAGTAGTTTAATAAGTAGAAGTTATAGTTCAAAAAGGAAAAGACTAAGATGAGAAATATAATTTTTTTAGCACCTCCCGCTGCTGGGAAAGGTACATGCAGTGATTATTTAAAAAAAGAATTTGATTACGAACATATTTCTACTGGGGCTATTTTAAGAAGTGAAATATCTTCTAAAAGTAGCCTTGGATTAGAAATAAAAAAAATTATTGATGCTGGGAATTTAGTTGACGATGATTTAATGATAAGACTTATTGAAGATAAACTTCAAAAAATTGAAAAACCTTTTATATTAGATGGTTTTCCTAGAACATTAAATCAAGCAGAAGCATTATCTCAGTTATTTACAAAACTTCAAATCGATAATTATACTGTAATTTATTTAAATATAACTAAAGAGCTTGCTTTAAAAAGAACTTTAGGAAGGATTACATGTAATAATTGTGGTAAAAGTTATAATTTATTTTCTGAAAAATATAAACCAAAAACTGAGGGGATTTGTGACGATTGTGGCTCAAAATTATCAGTTCGTGGTGATGATAATGAAGAAAGCTTTAAAAAAAGATTTGATAATTATATAAATTTGACACTACCAATTTTAAACTTTTATAGAAATTTAAATATGGTTGTTGAATTAAATGTTGATAATAATGATAAATTATTAGATACCTTAAAGGAGATCGTTTGTGATTAGCATTAAAAGTGACAGAGAAATTTCTTTGATGAAAGAAAGTGGTCATATAAACTATATGGCTCATGAAGAAATAAAAAAACATATTAGAATTGGAGCAACAACCCAAGAACTTAACGATGTTGCTGATAAGTTTATTAGAAGCCAAGGTGCTATTCCTTCAGAACTTAATTTTGAAGGTTTTCCAAAAAGCTTATGCGTTTCTGTCAATGATGAAGTTGTCCACGGAATTCCTGGCAATTATAAATTAAAAAATGGTGATGTTGTATCAGTAGATTTAACTGTCAGATTTAAAGGTTATGAAAGTGATAGTGCAAGAACTTATATTGTAGGCACTGCCTCAAAAGAAGTTGAAGATCTTGTAAACAACACAAAAAATGCTTTGTATGAAGGATTAAGTGTTATAAAAGATGGTACAAAACTTTCACTTGTTGGAAAAGTTATTGAAACTTATGCTCATGAACATGGTTTATCTGTGGTAAGGGAACTGGTTGGTCATGGTATTGGTACTCAGATGCATGAGGACCCAGATGTTCCAAATTATTATACAAATACAAATGTTACCTTAAAAAAAGGTATGACAATTTGTGTTGAACCAATGCTTAATTTAGGAAAAAGAAATGTTTATTTAGATGACAATGATTGGACAATTAAAACTGTCGATGGAATGCCAAGTGCGCATTTCGAACACACTATAGTAGTTACAAATGATGGCTATGAAATATTAACTGGAGAGTGAGAAAAAAATATATGGCTAATAAAAAAAATGATAAAATAGAAGTGGAAGGCAAAGTTATAGAAGTTTTAAAGGGTAGTGATTATTTAGTTGAACTTCCTAATGGACATACTGTAAAAGCCTACGTTTCTGGTAAAATGCGTATCAATATGATACGTATCTTACCGGGTGATACCGTTACAGTAGAACTTTCGCCTTATGATTTAACACGTGGGATAATTACATGGAATAAAAGATAGGAGGATATTATGAAAGTTAGACCATCTGTAAAAAAGATATGTAAAAAATGTAAAGTTATTAGAAGAAAAGGAAAAGTTATGGTTATTTGTAATAACCCTAAACATAAACAAGTTCAAGGATAAGGAGTAAAAAAATGGCAAGAATTAAAAATATCGAATTACCTAATGAAAAACAAACTTGGATTGGACTTACTGCAATCTATGGAATTGGTCGTAATTTAGGTAAAACTATTTGTAAAAATGCAAAAGTTGATGAAGTTAAAAAAATTAAAGATTTAACTGAAGAAGAAATTGCAGCACTTCGTAAAGAAGTTGATAAGGCAACTACAGAAGGTGATCTTCGTCGTGAAGTTCAAATGAACATCAAGAATAAGATGGAAATGAATTCTTATCAAGGTATAAGACATAAAAAAGGTCTTCCTGTAAGGGGACAAAGAACAAGCCGCAACGCTCGTACTAGAAAAGGTAGAGGAAAAGTTGTTGCTAATAAGAAAAAGGTTTCAAAGTAGGTGAAAAAATATGGCATATAATAGAAGAAAAAAGAAAAATAAAATTACTGTTACAGAAGCTGAAGCACATATTCATGCAACATATAATAACACAATCGTAACTATATGTGATCATGATGGTAATGCAATAAGCTGGTCTTCTGCTGGAAGAATTGGTTACAAAGGAAGTAAAAAGAAAACTCCTTTTGCTGCTGGACTTTCTGCTGAAGCTGCTGCAAATGCTGCTAAAGACCAAGGTGTTGTAAAAGTTGATGTATATGTTAAAGGTTTAGGACCTGGAAGAGAAAATGCTATTCGTAGTATTCAAACTGCAGGACTTGAAATAACAAGTATTACTGATGAAACACCAGTACCACACAACGGATGTAGACCACCAAAAAGACCAAGAAATTAATAAAAGGGAGGGTAATTATGATAAAATTTGAAAAACCAGAATACAAAATTTCAGAATATAATGAAAGTAGTAATTATGGTAAATTTGAACTAGAACCACTTGAAAGAGGTTTTGGTACAACTATTGGAAATGCTTTAAGAAGAGTATTATTATCAAGTTTACCTGGTTCAAGTGTTACATCAATTAAAATTGATGGTGTAATGCATGAATTTCAAAAAATTGATGGTATTATTGAAGATGTAACACAAATCGTTTTAAATATCAAAAAATTAGTAGTAAAGAATCATACTGAAGAAACTAAAGTGCTTCATTTATATGTTGATAATGAAGGACCTGTTACTGCAGGAATGATTGAAAGAGATGCTGATGTCGATATAGTTAACCCTAATTTAGTAATTTGTACACTTGTTAAAGGTGGTAAAATTGATATGGAATTAACTATTGGTAACGGTCGTGGTTATGTTGAAGCTAAAACAAACAAATTATTAATGAAAGATGCTAAAGTTGGCGTAATTCCAGTAGATTCAAATTATTCACCAATAGAGCTTGTTAAATATGAAGTATTAGATACAAGAGTTGGTCAAGATGAAACTTATGATAAACTTGTTATGGAAATAACTACGAATGGTAGTATGTCTCCAGAAGAAGCTATGGCATTATCTGCAAAAATACTAGTTGAACATTTTGCAATTATTGCAGATTTAAATAGTATTAGTAATATTGCAGGTATAATGCAAGAAAAACAAGTTGATACTAAGGCAAAAACATTAGAAACACCAATTGAGGAAGTAGAATTTTCTGTTAGAGCATTTAATTGCTTAAAAAGACATGGAATTCATACTTTACAAGATTTGGTTAACATGAGAGAAGTAGATGTTACTAAGATTAGAAACCTTGGAAAGAAATCTTTAAAAGAAGTTATTGATAAGGTTGCTGACTTAGGACTAGAATTTAAGGAGTAAAATATGTATCGTAAATTAGGAAGAAACAATAAAGTTAGAAGAAGCATTTTAGCTGGTTTAACAAAAGATGTTATTATGCATGAAAGCATAGTTACAACTGAATCTCGTGCTAAAGAAGTAAGAAAATTTGTTGATAAAATGATTACTTACGGAAAAGATGGTTCACTTGTTGCAAGAAGAAAAGCTTTAGCATTCTTACACAATGATAACGAAGTAGTTCAAAAAGTATTTAATGACCTTGCAAAAAGATATGAAAATCGTGCAGGTGGTTATACAAGAATTATCAAGTTAAATGAACGTCGTGGCGATGATGCTTTAGAGGTAAAACTAGAATTAGTATAGATTTTTCTATACTTTTTTTATTGAAATAATACTATTAATTATAGTAATTCTATTAATAAAAAATTTTTAAACTTTCTAATTTTATGTTCAATAATCTAATAATATATGATAAAATAAATAATAGCAGTTAGGAAGTGTAGAATATGGCAAGAGTAATATCATTAGTTAATCAAAAAGGAGGCGTTGGTAAAACAACTACAAGTATAAATTTAGCAGCAGCATTAGGTCAATGTGGAAAAAAAACCCTATTAATTGATATGGACCCACAAAGTAATGCAACTACTGGACTTGGTTTAAATACCACGGATTTTGAACATGATATTTACGAAACTATAACTGGATTATGTGAAATAAAAAAATCAATTTATAAAACAAAATTTAAAAATTTAAGTATAATTCCTTCAACTCTTAATTTAGCTGGTATTGATCTTGAATTTATTAAAAGAATGTATTCTGATAATACTTTTCAACGAAACAATCAATTAAGAAATGCTATTGAAACTATTAGGGATAATTATGATTATATAATAATTGATTGTCAACCATCACTTGGCCTTTCAACAATGAATGCACTTGTTGCTAGTGACGCTGTAATTATTCCTGTACAATGTGAGTTTTATGCACTTGAAGGTATTACACAACTTCTTAATTCTATTATAATGGTTCAAAATAGTATGAATCCAGAATTGCGTATTGAAGGAGTATTACTTACAATGCTTGATGGACGTACTAATATAGGCCTTGATGTTATTGAAGAGATTAGAAAATATTTTAAAGATAAAGTATTTAACACAATTATACCAAGATTAGTTAGACTTGTTGAAGCTCCATCACACGGAAAACCAATTAATGAATACGATCCTGAAAGTAGAGGAGCTGAAGCATATCATAATTTGGCAAAAGAGGTGATTGAAAGAGATGGAAACTAAGAAAAAAGCGCTAGGAAAGGGTTTAGAAGAATTATTTTCCAATGTGTCATTTAATATCGATACATTAGAAGATACTATTGTTAATAATGAAAAAAATAATGCAATAGAAGTACCACTTTCTGAAATTCGTTCAAACCCATATCAACCAAGAAAATTTTTTGATGATGAAGCCTTAGAAGAACTTGCAACATCAATTAAGGAATATGGCGTAGTTGAACCAGTTATTTTGAAAAAAAGCATAAAAGGTTATGAAATAGTTGCTGGTGAAAGAAGATGCAAAGCATCAAAAATTGCCGGTCTTTCTACAGTACCCGCTATTGTAAAAGACTTTACTGATGAAGAAATGATGGAAATTGCTTTGCTTGAGAATATTCAAAGAGAGGACTTAAATCCAGTTGATACAGCTGTTTCAATTTCAAATATACTAGCAGTTCGTGATATGACGCAAGAAGAATTTTCAAAAAAATTTGGTAAGAGTAGAAGTTATATAACTAACTTATTAGGTCTTTTAAACTTGCCAAAATCTGTTCAAGATTTAGTTAAAAGTGGAAAACTTTCAATGTCACATGCAAGATGTTTAAGTAAGTTAGATGACGAAGAAAGAGTAATTAGTCTAGCAAATAGAATAATAAAAGAAAATTTAAACGTGCGTGATGTTGAAAGATTGCTTTCAAAAAAAGAAAATACTCCAAAGATGAAAGAAAAAAATGAAAAATATAGAATGTATGAAGAAGCAATTAGTGATTCTATAGGGAACAAAGTTAAAATTTCTGATAAAAAAATTGAAATATCATATAATTCTATTCCTGATTTAAATAGAATTTTAGAAATTTTTCATATAGAATTTAAGGATTAGAAAGGTTTTTTATGAAAGTTGAATTTAATTTAAATGACCAGGTTATTATGAAAAAACCACATGCATGTAAAACTAATTTATGGGTAATTACAAGAATTGGTGCTGATGTAAAAATTAAATGCGTTAATTGTGGTCGCGAAATAATGATGGATCGTTTGGAATTTTATAAAAAACTTAAAAAGGTGATAAAAAATGAAAAAGAGAATTAAAAGCAAATCAAAGCTACATCCTGTTATGAGTTTACTACTTATTATTTTTATTGTAATTATTGTAAGTGGCATTCTTTCTTTGGTTAATTTTTCTTTTTCTTATAGTAAAATTAATACAACAAGATATGAATATATATCAAATACAGAATCTATAATTAATTTATTTTCACTACATGGATTAAAATATATTTTTGCTAACACTGTCGCAAATTTTGCAAATTTTAAAGTTTTATCAAATTTAATAATTATACTACTTGGAATAGGTGTTATGGAAAGTAGTGGTTTTTTAAAAACCGCTTTAGGACTACTGACAAGAAAAGCAAAAAAGAAAAGTGTTACATTTGTAATTGTTCTTTTATGTTTAATATCAAGTATAGTTGGAGATTTGCCATTTTTAGCATTTATACCTTTATCTGGACTTATTTTTAAATATGGTAAAAGAAACCCTAATATAGGTGTAATATCTTCATTTGCAGCCTTAACATGTGGTTATGGACTATCAATATTATTTACTAGCGTTGATTCATCACTTGCAAATTTAACAACGCTAAGTGCTAAAATGCTTGATCAAGGATTTACATTTAATACTTTTGCTTTAATACTATTTATGGTTGTAGCAACTTTGATAATGTCTGTTGTATTAACAGAAATTACTGAAAATATTATTGTAAAAAAATTGCCTAAGTATGAATTTGATGGAGAAAGTTTAGAATTTAATCCAACAAAAATTGAACTTAAAGGCTTAATTTTAGCCATATTTTCTAGTATTATTTATTTGATAATTATTATATATAACATAATTCCAGGATTGCCATTGTCAGGAAACTTCCTAAATTATAGAGAAAGTTTATATATTGATAAACTTTTCGGAGCAAACTCATTTTTTTCAAATGGTTTTGTATTTATTATAACAATGCTATTTATTATTTGGGGTCTTGTTTATGGAATTGTATCTAAGAATATAAAAAATACTCGCGATTTTGTAGATGCCCTTGGATATAGTTTGAATGGAATTGGTAAAACTCTTGTGTATGTTTTTGCTGGTTCAGCATTAATAAGTATTTTTAAATACTCTAATATAGGAAACGTTATTGTTGCAGGCTTAACAAATTTAATTATTGATTCGAAGTTTACTGGCCTTGCTCTTGTTACATTACTATTTGTAAGTGTAATAATTGCAACTATATTTGTTCCTAGTTCAATTACGAAATGGTCTATAATGTCTACTTCAGTTGTACCAACATTTTTAAATGCGGGTATGAGTGCGGAATTTACACAGTTAATTTTTAGATTAGGAGAAAGTGTTTCTCTTGGTCTTACGCCACTTTTTGCTTATTTCATTATATATTTAGCTTATCTTGAAAGAGGTTCACAAAATAAAAATGAAATAGGATTAAAAGATGCATTTTCTTATGTTTTGCCATATTCAGTTATTACGGGATTTATCTTTTTTGCATTAATTGTTTTATGGTATGTTATTGGTTTACCACTTGGTATAAATGGTTATGTATTTTTGTAAGGGGGAGTAAATATGTCATTAAAAGCTGGTATTGTTGGACTACCTAATGTAGGAAAATCCACTTTATTTAATGCTATTACAAAGAAAAATATAGTTGCTGCGAATTATCCGTTTGCTACTATAGAACCAAATGTTGGAGTTGTAATTGTTCCAGATAAAAGAATGGATTATTTAGTTAATTTATATGAGCCTAAAAGTATTGTGCCTACAAGTTATGAATTTATTGATATTGCAGGTCTTGTAAAAGGTGCATCTTCAGGAGAAGGATTAGGAAATAAATTTTTATCACATATTCGTGAGGTTGATGCTATAGTTCATGTAGTAAGATGTTTTGATAATCCTGAAATTATTCATGTATCAGGTAAAACAGATCCAATTTCTGATATTGAAATTATTAATACTGAGTTAATTTTGTCTGATTTAGAAATAGTTCAAAATAGACTTGATAAAATTGAGAAAAAGGCACAGGCTACAAAAGATAAAACTGCTTTATTAGAAGTAGCTCTTTTGCATAGATTAAAAGATAATTTAGAAAAAAATATTTGTGTAAGAAAGCTAGAATTTTCGACTGATGAACAAAATATTTTAAGTGGTTATAATTTAATAACGAATAAAAAAGTTATTTATGCTGCAAATGTATCAGATGATGATATAGCAGTTGGAGATAATAACTACACTAAACTTGTTAAAGACTATGCAGAAAAAGAAGGCTCTAGTGTTGTTGTAATGTGTGCTAAAATGGAAGAAGAACTTTCAACTTTTTCAGATGAAGAGAAATTAGAATATTTAAATGATTTGGGGATAAAAAACTCAGGTCTTGATAAGTTAATTTATGCTACATATGATTTATTAGGACTTGCTACATTCTTTACTTGCGGTAAAGATGAAGTAAGAGCATGGACATTTAAAAAGGGTATGCTTGCACCTAAATGCGCTGGTATTATTCATTCTGATTTTGAAAGAGGTTTTATTAAAGCAGAAATTATGAGCTTTGATGATTTAGAAATTTTGGGTAATGAATTAAAGGTTAAAGAGGCAGGAAAACTTCGACTTGAGGGAAAAGACTATGTTATGCAAGATGGTGACATATGTTACTTTAGGTTTAATGTATAATGAATAATGTCTTTTTGTATAAATGTCCTGATTATAACAAATGCAAAGATGCAATAGAAAAATTAGTGAATGATTTTGAAGTATTAAAAAATATCAAATGTGGAACCAAAGTATTAATTAAAGCAAATTTAATTTCTGCTTTGCCACCAGAAAAAGCTGCAACTACTAATTATATATTGCTTTCTTTTTTAGTGGATTATTTAAATGGTAAAGGTGCTATTGTAACAGTTGGAGATAGTCCAGGAGGACTATTTACTAAAGCTCATTTAGAAAGTGTTTATAAAACTACTAAATATAATGAAATTAAGGCAAATTTAAATTATGATTTAGCTACTAAAAAGGTTAATTTTGATAATGCTCAAGTTTTGAAAAATTTTGAATATACAAGTTATTTAGATGGATATGATATAAAAATTAATTTTTGTAAATTAAAAACACATGCAATGATGAAAATGAGTGCTAATGTAAAAAATTTATTTGGAACAATACCTGGTCTTACTAAAACCGAATACCATTATCGTTTTCCAAATCATAATGATTTTGCTAATATGTTAATTGACTTAAATGAATTTTTTAAATTTGATATAAATATTACAGATGCTATATGCGGTATGGATGGTAATGGACCAACTATGGGTGATCCTAAAAAAATTGGTTTAATATTAGCAAGTGAAAATCCATATGCTTTAGATTATATATGTGCAAAAATTATTAATCTTGATCCTATGGTAGTACCGACAGTCAAAGAGAGTTATAATCGAAATTTGTTTGATATAAAAAAGATATATTTAAATGATGATATTAATAAATATATAGTAAAAGATTTTAATAATATAGGAAATATTTCAGATATTAAATTTTATAATCATTCTATATTTGGTGGTGTTGTTAAAAAAATATTTGATAATAAACCATATTGTAAAAAAAGTAAATGTATAGGATGTGGAAAGTGTGCATCAATGTGTCCACAAAAGGCAATTAAAATGGTTAATAGGAAGCCAGTTATTGATAGAAAAAAGTGTATAAAATGTTATTGTTGTCAAGAATTTTGTCCTGTAGGTGCCATGCAAATGAAATCTTCGATGATAAATAATTATAGACATGGAGGTAGAAAATGAAAAAAATAGTTATATTTGGTGGTGGAAGTGGTCTTTCTCAAATATTAAAAGGTTTAAAACTTTTTCCTGTTGATATAACTGCTGTAGTTTCTGTTTCAGATAATGGAAGAAGTACAGGAAGATTACGTAAAGAAATGAATATACCAGCAGTAGGGGATATTACAAAGGTAATGCTTGCAATGGCAAATGTTGATAATGATTTAGAAAACTTATTAAACTATAGGTTTACAAAATCAAAAACTCTAGGTAATCATTCAATTAAAAATTTACTTCTTACAGCTCTTTTAGATATTAAAGGAAATTTTGCAAGTAGTTTGCCAATATTAGAAAAACTACTTGATATCACAAATGGAAAAATATTACCTTTAACTGAAGACTCAGTTAATTTAGTAGGAATAACTGAAAGTGGAAAAAGAGTTATTGGGGAGGAGCAAGTTACAAATTCTAAAAGTAAAATTGTTAGGATTGAATATGATAAAGATATAATGGTAAATCCCGAGGTTAACAAAGCAGTTGATAATGCTGATTTAATAATTTTTTCTTCGGGAAGCTTATATACTAGTATAATTCCACATCTTATCAACAAGGATTTGGTAAAAAGAATTAATGAATCACCTGCAAAGAAATTATATATATGCAATTTATTTACCCAACCAGGTGAAACAGATGGCTTTAAAGTATCAGATCATATTAAGATTATAGAAGATTATTTAGATGGAGGTAAACTTGATATTGTTGTTGCTAATGATAAACCAATGAGTAGTAACTTATCAAAGAAATATGCCACAAATGAACAAAAAGATCCTGTTATTTTGGATGAGGATAATTTAAAAGATGTATATGTTATTAAAGACACTTTATATGTAATAGAAAATGATTATTATCGTCACGATTCTTTAAAAACTGCTTATTTAATATTTTCTTATCTAATGGATGGTAAATAATGACTTTTAATACAAGTTTAAAAGAAGAAATATCTAAAAATGAATATTCTTTAATTGATGCTCGATGTGAACTCGAAGCATTCATAAAATGTAATTCAAAAATAAGCAGTAAGAGCATTATTATAACTGTTGAAAATGCCTCAGTAGCTAGAAAAATATACAAAGATATAAAAACAGTATTTAATATGTCCTGTAATATAACTGTAAGAATCCAAAAAAGATTTAGAGTTAAGCAAATATACATATTAACTATTAATGAAAATATTAATCATATAAAAGAAGTTTTAAATGTTGGAAAAGAAAGTTCATTTTTAGAAAGCGATGAAGAAAAAGTAGCCTTTTTGGAAGGTGCATTTTTAGCTATTGGTAATGTTACTAATCCTCAAACAAGTAGATATCATTTAGAGTACATTTGTAAAAGTGAAAAAATAGCTAAACAGATAAATGATTTATTGATATATTTTAATATGAATTCAAAAATTATAACACGAGGCTATAAATTTGTAGTTTATGTTAAAAATGGTGATAACATTTCAGATATTTTAAAGATGTTTAAGGCTACAGATAGTTTGTTCTTTTTCGAAGATATAAGAATATATAGGGATCATAAAAATATGGTTAATAGACTTAATAATTGTGAAATTTCAAATCAAACAAAATCATTAGAAACTGGTTTAAAACAATTAAAAGAAATAAACTATATTATAGAAAATGATTTATTGAGTCTTTTGGATGATAATACAAAGATTATTTTAGAAATCAGGAAAAAATATCCAGAAATCTCTCTTTCGGAAATAGCGAATATTTCATCACTTGAATATGGTTATAAAATTGGTAAATCTGGAGTAAACCATCATTTTATAAAAATGGCTGCCTTAGTAAAAAGACATAAAGAAAGAAGTAGTGAATAAAATGAGAAAAATGATAATTTTTAGTTATGATGGTTCTAAATTTTTTGGCTTGCAAAGACAAAATAATGTAAGAAGTGTTCAAAAGACTATTGAAGATGCTCTTTCTAAAATATATGGTGATGAAATAGCCATAAAAGCTTCGGGTAGAACTGATGCAGGTGTTCACGCAAATAATCAAGTAGCTCATTTTGATGTTAAAAGTGATACAAATAATCTAAAAGATAGATTAAATAAAATTTTAAATCCGGATATAATTGTTAAAAAAATTAAAAATGTAAATGATAACTTTCATGCAAGGCTTTCTGCACAAAAAAAGGAGTATATTTATAAGATTAATTTGGGTTCATTTAAAAGCTGTCTTAATTTTTATTACTATCAACCAAGACAAAAACTAGATTTAAATTTAATGAAGGAAGCCTCTAAAGTATTTTTAGGAACCCACGATTTTCATAATTTTATTTCGGGAGATAATGATAAAACAATAACAACAATTTATTCAATAACATTTAGGAAAAAACTTGATGATAAAGTTGAAATTAGCTTTATTGGAACTGGATTTTATAGATATATGGTACGTAATTTAATGGGAGCATTAATTGAGGTTGGTAAGTATAACACTGGTAGTGAGCAGTTAAAAAAAATGCTTGATACAATTGATAAAAAAACACTTCCAACAGCGCCCGCAGAAGGATTATATTTAAATAAAGTTTGGTATTAGTTTTTTTACTAAAGTGCCTATTTTTCTTGACTTTTTTGATATTTTTTCATATAATCATAATCGGTACATTTGTTTATGAAGTTGTTTTGATTTTGGGAAGATTAAAACAGTGGAATAATGAAGGGAAAATATTATGAAATCATTTTTACAAACAAAAGAAAATATTGAAAGAAAATGGTATGTTATTGATGCTGAAGGTAAGAATTTAGGTAGAGTTGCTACTAAGGCTGCTCACATTCTTAGAGGTAAACATAAAGTAACATACACACCATATGTTGATTGTGGAGATTATGTTATCATTATTAATGCTAACAAAGTTAATTTAACAGGAAATAAATTAACAGACAAAAAATATTATAACCATTCAGGTTATCCAGGAGGATTAAGAGAAAGAACTGCTAAAGTTATGATTGAAAATTATCCTGAAGAAATGATGGAAAGAGCTGTTAAAGGCATGCTTCCTCATAATAGACTTGGTCGTAAAATGGGTAAAAAGTTATTTGTGTATGCTGATGCAGATCACAAACATGCTGCTCAAAAACCAATCGAAATGGAAATATAATAGGAGGATATAATGGCAAAAAAACAAACTTGGTCTGCTACTGGAAGAAGAAAAAGTAGTGTTGCAAAAGTTACTTTAACAGGTGGAACTGGTAATATAACTGTTAATGGTGTTGATGTTCATGACTATATGCCTTATGAAACTTTAGTTATGGATTTAACTCAACCATTAGTATTAACTAATAATTTAAATCGTTTTGATATTGATATTAAAGTTAATGGAGGCGGATTTTCAGGACAAACTGGTGCAATCCGTTTAGGTATTACTAGAGCATTATTATTATTTGATGCTAATACTGATCAATCTAGTGATGATAGTTATAGACATATTTTAAAAAATGCTGGATTTATCACAAGAGACCCTCGTGTTAAAGAAAGAAAGAAATATGGTCTTAAAAAAGCTCGTAGAGCACCACAATTTTCTAAACGTTAAAAAATATTTTCTAACCTCGTTAATTCGAGGCTTTTTTATGACTTTTTATTGAAAATATTTGAAATTTATTTTATTATAGATATGGATGTGATAGTAAATGAATAAGAAAAAATACATTATAGTGGGAATAATAATTTTAGCTTTTGCTTTTATAGTAGTTTATTTTTTATTTTTAAAAAAAGATAATATTATTACAGATAATGTTAAGTTTTCCAAAGAATATGGTACAGTAACTAGTGACAATGTTTTTGTTTATAAAACTTCAGAAGAGATAATAAATATTTTAAAACATGGAACAGGTGTAGTTTATTTAGGATTCCCTGAGTGCCCTTGGTGCAAGAAATATGTTACTTATTTAAATGAAATTGCGATTAAAAATGGTGCTGAGAAAATATATTATTTAAACATTTTAAATGATAGAAAAAATAATACAGATAATTATAAAGAAATTGTAAATATTTTAAGTGATTATCTTAATTATGATGATGAAGGCAATAAAAGAGTATATGTTCCTACCGTTATAGCAGTAAAAGATGGTAAAATAGTTGGCTTTGATGATGAAACGTCTAAAGATACAAAAGGGTATGATTCACCTGACGAATACTGGAAAAATGAAGATTTAGATAGTTTAAAAAACAAACTAAGTAAAATGTTTGAAGATACTAGTTTAAATGTTTGTACATCTGATTGTAATAAATAGTGAATTATTTCACTTTTTTTATAGGAGGTAATTGTGGAAATTGACCAAGAATTATTAAATAAACTAAAAAAAGAAGCTAATTATAGTGATGAAGATGTTGTTGAAGAATACTATGGTATTCAAATTAGAGTATACAAAAACATAGATAAGTATTTAGAAAGAATTCCAAATATATTTGATAAAATAATTTTTGCACAATGGGCAAATAACTTTGATGAGGTAAATAAGTTATTTCGATTAGTCCAATTGTCTGATAAAGAAAGAGCTAAATTTAACAAACTTTTAACAAATAATTCAGAATTAACAGAAACAATTGATGTAAGAATATTATCTTCGAAATATGATTTTTTAAGTGATTCTTTAGATATGGTTGTGGCAAATAGAGATATTCAAGAAAAAATACTTTCTTTAACAGAGGAAGAATTATACATATTTAAAGCATTATATGAAAGACTTGGTCAAAGTATCTCTTATAAAATTCCACAACTTGCGGCAATAGCTAATAAAATGGGCGTAATTACTCCGTATACACATTGGCAAAATCAATACTATAGATATGATGAACTTATTGAGTCATTAATTGTTGATATAAGACATGGCAAATCTTTATCACTAGAGCAAATAGATAATTTATTGTATTTATATACGTCAAATATAGCATGGAATGTGAAGTCATCTAAAGATTTAAGTGATTTTACAAAACCTGATGGTGTATTTTTTCAAACTATTGATTCGGTTATTAATAAGCAAGAAATAAAATCTAATATGGACATTAATGTTATAAAAAGTGCATTTTTACTTAAAGCATTTGGAATTGATTTAATAAGTGCTAAATCTATTTGTAGTAGATACGATTTGAGTAGTCTTAAGCAAACTTCTGAAAATGAAGATTTATTTGAGATGTATAATGCTATTATGGAAATAATTAATGAAAAAGATGTTAATATTTTGTTAGAAGCATATAAAGAATTTTCTCAAGGCATGAGTCCTAAACCAAATTTTATGAGACTTTCTATTTTTGAAAATTTCTTAAGAAGAGAGTTTGCTTTAGCACTTAATGATTCAGTATATAAATGTAATGGAAAACCAAAGATTATTGATGGTGTAAAAATTTATGATGCTGGTACAGATTTTAAAATGATAGTAACTGCCATAGGTGCTTATCAGTCAAATTTTGAAAATCAAGAAAATTATAAAGAATATTGGAATAGCCCTACAATAAGATCTCATGGTAATTGTTGCAGTTTAATTGGAAATGACAATCTTTCTATGGCTAATGTAAAAAATGTTATATTTGGCTTTTCAACAATGGATGAAAATATGCTCTTATTAAGTTCAACAAAAGATATAAATTCAACTCCATTAAGTAAAAGATTTAACATCGTTGAGGAAGAATATAATGGAAATAATAGAAATATTCATGGACAAAGTTTGAATGCTATTGGAAGAGTTGGCTATGGTATAGAGTTTACTAGTCCTCAAATAATGTTAGATAATACAAGGGGAGATTATAACGAACTTGTTTATGAAAGAAGAGACTTATCTAGTAATCCTTTATTTTATAAAAAAAATCCCGATTATATAGTTTATATTGAAGAGTATGAAGATATAGATACTTACATTGAAAAATATAAAGATAATCCACCGATGCTAGATTATTTAATGCAACAAAAAGAAATCCAAAAGCATTTTTTAAAAGAGTCAATTAAAGCTGCAAAAGATTTTAATATACCAATAGTAAGAATTAATCGTGAAAAATGCGCAAAAAATGCTATTAGTCGTATAAATGCATTAGTGTATGAGTTTACTTTAACATATAATCCAAAATTAATTTCAGAAATTATTTGCGAGTTTGAAAATAATAGAGTTGGTAATCATGAAAAACATAGAGTTATTAGAGATACTTATTTTTCTTCAGCAATAATGACGGAAATACTTAGTCAAATCGAGCATGTGATATTAACTATTACTGATGAAGCCTTAAAAGAAAAACTTCTGAATACACTTTATAATAGTATTTTAAAAGAAAAATACAAGTATACTATTAATGAAGACTATAGACATAATGGTCAGGTAAGTAGCATTTCATTTGACTATGCTTTAAGAAGAATAGAAAAATTAGCAAATGGAAAATTAGTTATGGAAAGTTCATCACAGATTTCATTACCAATAAGGAGATAAAATGTTAACAAAAAATGAAAAAAGTATTAAAGAAGAGAATTATAAAATTAGTAAATGTATTAGAAAAATTTTTAAAAAAATTAAAAGTAACAAATAATTATGAATAATTAATGTTTTAAATTGAAAATGTTAAATATAATTTAGTATGAAAAAATATCATTATTATATTATTTTAGCATTTTCTTTTTTTACAATTTTTATTTGCTCGGTTAACAGTAAAGATGAATTATATCTAATTGGCAAAAGTATAGTTATTGATCCAGGACATGGTAATGTAGACCCGGGAACAATCTATAAAAATATTTATGAAAAAGATATAAATTTAAAAATAAGTTTATATTTAAAAGATGAACTTGAAAAAATGGGTGCTAGTGTACAATTAACACGGAGTGGAGATTATGATTTATCTAGTCCTAATGCAGTTTATAGAAAAAAAAGTGATTTTGATAATCGAATAAATTTTATTAACAATAGCAATGCTGATATTTATGTTTCGATACATTTAAATTATTTAAATGATACTAAATATTATGGACCTCAGGTTTTTTATAATGGAAAAAATATTTATTTAGCAAATATTATTCAAAAAGAGTTAAATAATAATTTGAAAACATCAAGAAAAGTAAAACTTATTCCTAAAGAAACTTATATGTATTCAAAACTTAAAATATCTGGTGTATTAATTGAATGTGGTTTTTTATCAAATGAGGAAGAAAGAAATAAACTCATATCAACAAGTTATCAACAAAAATTTGCTAAAATTGTAGCAAATAGTATCATAAAATATTTTTCTTAAATAATGGTGGTAAATAATTATATTTATGTTATAATTATTTATATAATAAAAAGGTGATAGCAGTGGAGAAAACATTTAAAACTTTAGATGAGCAAATTGATATTTTAAAGGAAAAAGGATTAGTTATAAATGATATTGAATATACAAAATCCATTCTTCTTAGAGAAAATTACTTTTTTTTGACCGGTTATCGCTTTTTATTTGTTAAGTCATTATCTGATAGAAGATTTAATCAAGGAACTTCTTTCGAAGAACTTTATGCAATGTTTTTATTTGATAGGCAGCTTAGAAATATTTTATTTAAAAATATTTTAGTTTTTGAAAATAATTTGAAAAGCATAATGGCATATGTAATGAGTAAAAATCATGGGTACAAAGAAAAAAATTACTTAAATAAAAATAACTTTGTTCATGATAATTCAAGAAATAGGCAAATAAATGATCTTATTCATAAAATGAAAAGACAAATAAGTATTAATGGTAAACAACATTCCGCCACAAGTCATTTTATTGATAATTATGGTTATATACCTTTATGGGTCGTTGTAAAGGTTTTATCATTTGGTATTGTTGGTGAACTATATACAATACTTCAAAATGAAGATAAAAAGGAAATAGCAGATATTTTTAAAATTGATATAGATAGTTTCCAAAGCTATTTACCTATACTTGCTAATTATCGTAATTTATGTGCTCATGAAGATATTTGCTATAACAATAAAACTCAAATTGTTATAGGAAATACAATTTATCATAAATTGTTAAATATTCCTAAAATGGATGGTGAATATATCTATGGAAAAAATGATTTATTTGCATTAATTATTATTTTAAAAAGAATACTAAATAAGGATGATTTTAATTTGTTTATTAAAGAAATTGAATACGAATTAGATAGACTTTCTGGCAAACTTCATTCAATTGATGTTGATAAAGTGTTAGATGCTATGGGATTTCCTATAAATTATAAAGAAATTGAAAGGATGGATTAATTATGATTAGAAAAGAAAGTAAAAATAGAAGTATTATACTTTGCATAGTTATGTTTTTTATGGGATGTTTAATTATGTATGGAATAATGTATAAATATCCGGCAATAATAAATTCAAGTGTAACAAAACTTGAGAAAAATGTTACGATAACTGATACAGGAATTGCCGATGCTGTTGAAAAAGTTTATGATTCAGTTGTTATTGTAGCTACATATCAAAATGGTACAATGATAGCAAGTGGTACTGGTTTTGTTTATAAAACAGAAAAAGATAACGCTTATATTTTAACAAATAATCATGTTATTGAAAGTGGCGATGAAGTAAATGTTACTTTTACGGATGGTAAAGTTAAAAAAACTGAAATAGTGGGTACTGATGCATTATCTGACATAGCAGTTTTAAAAGTAAATAAAAAAGAAATTATTTCTGTAGCACAAATTGGTAATAGCGATTCATTAAGAGTTGGTGACACGTCCTTTGCGGTAGGCGCTCCACTTGATAGTGTATATTCTTGGACTGTTACAAGGGGAATTATTTCTGGAAAAGATAGAATGGTTGAAGTAAAACTTTCTAATAATGGTGATTATGTAATGAAAGTATTACAAACTGATGCGGCAATAAATTCTGGTAATAGTGGTGGACCACTTTGTAATGCTAATGGTGAAGTTGTTGGAATTACATCATTAAAGCTTGTCGCAGAATCGGTTGAAGGTATGGGTTTTGCTATTCCAATTGAAACAGCTATATCTTATGCTGAAAAACTAATAAGTGGTGAAAAAATTACGCAACCTTATTTAGGAATATCTATGGTAAATGTTTCAGATAACTATCCACAATTTTATAGTTTAATTAAAGAAAATAATATTACTAAAGGTGTTATTGTAGTTGATGTTGAAAAAGGGTCACCTGCAGCTAAAGCGGGACTTCAAAGCAAAGATATACTAGTTAAACTAAATGATGATGAAGTAACAAGTGTTGCATATTTAAGATATTATTTGTATAATTATGGTGTAGGTGATAAAGTTACAATTACTTATATTAGAGATGGCAAAACTCTTAAGGCAAACGTTACTTTAGGGTCTAATTCAAAAACATATTAGAAACTAGTAATAGTTTCTTTTATTTTATAAAGGAGCAATATGATAAACATTAATTTTAAAAGATTTACGGCGTATTTGATTGATTTATTGATAGTATCATTACTTGTTACATTAATTAGTCAAATTAAGATTTTAAATCCTTATAACTCAAAGTATTTAGAAACTAGTGAAAGATTTAAAACATATTATTTAGAAAATATTGAAAATAACGAAAATATTAGTTATAAACAACTTTTCAACAGGGAATATATTAGTATAATGCATGATTTATCAAAATATTCTATAAGTAACTCGATTATTGAAATTGTTACTATATTAATTTATTATATAGCGTTTCCACTTATGTTTAATGGTCAGACTATCGGTAAAAAAATATGTAAATTAAAAATATGTAGTAAAAAAGGTAAACTTAAAATTAATAATTTATTAATAAGGACTTTACTTTACCCAATTTGGACAAGTATTATATTATATACACCACTTACTAGTATTTTATTAGTAATAGTAGTATTTTTATTTAAAGGTTTTACTTATTTTTATTTGAATTTAGCTATAACAATTATATTTATGATTTATTGTTATATTGATATAGTATTACTTTATAATAGAGAATCAATTCATGATAAACTTTCTAATACAAAAGTTTTAGAAGTAAAAAAAGGAGAAGTATAATGAGTATTGTTTATGAAAAGGCTTTAGAATTTAAACAAAAGTATCCGGGAACTATTGCATGGCGTTTAAAAAAACATTGTGATGTTGTGGAAAGCTATATTAACCCTGGTGAAGAAGTGTTATATGTTTTTTGTGGGCAAAAGAATGAAGATTGGTATGATTTATTTACAACGTGTGTTGTAGTTCTTACTAATAAAAGGCTTTTAATAGGTCAAAAAAGAGTGGTTTTTGGTAGTATCTATACACAAATAACTCCAGATTTATATAATGACATGCGAATTTACAAAGGACTTTTATTTGGAAAAATAACAATTGATACGGTTAAAGAGGTTGTAACTATATCAAATTTATCGAAAAGTTCTTTAGATGATATAGAAACTGAAATATCAGAATTTATGATGAAAGAAAAACAAAAATATAAAGAGCGTAATGTATGAAAAAATTAAGTTCTTTCATATTTTTTTTATTATCTTTTTTTCTTTTGTTTTTGTTTATATATTTCATACCAAAAAACTATAAAAATAATTATAATGTTGATGGCTTTGATATTACAGAAAAATACAATAAAAAAGATAAAATTTATTCTTTTATAATAAAATCTGAAGATAATGAATATCTATATGCTATAAAAGATAAGTATTTTAATAAGCATAGGCAAATAAACAAAATTATAAAAAAAAATAATTTGTTGATAATTGAAACTAATGATATAGATAGTTTTTATATTAATAAAGAAAATGATGAATATAAAAGTATTTATTTTAATGATATTTTTGAAAAAAATGTTATTGACACATTTGAAAATATAAATATTTATGATTATAAAGCAAATTATTATGTGTGGAATTACACAGGTTTTATCAACATTAATAAAAATACCAAAGATGTTATTAAATTATTTGATAAAGACTTATATAATATTGATTTAGTGTATACATTTGATAATTATATTTTAATAGCAGATTATAGTAATAAGTATTATTTTAATAAAATGCATTTATTAAATATTCTAAATAATAAAGTTAAAGAAGTAAATCTTGATAGTAATGTGTATTTTAATAGTTATTTTTTAGGCAAACATAAAAAATATATTTATTTATATGATATGCAAGAAAATATAGAATATAAAATTAACCCTTTTAAAAACTTTATTCAAAATACATCTTATGGAATATATGATAATAATACTTGGAAAAAAGTCAGCAAAAATAAGCTTGATAAAGGAAATGTTAGCTTTATTACAAAAAAAGATTTTTACTATGAATTAGATAATGAAGTTCTTTACTATATAACACCAGTTAACAAAATAAAGATTACTGATATGAAAGTGTCAAAAATAGTAAAAAGTGATGATAACATTTGTTATTTTATATCTGAAGATTCAATGTATTATGTTGATAAAGAACATATAATCAAACTTTTATCATATAGTGAATGGAACTTTAATTATAATAATATTTATGTATTTGATTAGCACTTTTAAAAATTCTACATATTTTAAATTAGGAGTGATTTTTAAATATGTTTGAAAAATATCGTGTTAAATCAAACGAAACTATAGATGATATAGCAAGAATGTTTCATACAAATAAAGAGTATATTGAGGACTTAAATAATTTATATTATAGCGAATCTTTACGAGAGGGAATGGATATAATAGTTCCTAAAAATAAAACAAAATATTTTGATACTTATACAATTAATAAAGGTGATACACTTTATGGAATAAGTAAAAAGTATAATATTAATCCGAGTTTACTTGCTTCGATTAACGGTCTAAATATGGATGATTATATTTATCAAAATCAAGTAATATTATTACCAGTATCAGGATATAGCTATTATGTTACTGCAGAAGGCGATACACTAGAAACTGTTAGTGATATGTTTAAAAAAAACAAAGAAGCAGTAATTAAAGAAAATGAAACTATTTATTTATTACCTGGTCAAATACTAGTTTCTCAAAGAAAATAAAATAATGGTCTATGCACCATTTTTTTTTTGTGATACAATTATTATGGTGAAATAGAGTGATACTAAAAAAGCCTTATGCATTTTTAATTAAGCGATTTAGAATTATTCATTTGATTCTATCTTTTTTGATTGGATTTGTAATTTATAGAACTACTCTTATAATTAGATTTTTTATTGATTATGTAAAAAATAATTATAACACGAATATCATACTAGGACTTGGTGAAAGTTATGCTCCGTCATATTTATTTATTATTTTATTTATAATTATTCTTTTATCCGGAGCTATATATTATCTTTTAAGACATAAAAATAAACCTACTAAAGTTTATTTGTTTATGATTATTTATTATATATTATCATTTATTATGCTATTTTATATTAAATCTATCTTAAACGGTTTAGTAGAGGAATTAATTAGCGCTAGGCTTTCTCGTAGTATAAGAGATTTGTCAATTGTCTATATTATTCCCCAGGTAATATTTTTTGTAATATGTATAATTAGAACTGTTGGATTTGATGTTAAGAAATTTAATTTCCAAAGTGATCTAAAAGAAATGCATTATGGTTTTGAGGATTCTGAGGAAGTTGAAGTAAATATTAATTTAAATAGCTATAAATACAAAAGAAAATTACGCCGAAGTATGAGAGAATTTGGCTATTATATTAAAGAAAATAAACTGTTTGTCATAATTTTTTTAAGTATTATTGGTATAATTTTAGTAATTACTGGTATAAAAAATCGTCATATAAATTATGATCAATCATATCGTACTGGTAAAACATTTAACTATAATGGAGTAAATATAACAGTTTTAGATACTATGGTAACAAATCTAGATTACAGGGGAAACGTTTTGTCTGATGGTTTTTATTATGTAGTACTTAAAGTAAAGCTTGTTAATAATACTGGATATACAAAAACCATTGATTTTAATCAGTTTAATTTAACATATGGAAGTAAAGTAGTTAAACCTACTCTAAGCGATTCATCATATTTTATAGATTTTGCTTCAGAGAATGTTGTTACATCGTTTCCACATAAAACAGATAAAACTTTTGCTTTAGTTTATAAAATTAATTCAAGTGATTCTCATAAAGGATTTAAACTTGATATTTATAATGGGACTGTTACAAATAATAATGAAACAGTTACAAAACATATTTATGTAAGTTTGAAATCAAAATTTATAAAAGATTTAAAACTTAATGGAAATTATAAACTAGGAGAGAAAGTAACATTTGATGATACATATTTAAATAAATCATATTTGAAAATTGAACAATATGAGATAAATAAAACATACTTTTATACATATGAGAAATGTTATAAAAATGACTGCAATATTTATGATGATGCAATAACTGCTAAAAATGATAGTAAGAGACTTGGAAATTATATTTTAACACTTCATATTGATTATTATATTGATGATACAACTAACTATGGAGAGAGCAACTCATTAGTAAGCAATTTTGCAGATAATTTCATTCAAATTCAATATAAAGTTGG
The DNA here is from genome assembly GCA_934096705.1 of uncultured Bacilli bacterium. Lineage (GTDB taxonomy): Bacteria > Bacillota_I > Bacilli_A > RF39 > UBA660 > UBA6448. Next base: position 91,025 of record CAKOMR010000005.1, read on the forward strand.
TGATAAAATTTACAGTAATGAATATTATAATGCAACTCCAGCATATAATACGAAATTTTTAGCTTTTGAGGTAAATAAAGACATAAAAGAAGCAAGTGTTATACAGGCAATAATAATTATAAGAAATCAAAAGTATATAATTAACCTAAAAAGTTGACATGCAAAAAAAAATATAATACAATAATATTGCTTAGGAAAAAAGCATATTATGTATTATGGAACCGTAGCCAAGTGGTAAGGCGTGGGTCTGCAACACCCTGAGCACCAGTTCGAATC
>CAKOMR010000006.1 GCA_934096705.1 uncultured Bacilli bacterium
ACATAGTTAGCACAATTTAATAATTTCATACATTTCTTGTAATCATTCATCTTCTTAATAAACAAACTTGTATTAGCCATAATTTCACCTCTTTTATGTATCTATTATACACTAAAAAGCCTGGGTTTTACCAGACTTCTAATTATTAAGATTTAATCTTTCCCTAAAATGGCTTTAATATCATCAATTATATCAAAATTGATTGATTCAACTAACTCGCCTTCGATAGATTTTAACATTATATCTTTCTTTTCTTCTAATCTATTATAAGTTTTTAAATCTATACTATCTTCATCAGGATTAATACTTTTCAAAACCAAATAATAATACTGTGTATATTGATTTTCAGGTAAGCCAAGACGATTAATTCTATCTCTAGATTGCAACATATACGTTAAATCAAAGATGTATTCAAAGTATACTGCATTATAACAAATATCATGTAATGAACAGACTTTTCAACACCACTTTCTTTTGTATCAATACTTTTTTTCATATTCTGTTACATCAAATAATTTGTATTTAATAATATTCCTATAAATGCTGACTAATTTTTTATTTTTAAATAATTAATATAACACGGAGGTGTCTATGTTAAAAAAATTTACAAAAAAAGATATTGATGATGAAATATGTGAAAAGGTTATCAATTGCTTTTACAATAATTATCATGCACTTATTGAAAAATATATTATACATGAAGTTATTGCCTATTATTTTACTAATTATTTTTATTGAAACATTATGTGGAAAGCAACATTTTTACAGTATTATAATTCGGTTTCATATATGTTTAATCTAATTGGAGAAAATTATGAAAAAACCAAAAAGAAACATAAAATACCAAGTTTGAATTTAAATTAAAAATACAAGAATATGAAAATACAAATAATACAACATCTGAAGAAATGATTAGAGTGTTTATTGAATTTAGAAAAATAAAGTTAAGGAAAACACATTATATTGTTATAACAACAAATTACCTTATCTAAAATCATTATATAAAGTTAAACTTAAAGACTTTAATTATTCTACTTTCAAAAGATGATATGACAAAATAAAGAGTAATCATTTTGCTACAAAAACTAAGAATGATATTTGCAGATTATTAAAAAGTATCTTAATTTATGCCACTGCTTGACATGAATTTAATTTCATTAGAGTATATCCTAATATATATAACTTTAATAATCCTAATTAATTTCCTAAAGAACAATTGTTTTTTACTTATGATGAATTCAAACAATTTCTTTCTGTTGAATCAGATATCAAATGGATTGGCATTTTTGAAATATTATATTACTGTGGTTTAAGATGTGGAGAATTTAGAGAATTACAATGGAAATATATAATTTTAGAGATAGAACTTTAAGTGTAACAAAACAAATTAATGACCGTTGTGGATCTGTTAAAAATTGGCAATTCTCGGTTTCTAAAACCAAAAGTAGTATAAGAATATTAAAGATGCCACAAGTCCTTACAAACGACCTTAAAATAATGAAAAACGAGGCAGAAAAGATACCTGTATTTAATGATAATTTCTTTGTAGCTGGAGATATGCTTCCTGTATGTAGTAATACACTTACTAATCATAAAAATGTTAACTGTAAATTAGCTAATGTTAAACAGATCCGATTACATGATTTCAGACATTCTTGTGCATCTCTTCTGGTTAATAAAGGCGCTAATGTTCAAGTTGTAGCAAAATACTTAGGCCATACAAAAGTTGAAGAAACTTTAAAAACTTATTCACACCTATTTACAAGTACTTTAGATGAAGTAGTAGCTGTAATTGATAATTTAGATAATAATAAAACCGATGATAATTAGTCACCGGTTTTTAATAATTCTAACTTTTCATTTAATGTTTCTGTCAATAAGTCTAATGCATAAATCTTTGTTTTTCCAAATTTATTTTTATTCATTTCATTAATTCTTTTTATCAAAAGTTCAAGATTTTCTCTATCCATCATATAAAAATCCCTTATATTACCAAAATGATAAACATTGTCTATTGTATATTTGAAATAAAAAATATCTTTTGTAGAACACTTTTTAATATTTTCTATAATTAAATTAACATCCAATTTATTTAAAAATCCCTCGCCATGAATGACATTATTCTTGATATAAAGGTTATAAAGTTTTTCACCCCAGTTTTCTGATAACAATATAGTAACTATTGTATCGGAACTATTTTTACTTCTATTTTGATTAATAATGTCATTAAATTCTTTTGAATACTTATTGTAAACATCCACTGTTTTTTGATCATTTAACATTGTATGAAAATCAATATAATCAACTTTATTATCAACTAAGCTTTTCTTCATTAAATCTACTAACTGCTCAATATAATCAGGAAATAGTCCAATTACTTCTAAGCCTGATATAATCCTTAATAATTTGGGAAAAACTTGATATCCATAATGAAAATTTTTAATCATTTTATCTAAATATTCTTTTATTTCACTATCTTCTAATTCCCAATAAGCTTCTAAATTAAAATAGGGATCATCATTTGGTAAAGCATTTTCTATTTCAACTGTTATATATTGATTTAAAGTGTTCTTCATCTGACTTAAATTAAGGCTAGAAGAACATAAATAATCACTAATAAAATCAAACGCAGTAAAATAATCAGTCATTTTTTGTAATCCATCATCAGTGAATGATGTTGCACCAGAATATTTTGCACCATTTAATTTTTGTTTTATTTCAACACCATTTTTTAATAATACAGACATATGAATTGTATTAATAAATGTTAATTCTAAAATTCTATTTTCTTTTTCTTCATATTTTTGCTTTTTAATTTGATTAAATATAATTTCATATTCATTTAATAAAAAAATTATAGTTCTAATATTACAACAATTATCTTTTTTTAGTGTTTCAACTAATAAACTCTTTTGGGATTTCAAATACTCATAGTATTTCTTATTTTTAATATGGTTTTCTAAAATATTATTTATTATTTTTTCCAAATTTGGCACATAATCTATAGTTTTACCAATTAATTTTTCTTTTATTAATTTATACTTATTTTCTGTGTTATATGTTTTGTTAACTCTTTTTTTAATATCTTCTATCTTTGGCTTAGTAACTGTATCATTACTTTGCCATGAATTAACTTTTTTATTTTCGCCATACTCAATATTATTATATAAGCAACTAATTATTTTTAATTCATAATTATTATCTATATTTAGCTTTTCTATTTCGTTTTCGTTAGCAACTATAATACACTTAACATTCTTGTGTTCCACATAATCATTAATAAACCCCAAGACTTCATTAATAGGTATATTAACTCTTTCTAAATCGTCAAATATAATTAATTTTTTCGAAACATCTATAAAATTACTCATTAACTCAGTTGCATCAATACTTTTTGCATCTGGTAAAGGTATTTTAAAAATACTTGAAATGGCCGATGAAAAGCTTCTATAACCAGCGCCTAATATTTTGCCTCCCTTTTTTATTTTTTTATTTATTTTCATATTTTTGTTCATTATTGAGTATAGTATTTTTTTACTTATATCACTTGTATTACTAAGCCCATATAAAGAAACATATACACTATCATTAATTTCTGCTAGTATTTTGTTTTTAACAAAATATGTTTTACCGCATCCCCACTCTCCATTAAGTAGAATTGCATACTGACTATTAACATCAGAGTAGTATGTTTTAATTATTTCAATTATTTCTTCCTCGCTTAAATTCATAACAATTTTATCCTCCTTATAAAAGAAAAAATTCTATACTATAATTGTATAGAACTCTATGATTACATTATACTACTTTATCTCTTAAATGTCTGCAATAATCATGCAATTTTAACAAAACTTGTTCCCGAGTTGTTCCCAAGAATTATTTTCATTCTTCTCTATACTCACAACCCATTATAAAATGGGCATAAAAAATGAGAGCACGGTTAAATGCTCTCTTCAGGGGGCACAATCTTTTTTAATTAAGTCCAACTTTTTTCTTCATTTCAATCATTTTTTCATAAGCAAGTTTTCTAGAATTTTCTTTACCTTTTTCTAATATTTCATCAAGTCTACCAGAACTTATAATATGATTATATTTTGTCTGAATATCACTTATCATATTTGATGTTAATGATGCTACATACTTTTTAAAGTTGCCATAGCCAGAGTTTTTATATTCATTTGCAATATCCTCTACAGTTCTTTTCGAAATAACGCTTGCTATATTAAGCAAATTAGAAATTCCAGGTTTATTTTCTTCATCGAAATACACTAAATTTTCACTATCTGTAGTTGCTCCCATTATCTTTTTGCTTACCATTTCTGGGCTATCGAATAAAGAAATAACTCCATTTGGATTAGTTTCTGATTTACTCATTTTTTTACTTGGATCTTTCAAATCTTTAATTTTAATTCCCTCTTTACTAATTAAAGGCTGAGGAAGTTTAAAAGTTTCCCCATATTTATTATTAAATCTTTCTGCAATATCACGTGCAATTTCAACATGTTGTTTTTGATCTATGCCTACAGGAACATAATCTGAATCACAATATAAAATATCTGCAGCCATTAAAATTGGATAAGTTAAAAGTCCTACAGTAAAGTTTTCTTTACCTTTAGATTTTTCTTTAAACTGAATCATTCTTGATGCTTCACCATAATATGTATTACATTCCAAAATCCATGAAATCATAGGGATATATTCATTATCTGATTGAATATAAACAACCACCTTTTCTGTGTCTATTCCACAAGCAATATACATTGCAATAAACTTTTTAATTCTATTTCTTAAAGTATCAGGATCTTGATATTCAGTAAGTGCATGAAGATCTGCTACAAAAAGATATACTTCATTATTTTCATCATTTGAAAGTTCTACCATTTGTGATATTGCTCCAATATAATTACCTAAAGTAAGTTCTCCAGTTGGTTTTAATCCAGTTAAAATTCTTTTTTTCATATTTATCCTTCTTTCTTTAAAAAAAATCTTATCCTCAATAATTAGGATAAGATTTAAATTCTTATTAATGCCACCTAAAAAGTGTGTCATGTACATTTATACATGCTATTTTGTTAACGAAGTTAAGTACTCCGTGCTAGCCTACTAAAATTTCGGTAGCCTCTTAAAAGTCCATTTCGAATAACATCAATTTATAACTTTCCACCATTTAGTTACTCTCTATAAAATCAATATTACCTACTTTTCTTTCTCATCGATTTACAAGTTTATTGTATAAAAATTCTTTTTCTTTGTCAATAACAATATATTTTATAATTCAAATTGAGAATTATAAAGTTTAGCATAAAAGCCATCTTTTTTCATAAGTTCATCATGAGAACCTTGCTCTATAATATTTCCTTCATTCATAACTAATATTAAATCAGCATTTTTTATAGTTGAAAGTCTATGAGCAATTATAAATGATGTTTTATCTTCCATTAGTTTATCCATAGCTTTTTGAACAAGTTCTTCAGTTCTAGTATCAACATTTGATGTAGCTTCATCTAGTATTAAAAGTGGAGCCTTTTCACACATACCACGAGCTATTGTAAGAAGTTGTTTTTGTCCTGCGGAAATATTATCATTTTCAGAAATTACAGTATCATAATTATTTGGAAGTGTTTTAATAAAATGATCTAGTCCAATATATTTACATACATTTTCTATTTCTTTATCAGTAATTTTTGAATTATTATATCTAATATTGTCTTTAACAGTTCCTTCGAAAAGCCAAGTATCTTGAAGTACCATCGTAAATAAATTATGAATATTTTCTCTTGTTAAATCATGAATACTTTTTCCATCAATAGTTATATCTCCATCATGTATATCATAAAACTTCATAAGTAAGTTTACCATAGTTGTTTTACCTGCACCAGTTGGTCCTACAATAGCAATTTTTTGGCCTGATTTAACTTTTGCAGAAAAATCTTTAATAATAGTTTTACCATTTTCATCATATTTAAATGAAACATGGTTAAACTCAATATTTCCTTTTACACTATCTTTATCAAGTTTATCTTTATTTTCTTCTTTAGACATTTCTTCTTCATCTAAGAATTCAAATACTCTTTCCGAAGATGCTAAAGCAGATTGTATAAAAGTAAATTCCTGCGCTATTGAGGAAAGTGGCATTGTAAATAGTCTTACATATGTAATAAAGGCAATAATTACACCAAAAGTGATTTTACCATTCATTGTAAGAAGTGCACCAGCAATACATACAGCTACGTAGCCAAAATTACCTACGAAGCTCATCATTGGATGCATAAGTCCTGATAAGAAGCCACTTTTTCTACTACATTCACTAACCTCTTTATTTATTTTATCAAATTTTTTATTTGCATCATCTTGTCCATTATAAACTTTAACAACGTTAAGTCCAGAATAAATCTCTTCGATATGACTATTAAGTTTTCCTAAACCTTCTTGTCTTTTTACAAAATATTTTTGACTCTTAGAAAGAATTATTGCCATAAAAACAAAACCTATTAATGATGAAAATATTGCTGTTAAACTCATAACTGCATTTGTTTTAAACATCATAATAATTGAACCAAATAATAATGTCACATTACTTGCAAGTGAAGAAAGTGAATTATTAAGTGTTTGAGCAAGTGTATCAACATCATTTGTTACTCTTGATAATATATCTCCAGTTTGATGATTATCAAAATATTTAAGAGGTAATTTATTAATTTTTTGTGATATTCTTTTTCTTAGTGTTCTAGCAAAATTATTTGATACATTAGTCATAGAAAGTGCTTGTAAAAAGCCAAATATACTACTTACAAAATAAACCACTAAAAGCATAATACATATGTTTTTAATTTTTTTAATATCCATTTTTGGTTTAATTACTTTTTGAATGTTTTCAGGCATTTTTTCAAGTGCATTATATAATTCTTTTGCGCTTGCATCTTTATTTAATGTTTTTAAAGCATTAACATATTCTAATTGATCGTTCATACTTATAGTAACATTATCAATAACAATGTCACTTCCAAAAGATGTTTCTATTTTTTCATTTAAAATATTTAGATTTTTCGAATTAATTACTAAACCTTTTTGAATTTCATCAGTTAATTTAGAAAGTCTATTCGGAGCACTTATTGTAAGTACTGAACCAAAAATAGCTAAAATTAAACTTATTATAACAAGTACTTTAAATGGTTTTAATTCCTTTACAAGTCTTTTAAGTGAACCCTTAAAATCTTTTGCATTTTCCATTTTTTTATTATGCATTTTCAAGCTCCTTTCTAGAAAGCTGTGAATAAGCAATTTCCTTATAAACGTCACAATTTTTTAATAATTCTTTGTGAGTTCCCATGCCAACCATCTTTCCATTATCAAGAACAATAATCTTGTCTGCATTAAGAATAGTTCCAATTCTTTGTGCTACGATTAAAGTTGTCGCACCTTTTGCATTTTCTTTTAAAGCCTTTCTAAGTGATGAATCAGTTTTATAGTCAAGGGCTGAAAAAGAGTCATCAAATATATATATTTCTGGGTCTTTAGCAATTGCTCTTGCAATAGATAATCTTTGCTTTTGACCTCCAGATACATTTGTTCCACCAGATGCTATATGTGAATCTATATCTTTATCCATTTTAGAAACAAAGTCATATCCTTGAGCGATTTCCAAAGCTTCTTTGACTTTATCAGCTGTTATTTTTCTATTTGATTTACCATAAGAAACATTTGATTTAACTGTTCCATCAAACATAACTGCTCTTTGAGAAACATAACCAAGTTTATTATGTAAACTTTCAAAGTTATATTCTTTTACATTTACGCCATCAATTAATACTTCTCCATCGGTAGCATCATAAAATCTTGGTACTAAATTTATAAGAGTACTTTTTCCACTACCCGTTGAACCTATAAAGGCAATAGTTTGCCCTTTTTCAGCTTTAAATGAAATATCTCTTAATAAATATTCATCAGCATCAGGATATTTAAATGACACATTTTTAAATTCTATCGTTCCAACTTCACTTGTTTTTCCGTCAAATGCACCTTCATTGACAGTTATCTTTTCATCAAGAACTTCATTAATTCTTTGTGCAGATACATTTGCTCTTGGTAAAATCATAAAAATCATTGAAAGCATAATAAATGACATAATTATTTGCATTGCATAAGTAGAAAATACTACCATATCTCCAAAAAGAGTTAATTTATTAGTCATTAAGGCATTATTTATAAGACTTGCGCCAATAAAGTAAATACCTAAAGTTAGCGTGTACATTACCATGGTCATAATTGGGTCTAGTACCGCAAAACATTTTTGATTGAAAAGTTGAGTATTTGTAAGTGTATCATTTTCTTTTTGAAATTTATTTTCTTGAAATTTTTCAGCATTAAATGCACGTACCACTCTAATGCCTGTTAGATTTTCTCTCGTTACACGATTTACTTTATCGATTAATTTTTGTACTAAAGAAAATCTTGGCATAACAATACTTGTAATAATTCCAATTGTTATAAGAAGTACAACAACGCAAGATGCTGTTAAAGCACTCCATTGCCAACTTTTATTTAATATTTTAATTATAGCCCATGCAGCAGTCATTGGTGCTTTCATTAAAAGTGACAATCCCATTGATAAAAACATTTCAATTTGACTTACGTCATTTGTAGTTCTTGTAATCAAACTACTTACAGAAAAATTTTTTACTTCTGCAGTTGATAAATCCATGGTTTTTGAAAAAACTTTTTTTCTAACATTTTTAGAAAACGTGGTTGATACATAAGTTAATATATAGCTTGTTATAACAGCTCCAATTAAAGAGCCAAAAGCACATAAAAGCATGTATCCACCATTTTTTAGTATCTCACGCATTTTACTACCTTCAGTTTGAACAAGGACTGTTATATTGCTCATATAATCTGGCATTTTTAATTCTAACCAAACTTCTAAGAAAATAATGACTGCGCATATCAAAATAAGTAAATAATCTTTTTTTCTTAAATTTTTAAATAATTTTAACATTTTTTTCCTCCTTTAAATTTTCTGTCATTTTAGATAAAACCTTTATAAATGTATTTAAATCTTCTTCATTTATTCCATCAGTACATTTTTTTTCAAGATTTTCAATTTTATCTTTACTACTTTCAAATACTTTTTGAGCATTATTACTTAAAACTATTTTTTTAGTTCTAGTATCATTATTATCAGTAATTCTTACAATTAAACCATTTTTTTCCATTGTTATTAAAACACTTGAAACCGTGGCTCTAGAAAGTCCTAATACTTTTTCAAAGTCTTTTTGAAGTGCATATTTTTTAGGGCTATTTATAATATATTCCATAATTTCAATTTGGGTAGTTGTAACATTTGGATATTTTGGCATATCCTTAACTCCCATATTATTAATAACTAATTGATGAAATGTTTTAACACTTTTCAAAATACTTCTTTTCATACAAACCTCACATACCTTTTATGCACATGAGTAATTATATCATTATTCATAATTTTGTCAATGCCCTTACAAAAAAATAAACTCAAAATTTGAGTTTAATAATTAAAGATATGAAGGTTTGCTTTTTCGACATTTTTCTAAGTAATCTTTTATAAATTTTTATTTAAAAAATCCAAAATGAGTACTACCACTTCTTTGACTTTCTCTTTGCTCTTCTTGAATTTTAATTTCTACATTTTTAATTCTTTCATTTACGTTATGAAGTTTTATTAAAAAATTTCTCATTTCTTCTTTGTTTTCCGACTTTTTTAATGACTCAAGGATTTCATTTCTAATACCAATTAATTTATTTTTATAACCAATTAAATTTTCCATAAACCATCCCAATTACATTAATTTAGCATATTTTATTATTTAAAACAATATTAATTAAATTTTTGAATATCTTTTTTCGACATATAAATTACTCTTTCACTTTTTATCCCATATTTTATTTGATATCTTTTATAAGCCTTTAATAGTTCATTTAACTTTGTTTCAGATAAAACAGATATAGTTTTTCGAAATAGTAGTAATTCTGGAAAAAACTCTATAGTTAATTTTGTATTTAACTGAGCATAACTATCTTCATATAAAACAGTCTCTTTAGGATTATCCGAATCAATAAAATAATTATATGGATAATACAAATTTTGTAATTTTCCTTTTATTTTATCTAATGCAATAACTTCAATATAACCATATTTTATTTTTGCTATAAGCATAGGATGTTTAGTCATAGATACCAAATTACTCTGATACCTCACTTTAAGCCATAACACTTGACCAACTTTTAATTTATTAATCATATTTTTAAGGCTTTTATTAAGCCTTCATATCTTTCTTTATATTCTTTGATATTACTTTCAACATCCATTTTCATATTTTTATGGGTCACATTTTTTAAGCGTTGCCATTCTGGATCTTCATGACTTATTTCAATTAGTTCCTGTGTTGTAGCATTTTCAAGTGACAAATATATTTTGTCTAAAAAAATTTTAGTTTGTAAATTAATATGATTACTACATCCTTTAAGTCTTACATAAAGATTTCTTATTTTTTCAATTACAGGTCCATTATCATAAGCAATAAAATCATCTTCAAATAATTTTTTTCCATATTTTGCTAGATATACAACTTGAGATAAAAATAGATACTTATTTAATTTTACATTTCCTTCATAAAATCTTATTCCATTATAAATCATAATATTTTTATTAAATATTTTTTTATTTGGATCTTTAGAAAGAAAGTATTCTGCCACGTCCTTTGCTGTTAACATATTTCTCCTTATTACGTACTACCTAAAACACATTATAAATATTACATTAAAAAATTGCAAGAAAAAAATGAGCTTTTAAACTCAAGTTATTTCTTAGGAACTATTTTTTCAATTCCACCCATGTATGGTCTTAATACTACTGGAATATTAATACTTCCATCTTCATTATAATTATTTTCTACAAAAGCAATTAACGCTCTTGGAGAAGCAAGTACTGTATTATTTAATGTATGAACATAATATGTTCCATTTTCACCTTTAGTTCTTATTTGTAATCTACGTGCTTGAGCATCAGATAAATTAGAACAACTTCCTACTTCAAAATATTTTTGTTGTCTTGGGCTCCATGCTTCTACATCACATGATTTAACTTTAAGATCTGCTAAATCACCACTACAACATTCAAGAGTTCTTACTGGTATATCTAAACTTCTAAATAATTCAACTGTTGCTTTCCACATCTTATCATACCAATTAAAAGCATCTTCAGGCTTACATAAAACTATCATTTCTTGTTTTTCAAATTGATGAACTCTATAAACACCTTTTTCTTCAAGGCCATGGGCTCCGCCTTCTTTTCTAAAACATGGAGAATATGAAGTAAGTGCTATAGGAAGTGATTTTTCATCAACAATTTGACCTAAGAATCTTCCTATCATTGAATGTTCACTTGTTCCTATTAAATATAAATCTTCACCTTCAATTTTATACATCATTGCTTCCATTTCTGGGAAAGACATTACTCCCTCAACTACTGATGAATGAATCATAAATGGTGGAATGCAATAAGTAAAGCCTTTATTTATCATAAAATCTCTTGCATAAGAAAGCATTGCACTATGAATTCTTGCTATATCACCGGTTAAATAATAAAATCCTTCTCCAGAAGTCCTTCCTGCACTTTCCTTATCAAGTCCGTTAAGCCTTTCCATAATATCTGCATGATATGGTATTTCATAACTTGGAACTTTAGGTTCACCGAAACGCTCATTTTCTACATTTGCACTATCATCTTTTCCTATTGGTACACTAGGATCAATAATATTTGGTATTAAAAGCATTTTATCTCTAATATAACTTTGTAATCTTTCTTCTTCATTTGTAAGATTGGCTATTTCAGTATTAATTTCATTTACTCTTTTTTTAGCTTCCTCAACTTTATCAAATTCTTTATTTCTTACATACTCACCAATTTTTGCACTAATATTATTTTTTTCACATCTTAGTTCATCTGCTTTAGTTTTAGTTTCTCTAAACTTTTTATCTTTTTCTTCGATTTCATCAACTAAAGCAAGTTTTTCATCTTGAAATTTTTTCTTAATATTTTCCTTTACTAATTCTTTGTTTTCTCTTATTAGATTAATATCTATCATTTTATATCCTTCCTTTCAATAAAAAAACACCAAACCACTCCTTAAGGAGCAATTCTGCGGTGCCATCCTTTATATTACTTAATTATTCTTTAACGGAAATTACCCGAAGTTGATTAGACTTTCTAGAAAGTAGATTCATAAATATTTATTTGTTAACTTTCACCAAGCGTTAACTCTCTTAAAAATAACATATTTATTACTAATCTTTCATAACTGATTTACAAATTTATTTTAACATTCAATTATAATTTTTACAAGGAGAAATTTCATATATTTACCAGTTGAATTTTTTTATATTTTAGATATAATGTAATTGAAACATTTGTTTGTAAGGAGGATTATGGAAACATTATTTAAAGAAAGACATATTCTTTGTATTGATTTAAAAAGTTTTTTTGCTTCATGTGAGTGTATAAGACTTAATAAAGATCCATTTTCATATCCTTTGGTTGTAGCAAATCCTAATCAAGGCGATGGAGCTATTACTTTAGCGGTTACGCCATATCTAAAAACTTTAGGAGTCCCCTCTCGAGGAAGAATATTTGAAATAGATAAAAAGATTAAATATGATATAATTATGCCTCATATGAATTATTACATTGCTAAAAGTAAAGAAGTTGTTAGTGTTTATTTAAATTATGTTGCAAAAGAAGATTTACATATTTATTCAATTGATGAATGTTTTTTAGACGTTACTCATTACTTAAAATTATATAAAAAAACTGATTATGAACTTGCACTAGAAATTTTAGATAAAGTAAAAAACGTAACTGGTTTAACTGCAACATGTGGAATTGGTCCAAATATGCTTCTTGCAAAAGTTTCGATGGATATTGAAGCAAAACATAACAAAGATTGCATTAGTAAATGGGGATACGAAGATGTACCTACAAAACTGTGGAATATTAAGCCTTTAAGTGGTATGTGGGGCATCGGTAAAAATATGGAAAGAAATTTAAACTCTATGGGCATTTTTTCTATTGGAGATTTAGCAAAAATGAAACCGGGTATTTTAAAGGATAAATTTGGAATTATCGGGCTTGAACTTTGGAACCACGCAAATGGTATTGATAATAGTGAAATATCTGATTTTAATAAAATTTCTAAAGACAAGTCCTATTCTAACTCACAGGTTTTATTTAAAGATTATAATGAAAATAATATTTTTATAATAATAAATGAAATGATTGATAACTTAACTGAAAGATTAAGAAAAAATAATAAAGAATGTAAAGTTTTTGGTTTAGGAATAAGTTATTCTAAAAATACACCCGGTGGTTTTTACCATAATATTAAACTTGATTGTCCGACTGATAAAGCAAGCGATTTTATTAAGTATGCTAATATTATTTTTGATAGATATTATGAAAAACTTCCTATTAGAAAAGTAACTGTTTGTGCTGGCTCTTTAATTTCTAAAAGTGGCACTCAATTAAATTTATTTGAAAATTATGATGATATAAAAAAAGAAGATAATATCAATGATGTAATTGATGAAATTAAGAAAAAATTTGGAAAAAATAGCGTTTTGAAAGCATCAAGTTTATTAAGTGACTCAACAATTAAAGAACGTAATAAAAAAGTTGGTGGTCATAGTGCATAATATAGAACGTGGTATTATTAAATGGATGCCTTTTAACTCGGTTATTTCCAGCAAAGAAGTTGTAAATAGTATTTTAAAAGAAAAAAGTAAAATCAAAATGCCTATTCTTTCTGAAGAACAAGTTATTAATATTGAAAAAACTTTAATATTAGCTTTTTATAGTAATGTAAAAATAAAGGTTTTTTATTATAAAAATGGAAATATTGAAAATATAAATGGATACATAAAAAAAATAGACCCTACTTATCGTAAAATCTATTTTGAAAATAAAACTATTTTATTTAATCAAATCATAAAAATTATTTAACTAAGAAAAAGTTTCTTACAACGAAATAAAGAATTACTAATGCTACAACAACCACTACTACAGTACAAATAATTTTAACTGGCTTACTTACTTTAGGTAATTCAGCTTTATTATTGTTTTCTGTTTGTCCTTCCATTACAGGAGCACTTTCCATTACAGGAGCAGTTTGATTAAAATTAACATTTTGTGTTACTTCAGGTTGTATTGGTGCTACTGTAGTTTGTGGATTTTCTGCTTGTGTTGAAACTGGAGTTTCAGTTGTTTGAACAGCAGATGCAGTAACTGGCGCTTGCATTTCAGTATTTTGTACTGGTGTACTTACCTCTTGTTGTACAATTTCTGAAGTAACAGGCGCTACATCACTACTTATAGGAGTTTCACTAACAGTAGGTGTTGGTGTTTCAACATTAGGCATTTGTACTATAGGCTCAGCTACAGGTGCTTGTTCTACTACTGGAGATTGCATTTCAGTTGGAGTTTCAACTTCTGGCGTCATAGTAACTGGTGCTACTGGCTCACCATAAGTTTCTGGAGTACTTTCTACTGAAACTTCTGAAGTTGTAACAACTGGTGTATCAACTATTGGTGATTCAACAGTTGGCATTTGCACTATTGGTTCTGATACAGGTGTATTTTCTACTACTGGAGATTGCATTTCAGTTGGAACTTCAACTTCCGGCATCATAGTAACTGGTGCTACTGGTTCACTATAAGTTTCTGGAGTACTTTCTACTGAAACTTCTGGAGTTGTAACAATCGGTGTGTCAATTACTGGTTGCTCTACAGCCACTTCACTTACAGATTCATTAAAAGTCTGTGAAGGTGCTACTATCTGTGCAGAAGTTTCCACAGTAGGCATTTGTACAACTGGTTCTGATACAGGTGCATTATTTTCTTCATTTACTTTTGGTAACTCAATTTTAAAATCGTTATTTTCTTCCATATTATCATACCTCTATTATAATTATGACATAAAAAAGAAAATATTCCTAGTACTAAATGAATATTTTCTTTTTTTTATGTTAATTTTTTGGTTTACAAAATATTGTAATTATAAAAGCAAATACTATTGCTCCAGTTATTGCTAATGAACTTTTACAAAGAAGTCCTGAAAAAATTCCAATTAACCCACTATTTTCAAAACCTTCCATTCCACCTAAAAAAAGCATATTTCCAAAATTCATTATTAATGATGTTGCGCCAATTCCACATTTTTCTATTAAGGATGGATAGATTCCAAAAAATGATAGAAGAGCACCAACTACAGTAAAAATTGAAGTTATATGTCCCAGAGTTAATTTGGAATTATCAAGTATTATTTGTCCTAACATACAAATGAAACCGGCAAATAAAAACGCATTTAAATAAATCATGATATCACCTCAATTTTAACTAAATGACTTATCGCAGGAACCGTTTGATGTTGATTTACTAAAACAGGTGTGTGCAAAGAACCACTTCCCACAAGAAGAATTTTTTTATAACGTTTATTCTTAAGGATTTTAGTAAAGAATATAAGTGGCAAACAGCAAGGTCCAGAACCACCTGCAAACATATCACTTGCTAAAAATATTTCACTACCAGCATCCATTATTTTTGTTAAGCGACTTCCATAAGCTCTTTCATAATATTCTTTTAAAATTTCTAAACCCACGCTACCTAAATCCCCTGTTAAAATTAAGTCATAATCTTTCGCATTTTCTTTACCATTTTCTAAAAATGTGTGTATTGTATCAGCGCAGGCTGGAGCCATTATAGCTCCCATATGATTTACATCATTGATTCCTAAGTTTATAACTTTGCCGATTAGTCCACCAGAAATTTTGATATTTGTTTTATCGTTAGATAGAAGCGCACCAACACTCGCAGTTAAAGTACATGTTGATGTTTTAGGTTTCGGTGAACCATATTCAACAGGATATCGATATTGTCTTTCGGCAGTTAAATTGTGTGAAGAAGTAAGAGCAATAATATTTTTAGCATTTTTACTCTCTATTAGATTTGCTCCTAGTATTACTGATAATGGAAAAGTAGCACAAGCTGCATAAACTCCCACAAAAGGAATTAAATAATCCATCATAGTATAACTTGTTATAGCAATCTGATTAATTAAATCTCCACCTACTACATAATTTATACTATTTTCACTTAAATTATTTCTATTTAATAAATTTTGAATAACTACTTTTTGCATTTTAATTTCCGCAAGTTCAAAAGTTTTTTCACCAAAATAACTATCTTTAAAACCTAAATCATAATTTGTTATCTTACTATCTTTTTCTTTGGGACCTACTAAAGTAAAATAATCTTTAATATAAACATTATTAAATTTAATATTACCCATAAAATACCACCTTTATTATACATAAGAAAAATGCAGAAATTATACCATATAATATTACAGAACCCGCTAG
Source organism: uncultured Bacilli bacterium (assembly GCA_934096705.1). Lineage (GTDB taxonomy): Bacteria > Bacillota_I > Bacilli_A > RF39 > UBA660 > UBA6448. The sequence continues at coordinate 16,447 of CAKOMR010000006.1, forward strand.
TTTAAAAAAATTTGCACCAAGTCCCGTAATCATACCATCTTTTTTATATTCTAAAGCACAGCTTGTTATACTATGAGCAAATCCTGTCGTAGGAATAATTAAACCACATTTGGTTTTAATTACCCAATCATCAAAAAATCCAAGTCCTGTAAATAATGCTGCAAGAAAAATTATTACTAAACAAACAACACTATAACTCATCATTTTTGAAATACCAAAAGTTAAAACAAGTAATCTTGATAAAATTTGACCACCTAAGCCTATTAATCCTCCAACTAAAAAAGCTATAAGTGCATTCTTTACTCTTTTTTCTTTAGGATATTTTTCCTTTACAAGTTTTTTATATTCTTCTTTGTCCAAAATAAAATCACCATTATTATTATTTTAAATATGGTGATTTTTATACTTATAAAGTCATATACTCTCTCATTTTTTGAATACCTTTTTTCTCATATCTTGAAACCATTACTTGAGTCATTCTAAGTTTTCTTGCAACTTCACTTTGAGTTAAATCATCAAAATATCTCGATTTAATAATACTCTTTTCGTCTTCAGAAAGTACACTTAAACCTTCATCTAAGAATAATTTATCATCTAAAGAAGTTCTTTCCTCTTTTTTAATAATATCATATAATGGTGCATTTTCAGCGCTATCTAAACTCATCACAGCTTGACCTGCTATTACAGCATCATAAATTTTAACTGGATCCATTTCTAAGAAATTTGCAACTTCATTATAACTTGGAACATGGCCAAGCTTTTGAGCCAAAGAAAATCTAGTTTGTTCAATTAATTTATATAAATTTAAAACTTCTCTATTTATTTTCATACTTCGATTATTAACAAGTAAATACATTTCTCCATAAATTGAAGTATATGCAAAACTTGAAAACTTTGCTCCATAACTAGGATCATAATTCTTAAAGGCTTTTAATAAACCTAGAACACCTGCTTGAAATAAATCTTCTTTCGGATAACCATAAAACTTCTTTGCTATTTCATAAATTAAACCAGCATTTTCGTTAATGATTTGTTCTTTAGTCATTTTTTAAACCTCAATTAATTTTGATGCCACTAATTCATTATCAATCTTTTTTATGTGTAATTTATGTAATTTTTTATTTAAATAATCACTTACTTCACAAAAATATATTACTCCTTTATTACTTTTTATAGCAAACTTTGTATTTAATAAAGCTTCAATTCCAGTTTCATCAATATCCTCTAAAGCATATAAATTGTAAACTAAATATTTAATTTTATGTTTTAATATAACTGGCACTAGATAATTATTAACTTTATATGTTGTAGCCCTATTAAGCATTCCATCTAATCTAACAAATAAAATACCTTTATTGAATTCTAAATTCATTTTTAACATATTATTTTCCTTTGCTACAAACAATATAGTTCAATTTTTTTATAATTTAAACAACTTCGACAAAAGATATCAAAAGTTTTAACTGCTTATTAGTTAAAACAAATAAAAATCGACAAAAAAAGTAAATAAATCAATATTATTTACTACAAAAATTATAATCATATTTAAAGTTTTTATCTAAAACGAAATATTTATTATCAGAGCAATTTATTACATTAAAATATTCTCCTTCATATACACTCATTATTTTATTTTCTGCAAAATAACTAATTTTAACAAGTGATAATATAGGATTAAAATCATAATCTTTTGCTGCTTGATTTAAGCTAATTTGTGTACCATCAATTGTATAAATTATATCCTTCATATTAACTAAATAATACGTATTTTCATTTAAAAAGATTTCATTTGTCTTAGTATCACTAATTAGCCTTACATCCGTTACTATTTTTTCTTTTACAATATTTAGTTTTTTTAAATCTTTTTCATTAAAAAAATTATTTAATATACTATCTTTTAATGAATAGTTATTTTTGCCTTTCTTGACGTTACCAGTATATTTACATAATGAATAATATCTATAATTATTAATGCTAGTAAGATAAGTTTTATTTTCTTCTACACATTTTAAATTACTATAATTAACTTTATTTTCATAAATATTATTTAATATTAAAAATGCATAATAAAGAAAGATTATAAATGATAAATATATGAAAACATAATAAAGAAATTTAAATATTATATTTTCACTTTTCTTTTCAAAAAATAAATCATATATAATTTTTTTAAGTCTTGTATTATAAACTATTAAAAAAGTAATTATCACTCCACTTATATTTAAAATAACATCATCAATATCAAATGAACCAATATTAGTAAAATATTGAACACTTTCAATTGTTAAAGTTAAAATTAATATAAATAAACCAAAGTATTTGATATTTTTTAATTTTTTACAAATTATTGGAAGCAGTATTGCTAAAGGTGAAAGCATTAAAAAATTACCTAAAATATTATAAATTGCAAAACTTTTCGAAGTTTTAAATAATTTTACTATTCCAATAAAAGGAATAATATTATAGTTACGTAACAAAATTTTATTTGTTGTAAGATAGTTTGCTCTACTTGAAAAAAATACAAAACCTATTAGCATTACAAAATACATTGTTAAATAATATATAATAATCTTTTTATCTTTTTCATAATAAATTAAATAAAATAACATTGCTAAAACTGGAAATACTAAAACTAAAATATTTTCAAGTTCTTTTTTACCAGTTCCTAAATTTATATTAAAAATAAACATAACAAGAAAATATATAACTATTGATATTATAAAAATAATTAAGTTTAAGTATTTTTTCATAAAATCCTATTTATTAATATTAGTCATACCTTTTATAACTTCATTAAATATTTTTGCAGCTTTTTGCTTTTTTAATTCATCTGTTATATCATTTACTAAATATTTATCATCATGAATTTCATATGTTCCAAAAATTACATTAAGTCTATTATTTTCATCATAGGTATTATCTGTATAGAAGATATATTTATATCCTTGACTATCTTCATATGTAAACATTAAAAAATATTTTTTACCATCAATTTCTACAATATCTTTCATTCTTACCTCTTTTGCTTATTATAAATTATATTTTTTTATAATTCAATTAAAAAAAGTGAATTTAATCACTTTTTATCTATACAAATTTCTTATAGTAGTTTCAAGCTCTTCTTCCGCTGAAGTACTTGTAGTGCTACTACTTATACCATAAAACTCTGATGGCCATCCATAATATGTATCATATGTAAAAGCCATAGGTTCAACAGAATCTTCTTTAGTAACTAATTTCTTTTCAAGTTTTCCTGTTTCTGAATTAATTGTAACTTCCATATTACTTCTAGATTCTGTTACACAATTTCCAGTCTTAGGATCAAGCGTATAACCTGTAGGTGCTACTTTAATTGTATTTGTTTCTTTGTGTTTTTTTGCTTCCTCGATACTATGTTCAATTACTTTATCACCGTATAGTATTTCAAAAGGACATTTTTCAAGTAAATGGTTAGTCTGTGAATGCAAGACTATACCACTAGCTATTGAAAAAGCAGTTAGTCCTAATCCTAAATATCTAGTGACATTTAATTTTCCCTTTTCTAAATTCCTTTCTTCATTTTTCATTTTATTTCCCCCTTAATTGCTGTAATTATAGCATATCTTTATAAAACTGTCAAATTATGTAAATTTAGAAGTTAATTTTCTTTTTTAAATAAGTTTTTTATTTTAGTCCATAAAGATGTTTTAACTTCTTTAGTTTCACTATTTTTTACAGTTTCTTCTTTCTTTTGACCATCAACAACTAAAATAAATTTTGTCTCGTCTTCATTACTAATAGACTTTTCTTCGATAGTTTTATATTCTTTTGCTAATTTATTAATCTCATTTAATCTAGCTTCATATTCTTTAACATTACTATTTACAATGTTTGAAATAGCACTTATACCCTCTTTATTGTATTTAGTTATGCCATCATTTAAAGTAGTTGCTCCATTATCAAGTTTAGTTATAGCACCCAATAGTTCATTTAATGATTCTTTAGTGCTTTTTATTGCCTCTTTTTTAACTTCATCTGCAACATTTTTAGCAACACTTTCTGATACACTTCCCGCTACACTTTTAGCAACATAAGTTGATATATTAGTACTTACTTCTTTGGCAGAAATAGTACTTGCATTAACAACAATTCCAAGTATTGTTAAAGTGTCTTTATGTGTATAAGCAAAAAGTTTTTCTTCATCACTAAGTTCTATATTATTTTGCATTTTAGTCATAACGGTTAAATATGTGTTTAAATTTTCTTCTTCATTAACACTTTGTAAATAATTTAATGCTGCTTTTTTTACTGATGATGAAACTATATTATTTACATTTTCATCTTTTGAGCCAATTACATTACCATTTTCATCAACTATTAAATTTGTTTTCATGGTATTAAGAGTACTATTAATTGCACTTTCTTTAATATAAGAAATTTCATTATCAGTTAATGCACTATTATTATCATCTAAAGAAGATAAAGATGTTATAAGAGTATTTTTTAAAAGTGATAAACCATCACTAAGACTTTTTGAACCTTTATTAATTTTATCAATTCCATCTTGAAGGCTTTCAACTTTCTCATAAAGCGTATTTATTTTAGAAATATTAAAATTTCCATCACTTATTAGTTTATTTGAAACAACATTATACATTGTAGGTACTTCGAAGTTTGTAGTTTCATATGTAATAACTAAGCTATCAAAGAAAAGTTCATTTATATTAAGACTTTCTTTAAGACCTGGAATAGCTAAACCTACTACCATATTTTTATTACCATTTGCAATAACTTTACCATTATTAATAGTTACATTTTTATTATAATTACTATCAAGCATTGCTCCATACATAATCATAAATGGTGTATAAATATTTGCATTTTTGCCATTTATATTAACACTTTTTTTAGAATTATTTTTATAATTAATAATTATTTCTACTTTACCACTTTGGCCTAAAACATCTTTAGCATTTACTTTTTTTCCATCTAATTTGTAAGTTATATCCATTGAAATTGGTAAAGGCTTTTGATATTTACCTTCATAATATATATCATTTCCATTACTCATCCAAGTTAATTTATTTTTATCAAGTGTATAAGTTTCGTTTCCGTTTTTATTTATGATATCTTCGAGAGTTGAATAATCAATAAGCTCATTTTTGTTTTCTGTATTTTTTAAAATTTCAGAAACTATAACACTTTTACTTTCACCATTTTCATTTAAATGAGCATAAACTGTTTCATCTTTTGAAAGAGCAAATGTATTTAATGGCATTAAAGTTAGAAGTGCTAAAAATGATGCCTCTATAATTTTTTTATTCTTAACATTTTTCATATTATCATTTCCTTTCTTTCTAAATATTAATTTATCAAATGTAAGAAGTACTGTAGGAAGTGCTAAAATTACTACCACCATACTTATAATGGCTCCTCTTGAAATAAGAGTACATAATGATGAAATCATTTCAAGCTTAGAATATACTCCTACACCAAATGTTGCAGCAAAGAAACATAAACCACTTATAAGTATTGAAGCTCCGCAGTAATTAAGTGTTTCTTCCATTGCTATTTTCTTATCCATAGTTTTTCTTTTTTCTTTGTATGTAGTTGTTAAAAGTATAGCATAGTCAATTGTTGCTCCTAACTGGATTGTTCCTAGTACTATTGGAGCTACAAATGGTAAAACTACTCCACCAAAGTATGCAATACTCATATTTATGAATATAGCGGCTTCAATAGTGATTATTAATAAAACAGGTAAAGCAAATGCTTTTAAACAAATAATTAATATGATAAATACACATAATATACTTGAATAATTTACATTATTAAAGTCAGTATCACTTATTTTAATTAAATCTTTCATAAGTGGTCCTTCACCTGCTACGATAGCGGTTTTATCATATTTTTTAACTATGTCATTAACCAAAGTAATTTGATTATTTATTTCATCACTGGCTACTTCATAAATACTATTTACAAGTACCATTTGATATTTACCACTTTTAAATATTTTAAGTAGATCACTTGGAATAACATTTTCAGAAAGTCCCATTTTCTCAAGTTCAGAAAGTGATAAAGCAAAATCAATTCCTTCAACATTTTTAATTTCACTTATCATATTACTTACATCACTTGACTTAACATTACTATCTAAAATAATCATTTCTGGACTTACTATGTTAAATTTATCTTTTAATTCTTTATTTGCACTTATGCTTTCCAAAGTATCAGGAAGTGTTTTATCCATTTTGTAATATACATCTACTTTTGAATAAGCTAAATATGCAGGTACTATTAAAAGTACAAAAATAATAAATATTACTTTATAATTTTTTACAATAAAATGATTTAATTTATCAAAAACTAAATTTATCTTTTTATGTTTAGTTTTATCAATTAATTTATCAAATGTAAGAAGTAATGCTGGGAATAGTAAAAGTGTTGAAATAAGTCCGATTAAAACACCCTTTGCCATTACAATACCTAAGTCTTTTCCTAAAGTTAAACTCATTGTACATAAAACTAAGAAACCTGCGATTGTTGTAAGACTACTACCAATAACTGAGGTAAAAGTTTCTGTAATAGCATTTGCCATTGCTTCTTCTTTCGATTTATATAACGCTTTTTTCTTTTCATAAGAGTTATATAAGAAAATTGAGAAGTCAGTAGTTACTCCGAGTTGAAGTACTGCAACTAATGCTTTTGTTATGTAGGAAATTTCTCCTAAAAAGACATTTGTTCCCATATTTATAAGTATAGCTATACCAATATTTGCAAGAAGTAAAATTGGAACTATATATGAATCTAGTGAAAATTCTAACACTGCAATACAAAGTATTACTGCAATAATTATATAAATAACTATTTCTTCATTTGAAAGGTTCATTGTATCAAGTACCATTGAACTCATTCCGCCAAGTTTTACACTATCACTAGTAAGATTTCTTATTTCTTTTACGGCATTAATGGTTTCTTCTGAAGAAGTTCCACCTGCAAAAGTAATTAAGAATATATCGGCATTATCATCATGTAAATATTTTGTGATATCAGTTGGTAAAATATCTACAGGAATTACTCCGGTAGCATCATATAGTGATACTACTTTATTTACTCCTTTCACATTTTTAATTTTATCCTCTAACTTTATTATTTCTTTTGAGGACATATTTTTTGCTATTGCCACAGAATATGAACCCATTTCAAAGTCATCAGTTAATATATTTTGGCCTTGTATTGTTTCAATATCTTCGGGTAAGTAAACTAAAATATCATAATTTACTTTAGTTAAACTCATACCGATAAATGATAGAACCATTAAAATACCGGTTACAATTAAAATGAGACTTTTATGCTTACATATTTTGTCCGCAAACTTTTTCATTTGTCATCTTTCCTTTCACACAAAGTATTTTATTACAATGGATAAGAAAATAACACACACATAAACTTTTAAATGCTTGTTATCCAACAAAATATCAAATTATGTATATTTTTATCCAACATTTTGTTATTTATCTTTTATTTTGATTAATAAAGTGATATACTTTAGTTGGTGAAAAAAATGGAAAAGAAAAAAGATTTGAGGGTTATTAAAACAAAAAGAATGATATATACATCTTTAGTGGAACTTATGAAAGAGAAAACATTTGAAGAAATTAAAGTATCTGATATATGTGAAAAAGCCTTAATAAATAGATCAACCTTTTATGCACATTATGAAGATAAATATGAACTTCTTGTAGATTTCATTAAAGACTTAAAAGATGAGTTTTCTCAAAAACTAGAAAATAACAAAGCATTAAATATAAAAGAATACTATCTTGAGCTTATTAAAATATTTTTAAATCATGTTGAGGATAAAAAAGATATATATTCCTCAATTATGGTACATAATCGAAATAGTATAATGATGGATATTTTACTTAGTGCAATAAATGATGATATTTTAAAAAGAATTAGTAAAGAAAAAATTAGTGATGGAATTCCCGCAGAGATTATTGCTAAATTCTACGTTGGTGGAGTCCTAAATTTAGGATTTGAATATTTAAATTCTAATGGTAAGTATACTAAAGATGAAATAATTTCTTATATCGATAAATTAATAAAAGATGAAATATAAAAAATGCTACTTATTAAAAATGAAGTTGTCAACAAAAAGTAGACACTAAAAAAGTATTATTGAAAGCCCAGTTGAGTTCTATATTCAATTGGGTTTTTATAATTTAAAGCATAACTGGATCTATAGTTATTATTATCCCAAATAATATCATCAATAAATTCTTTAACTGTGTTATAATTATTTACGTCAAAATCAATATACATTTCTTTCTTTAACCATCCATTTTTGGATTCAATAACTGGATTATCTGTTGGTATACCAGCTCTAGACATAGATCTGGTTATGTTATAGGAATTAAATATATTTTTAAATGATACTGAGGAATAAATAATGCCTTGATCTATGTGAACTATTGTATCTAGGTCTTTATATCCTCTTTTTATTTTGTTATTTAGCATATTTTCTACAGTTTTTTTATGATTTAATATACCATTTCCGTACATTGTTTTTCTTACATCTAATCCAACAATTTCATTATTAAACACATCTAAATAAAATGTCCAATCATATTTTTTTCCTTTGAAATAGAATGAAGTTGTATCTGAAACTATCTTTTCAAAGAATTCATCTTTACGGTCATTATTTTGAGTTCTTAAATTATTTTCTTTTATATCTTTCAAAGAATTTTCTATTTTCTTTTTAACTTTCTCATTTTGAGCTTCCAATTTATAGCCTAAATTTTGATAGGACTTTATAGTTACACTTGAAGCTATTGATTTTAGTTTTTTTCTTAAAAATGACATATATGCTTCAATATTATTTGATTCACTTTCATTTTCAATACCCCACACTTTATCGTATATCTGCTCTTTTGAAAGTATCATGATTTGATTATTTATTAAATATTCTAAAAGTTTATATTCTTTACAAACTAAGTCAACACTTTCATTAGTCTTTTCATTTATTAATTTTTTATTAGATTTATCTAAATAAATATCCTCATAAGAAATTTTATAATTAATTAAATTAAGTTGTTTATTAATTCTCACAATAAGCTCTTCAATATGGAAAGGCTTTGTTAAATAATCATCTGTGCCTTTGTTAAACCCATCAATTTTATTTTCCAAACTAGATAGTGCAGTAAGCATAATAATTTTACTAGTAATATTATTTTTTCTTAAATCACTCAAAATATCAAATCCGTTTTTATTTGGAAGCATTACATCTAAAATTATCAAATCGTATTCATTGCTTAATGCTTTTTCATACCCTATAAGTCCATCTAAGGAAAAATCTACTTCAAATTTAGAATTTTCTAATGTTTATTTTATAATTTTAACAAGTGATTGTTCATCTTCAATTAAAAGTATTTTCATATTTCACCTACAAAAATTATAATAGATTTTATTTATTAAATAAACCTTAAATTATAAAAAAAATAGGTTTTTTAACCTATTTTAAAAGTTTAACTATATCATTTACATTCTTTTTAAAGATAATTGTATCTATAATATTTGATACTGCATAAACCATTATTACTATACCAACATAAGTAGTTATTACTTCACTTCCAATACCTGGATTTATTATAATATAAATTCCACAGATAATTGAAAGAAGTGAACATATAAATAGAATTAGCCAATTTTTGTAACCACTACCGCTTAATAATAAAGATATTCTTAAATCAAGAGCAGATTTTACAACCATTGATATTCCTACTACTATAGGAAATAATGTTTTAACTATCTGAGGATTAATAATCATTATAATTCCCATTAATAATTCTAGGACTCCTAAAGTTAGGAAACCTGAGAAAAACAAACTTGTATCTTTCTCTATAATAAAGTAAATTCCATTAATAATTAGAAATACAGCTACTATATAAGTAATTACTGAAAATGATACATTTGGGTAAATCATAAATATTAATCCTAAAACAAACATTAATACTGATAATATTATTGATGAATATAAAAATTTATTAAATTTTTCTAACATATATTTTTTCTCCTTTCTATTATAATTGTACAAATTTAAAATTTTTATGTAAATAAACACTTTTTTAAATATGTTGATTAATTATTTGGTTTAAAAATAATTTTAATTGCATCATCGGTTCCTGATGTTAATCTTTCAAAAGCTTCTTGAGCTTTTTCTAAAGGTATTATGTCGTCAATATATTTCTTTACATTTAATTTGCCATCTGCAATTAATTTAATAGTTCTATCAAAATCAAACTCAGTATATGCAATTGAACCTTTCATAGTTATTTCACCCATAACAGATACTACAGTTGGAATTGTTATTGGAGCCATTGAAACACCAACTAAAACTATTGTTCCACCATTTTTAGTTATCATTATAGCTTCACTTACTGCAGCAGAATTACCACAGCAATCAATAACTTTATCAAATCCACCAGCAGTTTTTTCTTTTAACATAGGAACTAGATTTTCATCTAAAGCATTGAAATATTCATCAACACAGCCAAATTTTAAAGCCTTCTTTCCACGATTTTCATTTGTTTCAAGAAGCGCTATATATGTAGCTCCTGCCATTTTAGCAAATTCTGCAGCCATAAGGCCAATAATTCCGCCACCAATTATGGCAACTTTGTCACCTACATTAATGTTTGCAAGACCAATACCATGTAAACTTACTGCTGAAGGTTCTACCATACAAGCCTCTTCGTTTGAAACATTATCTGGAAGTTTTCTAACCATATCTGGATGGCAACTTGACATTTGCGCATATGCACCAGGATAATCTAAAGAAAGTCCTACTGCATGAGCCCATGTTTCAGGACAATACTGAGGATTTCCACTTTTACAAGCATCACATTTTCCACATGGAGAAATTGGAAGTCCTGTTATTCTATCACCAATTTTTAAATCAGCTCTACTACCAGGATCGACAACTGTTCCACAAAATTCATGACCCATTACTAAGCCTTCAGGTTGACCCATATCCCAATAATGTATATCAGAACCACAAATACCGCAAGTATCTACTTTAAAAATTACTTTTTTGCCATCACTTACAATTTCATTTTCTTGTGCTACATTTAAATTTTTAACACCTGTTAATTTTACACATTTCATATTTTACCACCATATTTATAATAGCATAAAAAAGAAAAACTGAAAAATTATTTATTTTCAGTTTACTTTAGTTTACACTTTTTAAATAACTTGCCATGTGTCTTCCCCATAAAAAGAAGAAGCTGGCTTTTGGATGAACACCATCTGATGAAAAAGAATTTACTCGATCATTTAAATAAACACCATTTTCCAAAAACTGAATACCAAGTTCTTTGGCTAATTCTTTAAGTTTTTCATTATATGTTTCTTGATAAGTAAATGATGGATCACTTTGTAAAGCATAATCCCCCACAGGTAAAACAGAATTTACAATTATCTTTGTTTCTGGAAGAGCACTTTGTATCATTAATATAACTTCTCTATATTTATTAATCCAACCATCATAATTATATGACCATGATTTTATATCATTTGCACCATAAGATAGAAATAAAAATTTTGGATTATATGTAATTACCTTATCTAAATCATTTTTCATTGTATCAATTCTTCTTCCGCGAGCCCATACAACACTTTCTGAATTAAGTACTTTATAGCAATCTAATCCTTCTCCCATTGAATCACCAACTACCATAGCATGCTTTTCAATAAAGATATTTTTAGCATCTTCGTTAGTTATATCATCAATTAAAAATTCATCTTGAACATATGTAGAATTTGGTTTAGTAACTGAAGGAGTTTCATTTTCAGTAGGACTTGTTTTATTATCTACAGTAGGTTCATTATCTGTCACATTTTTATTGTCATCTAAAGTTTTGTTATCATTTTCTGTAGGAGTTTTATTTTCTACACTTTCACTTGGAATATTTTCTACTGTATTATTTTCTACCTTTACAATATTATTTGAATTATCACTTTTATTTGTAAAATTACTCTTTATTAAAATATTTTTCAAAAACAAAACTATAATAGATATAAATACTATTAGAAAAAGTAAAACATAAAATATAATAATGTTCTTTTTTAATTTAATTTGTTTTTCCATAAAAAACATCCTTCATAATTAGAATAATCTTTTTTATAAAAAAAAGCAAGTTGCCCTGCTTTGTTATACAATTTTTTTACAATATTTACTTTAATTTTTTAAATTTAGAAAATTTTCTTTAATAGCTCCAGAATACTGATTATCCATTGCTAAAAGTACTAAATCGCCTCTGCTTTCGACAATTACATTTTTCTCTTCGACTTCAACGCATATCCATTTTCTAGGATTTACTTTTTCTTTTATTTCTTTTTTAGCTTTTTCTGCATCTTTCGAAGAATTTAATCTAATTAAAACAACTGAATGAGCTACCGAAGACATAACTGGTTCACTTGCTAATGCGTCTTTATAATCAAATGAAACATCTCCGATAAAATATTCTTGTTCATCTTTTGTAAATGCTACCTGCTGTAAATTTTCAGTGGAAAAACCATCAAGATTTTCATATAATTTATTCATTAAATCTGGTAAGTTTCCTTTTATGTTTTCTTCTTTCTTACCACATGCTGAACATAATAAAGTAACCATAATTACAAGTAATACTAAACTAATTTTTTTCTTCATATACCCACACTCCTTACTACTTTAAAGAAAAACTATTATTAATAATAACTGTACTATAAATAAACATAACATCTGCATCTTCTTTAACAGAAAATTCATTAATTTTTTCTAGATATTTACTACTAACATATCTTAAATCAACCATTACTATTTTAGAATAACTTTCAATTAATAAAGGTGTTAATGAACTAGCAAAAGAATCTCTAAACATTACAAGTTCTTTTCCTGAATCATTAAATTCATTTTCAATAATTAAAAGTGGTGTTGCTCCTGATAAAAATACATCATAACTATCAACATTTTTTAAGTAATCTTCCATATATACTTTTTCTACTCTATTTTTTTCATAATTATAAACGCTAGCATTATTAATAACATCATTTGTTAAATATTCAATTTCATCTGCTTTAATATTGCTAGCAACCTTTCCATAAAGTGCACCATAAAATGGATAATATTTTTTTAAAGTATAATTAGTATTACTACTTTCAAAATTCATATTATTAGATAAAGTTTTTACTACATCACTTAGTTTATTTTCTTTAAAATGAATATCAGTTCTATAATATGAATCTAAAGTTAAAGATTTTGTTATGTCAATCCATTTAACATCATTAGGTAGCCCATTTTTTAGACTATCTATAATAGTATTATACCCTATTTTAGGAATATTTTCATCATCTAAATAATAATTTTTATCTGGAATCATTACAAAATATTTGTTTTGATTATCTAAATAAGTATTATCAATATATTTTATTTTATTTAATAAATTATCGATTGACTTTTTATTTACATTTGTATCCATTTGAAATAAATAATTGTCTTTTTCATATATACCATTATTTTCTTTCATAACAAATATTTTGCTTGTTGTAATTCCTTTCAAAGACTTAAAATTATCTCTAAAAATAAATTGATCATTAAAATAATTTGTTAAATTTTCAAAATAATTATCACTACCAGAGAAAATACTTTTTAAATTTAATGAAGGCATTTTTGTTAAAGTTCTTCTTTCTTTATATGAAATATCATTATCTTTAGCTATAATACTTCCTAAGCCAAAAACTAGCAACGTTGATACAAATAAAATTGATACTATTTTTTCTTTCATGTTGACCTCTTAAAATCTAAAATATAAAAATGGACTCGATGATGCATCAATAATAAATGATGTACAAATAATAAGAAGCACTATAAATGAAATAGGTTCTAATATATTTATAATCACATTCCACTTTTTGTTTTTTCTTAATTTTAAAATTAAATTTTTTATAAGTGGCGTACAGCATATAAAAGAAATAATTAATAAAATTAAATAATTTTTCAAATAATAAATAGTTTCTATGTTTACTAAAGAAGCATTTTTACCAAACATTAAGCCAAGTAATTTTGTTATATCAGAAATATTATATTGATAAAACATAACAAATCCTATAATAACCAAAATATTGGTCCAAATATTTCCTAGTATTTTATGTTTTTGAAAAAATTTATAAAATAATTTTTTTTCTATGACTAAAAATAAGCCAAAATATAACCCCCACGAAATAAAATTCCAACTGGCTCCATGCCAAAGTCCTGTAACAAACCAAACAATAAAAATATTTAAATATTTTCTAAATTTGTTAACCCTACTTCCTCCTAAAGGAATATAAATATAATCTTTGAAGAAACTTGATAATGAGATATGCCATCTACGCCAAAAGTCTGTAAGTGAGCTTGCGCAAAATGGATAATTAAAGTTTTCCAAAAAGTGAAAGCCTAACATTAATCCAAGGCCAATTGCCATATCACTGTAGCCTGAAAAATCTAAATATAATCTAGTGATATCACAAATTGCTTTTAACCAAGCAGAAAGTATAGTTTGATTTTCAATTAAACTTAAACTACTTATAAATTTTCCTAAAGTATCTGCTAAAATAACTTTTTTAGAAAGGCCAATTACAAACCTAGAAACTCCTTTAGAAAATAAATTAAATGAACTACTTCTTTTTTCTAACTCTTCAGAAACTGTTTCATACCTAACGATAGGCCCTTGCACTAAACTTGGAAACATTACTAAATAAGTTAAATAATAAAATAAATTTTTAGCCTTTTGAATTTTACCATTATAAATATCAGCGATATAACTTATATTTTTAAAAGTAAAAAAACTTATCCCTAAAGGAATTATAATATTTAAAAAACTTATATTAAAGCCAAATATATTATTAAAATTTTGGATAAAAAAATCATAATATTTAAAATAAAATAATACGAAGATATTTATGAAAATACCGATAGTTAAAATAAACTTATTTTTACTTTTTGATAACTTATTTCCTATTAAATAATTTATTAGTCCCATTAAAATAATTATATAAAAATATCTTTGCTCTCCGTAAAAATAAAATAATAAACTACCAATTAATAAAGTAATATTTCTATATTTTACAGGAGTTAAGAAATATAAAACCAAAAATACTGGCAAAAAATAATATAAAAATGAAATGCTTGAAAATACCATTATGATCCTTCCTACTCCCTTTTCTATTCTAAAATAATTTTACTAAATTTTACTTTAATTTACAATATAATAAGGCCATTTATAAGTAAATTTATTTTCTTTTATACCATAAATAAATAATTCTTGTTTATTAGAAAAAATATAATCTATAGTTTTCTGATTTAAAAGTGTATTTAATATGCAAATAAAATCGTATTTAAAATGTGATTTATTTGTATTTAGTACATAATTAAGAACACCGACTTTATAAGTTTTGCCAGTTACATTAAGTTTATCAATTATACTATCATGAAATGACATAACATAAATATTTTTATTTTTATATTTAAATAATAAACCTTTAAGCTTTTCTATATTAATAAAAGGATCTTTTATTTCTAGCAAAATTATTTTATCTGTTTTTATTTTTAAAACATTTTCTAAAAGTAAAGCATTATCAATATTTTTATAAAGTAAATTTCTTAGTATCTTTCCTTTATATAAAATATCATGATAAATAATTAATTTTTCATCTTTAGTTTGTCTTACATCACATTCAAATCCTTCATAATTATTATTTATAGCATTAAAAAAAGAAAAAAGTGTGTTTTCTTCATTTTTATTAAAATGCATTCCCCTATGTGCAATTAATTTAAATTCATTCATACTTTTTTCTTATGAAAAATAACATAAAATAATGTCAAAATTGATAAAAAACATATTACTCCAATTAAAGGAGTAAATATTTCTTTATTATTATTTACTTTAATTTCAACTTTATCATTTGTTTCACTAAACACGCTTTCACTTTTCTTTTCTTTATTAACAATTAATGTATAAGTAATAAGTTCTTTGTCATATACCTCAATTAGAACGTGATTTTCACCTTCTGTAAGAAAATTATTTCCATATACAGTAACATTACACGTATCACATGTATCATAATTAAAGATTAAAGTTAAAGCACTTGAATCTACATTTACTTCATAATTAAATACTTCACTACTAAACTGCGGAGTTATTTCTCCATTTAATATTTCTAGATTATAAAGCATTTATTATAATTTCTCCTTTTAAATAAATTCTATTAAAATTTCATTTTCAACATATAAATATTTTTTATTAATACTCAAATAACCATTTTTTAAAACTAATTTTTTATTTTTTAATAATTTTAAAATTTTTTCATTTCCTAATAAATCAACATCATATTTAGAGAAAAAATCTTTTACATTAATTCCTTTTATTAATCTAAATCCTAAAATTAGTCCATAGGAAATATTATCTTTCTTAGTAATACTTTCTTTATCACTAAGAAATTTACCACTTATATAGCTTTTTAAATTTTTTGTATTATTATATCTAAAATCTTGAATATATCCCGATGCACCTAAACCAAAACCATAATATTTTTCATTGTGCCAATAAACTAAATTATGTTTTGACTCATAGTTTGGTTTTGAAAAATTGCTAATTTCATAATGGTTAAAACCATTATTTTTTAAGGTTTTACAAATAACATCATACATTTTTCTATCTAACTTTTCATTTATTGGTTTTATATTCTTAATACTTAATAATGTATTTGGCTCTATCATTAAACTATATGTACTTACATGATTTACATCAAGTGATATAATCTTTTCTAAATCAGATTTTAAAGTATTTAAATTTTCGCTTGGAAGTGCATAAATCAAATCAACATTTATGTTATTAAAACCATATTTTTTACATAAAGATATTTTTTCTTTAGCATCCTCATATGTAGATTTTCTATTTAAAAACTTTAGATTTTCTTCATCAAATGACTCTATACCAATACTTAATCTATTTATTCTTGATTTTTTTATTGCTTTTAAAAATTCTTCATTAATATCTGATATGTTACATTCAAAAGTAAATTCATAATTACTAGAAAGATTAAAAACTTTTAAGATATCTAATAATTTAGTTAATAACTTTGTATTTAAACATGAAGGTGTACCTCCACCTACATAAAGAGTATCTAAGACTTCATTTTTATAATTAGTTTTTATTTCTTTTGTAAGTGCTAACAAATAATCATTTATAAAATTTTCATGATAAAGCATTTTACAAAAATCACAATAAGAACAAATACTTTTACAAAATGGTATATGCACATAGGCACTTTTTATCATCTTTTTTTACTTCCTATAAACTTTCCATCTTCCTCTTTAAGTGAGATGTTTTGTTTTGCAAAAATTTGTCCTCCTTTAATTTTAGCATTATATAAATTTTCTCTTCGCTTTTGAGCAATTACATTAAATACATCATGACCTAATACTTCCATTGCAAGTGGACTTGTAAGATATCTACCTACACTCGAAGAGCTAATTCCTGTAATATTTGAAAGTTCTATATCAGAGTAATTACTCTCTAAAAAAAGTTTACTCAATAATAAAATTTTAACTTTCATTTCTTCTTCTTGACTTTTACTTCTCATTATTACTACCTTTCCTATTCCTCATCACTTAAAATACTTAAAAATGCCTCTTTAGGGACCTCTACCGAACCTATCATTTTCATTTTTTTCTTACCTTCTTTTTGTTTTTCTAATAATTTTCTTTTTCTGGATACATCGCCACCATAGCATTTTGCTAGCACATTTTTTTTCATCGCACTAACATTTTCTCTAGCAATTACTTTTGAACCAATACTTGCTTGAATAGGTACCTCAAACATTTGTCTTGGAATTGTTTTTCTAAGTTTGGTAACAATATATCTGCCTTTACTATAAGCAAAATCTTCATGGACAATAACTGATAATGCATCAACAATTTGACCATTTAGTAAAATGTCCATTTTAACAAGTTTACTTTCCCTATAATCACTCATTTCATAATCAAATGAAGCATAACCTTTAGTCGTACTTTTTAATTTATCATAAAAATCATAAATAATTTCTCCTAAAGGAATATAATAATGAATATTTACTCTAGTTTCATCTAGATACTCAGTTACATCATAAATGCCTCTTTTATTTTGACATAATGTCATAATTGGCCCAATAAATTCAGTTGGCGTTATGATATTTGTATAAATATATGGTTCTTTAATATAAGCAATTTTCACTTTTTCAGGCATTTCATTTGGACTAGATACTTCAATTTCATCACCAGATGTAAGCCCTACTTTATAAACAACTGATGGACTTGTAGCAATAGTTTCTAAATTAAATTCTCTTTCAAGTCTTGTAAGAACTATATCCATGTGAAGAAGTCCTAAAAAACCTGTTCTAAAACCAAATCCTAAAGCTATTGAGTTTTCTGGACTAATTGTTAAAGATGCATCATTTAATTTTAATTTTTCTAAAGCATCTTTTAATTCATCATATTTATTTGCCTCCGTAGGAAATATACCAGAGAAAACCATAGGCTTCATTTTTTTATATCCATGTAAAGGTTCTAAAGCTGGATTGCCTTCATGGGTAATAGTATCACCAACTGCCACTTTTGATATATCTTTTATAGCGGCTGCTACATAACCAACCATACCACTTGAAAGTTTATCTAATGGCTTATTTACGATTTTATTAACTCCTACTTCAGTAACTTCAAATACTGAATCCATTTGCATCATTTTAATTTTATCTTTTACTTTAATGCTGCCTTCCATAACCTTTACAAGAAGAACTACACCCCTGTAAGAATCAAAATGACTATCAAAAATTAAAGCACGTAATTTATCATTTTCCTTAATTACTGGTGGTTGTACTCTTTCAATAACAGCATCTAAAATTTCTTTAACACCTAAACCAGTTTTAGCACTACAAAGAAGTATTTCATCTTCTTTAAATCCTAAGGTTTTAACTAACTCATTTTTTACTTTTTCAGTATTAGCATTTGGTAAATCAATTTTGTTAATAACAGGAATAATTGTTAAGTCATTTTCCATTGCTAAATAAAGATTTGCTAAAGTTTGAGCTTCAATTCCTTGAGAAGCATCAACTACTAAAATTGCCCCTTCACAAGCTGCCAAGCTTCGAGAAACTTCATATGAAAAGTCTACATGACCTGGAGTATCAAGCAAGTTCAAAGTATATTTCTCACCTTTGTATTCATAATCTAAACATACGGCATTTAACTTAATTGTTATGCCTCTTTCTTTTTCAAGGTCCATATTGTCTAAAATTTGAGTTTCATTATTACGACTTTCATATGTTTTTGTTAGTTCCAAAAAACGATCTGCTAAAGTACTTTTACCATGATCTATATGAGCAATAATTGAAAAGTTTCTAATATTTGATTTCATTTTCTTCCACCAAATATTATTATACAAAAAGTTAAGAAATAAATAAAGTCTTAATAAAATCCCATATATTTTTGGATTTCGAATTCACTAAAATTCCAATTTTATTTGAAACTTTATTCGCAGATTTAGTTAGCACGTTGGAGTAATCTTTTTCTTCAGGTAAATATGAAATAACATCAATAGGTTTACCTGACCTTAAATCATTTTCAAAATCATTAATTTTAGTTTCTGTAAGTAAAGTTTTTTCTCTAATATTTTTATCATAATAGCCAGTTTCTTTAGCTATAAATAACCCTAAATAAATTAAAAATAAAAGTGATAATATTTTAAAAAATGGATTTTTTTTATCATTTGTCATGAATCCTCCATAATATATTCATATAAAACTTTCGCTAAAACTTTTAAGGTATTATCTACCTGTTTAATATCATTATATTGTCCTCCGACTTCAATTAGAATTGTATTTTTATCAAAATCTTGATTATATACACCATTTGAATAAGGACCTTCTTTTTCCATTATTCCTCTTGATAAACAACTGTTATATGAAATAATTTTGTTATTTAATGAATTAATCATTTTTTTATTTTTTTCATAATTTGGATTTTCTAAACCTAAAACAAATAATACTTTTGCATATGAATCATCATTAATTAAACATGTAGTTCTTTCGTATGATGAAGAATCTCTATGTAAATCAATAAAATACTTTAAAGTGGGATTACTTTTTTTAGCATTTTCCATAAGTATTCTACTTGCTACATAACTATCCTTATATACAAGATTATTTTCATTTAAAACTTTACTAATTAAATTTTCTTCTACATAAGCATTAATATTATATTCATTTAAATAATCTTTTAATATTTGACTACCAAACATTACGGTATAATCTAAATTATAATTATTAACTTTACTATATTTATATTTCTCTGATTGATGAGTATTGTAAATGTATACTGTAGGATCCCTTTCACTTTTAAATATAGGAGTTGTATTTTCAATAACTTCATTATTTACCTGCTCAACTTTTTTAGATATTTTGCCTAAATAATTATACGTTAAATACACTAGTTTTTCTTCATTTAATTTATAATTTTTTTTAATAACCTTGACAATTATTAAAGCAGATATTATTTCTAGTAAAAAAATTATTATCTTTCTTTGAATCTTTCTTTTTTTACTCATACTTTTAAAATGACCCATTTTTATCACCATCATAAAAGTAACAAATAAATATTAATTTTTTTGTCGAAAAAAATATCTTTCAATAAGATTTTTCATGTTTTTAATTACCATGCCTTGAAAATACTTGCTAAACTAGAAAAGTTTTGATAAAATAGTTACGTACTAAAAAGGAAGGAAGAAAAGATGGCAAATATTAAAAGTTCAAAAAAAGCAATTAAAGTTATCGCTAAGAAAACTGATAATAATCATGAAGCTAAAGCACAAGTTAAGAACTTAATTAAAGATATAGAAAAATTAATTGCAGCTAACGATAAAGAAAAAGCTTCTGAGTTATTTAAAAAATTTCAAAAAGAATGCGATGGAGCTTTAAGTAAAGGATTAATTAAATCTAATACAGCTGATAGACAAAAATCAAGATTATCACAAAAAATTAAAAACATGAAGTAGTTATTAAAAAACTACTTTTTTTATTACCCATTTTTTAGTACAATATAAATATGAAAAAATTTATTATAACTATTATATGTGTTATCTTGTTACTTGTTATTTCATATAAATCTGATTTTATAAGTAACCTTATTGCAAATAAAATTACTGAAACACCAAAACTTCTTATTAAAGAAAAAAATGAATATACAAAAACTGATAACTTTTTATTTGTGCATAATGTAAATGAATTTGTACCATATTCTTATAACGATTTACTAAACATTATTTATACTACTATTAATAATGGCTGGGATAATTTTACTTTTTATTGTCCTAATGAATATACCGATTGTATAAAGGATATAGAGCAAATAAGCAAAGATGATATTACTTTAACTCATGTTAATAACTATGTTCATCCTTATAATAGTTTCACCAATATGAAAACAAGCATGCTTGAATCTGGAGAAATTACCATTGAAATAAATTATCTTTATACAAAAAAGCAAATTGAAAAAATTGATAATGAAGTTAATAAAATTATAAATGAAAAAATAACTAACGAAATGAGTGAATACGAAAAAATTAAGACAATCCATGATTATATTATTGATACTACTAAATATGATGTAGAAAGAAACAAAAATGGTGACAGTAAATATTTATCTTATATTGCTTATGGTCCATTATTTGATCATATGGCAACATGTAATGGTTACACGGATTTAATGGCAATATTTTTAACAAAATTTAATATTAAAAATTATAAAATTGCTACGACTAAAGAAAGTGTTGGTTATAAATCAAATGGCCATATTTGGAATGCAGTTTATTTAAATAATCAGTGGCTTCATTTAGATTTAACATGGGATGACCCAGTAAGTGACGATGGCAAAGACTATTTATATCATAAATATTTTTTAGTGGATACTACTGCCTTGATGGCTGTGGATTCTGGAAAAGTCGAAATCGAAGAACATAATTTTGATAAAAATTATTACTTAGAATTTAATGAAAAAATTAATAATTTAAAAGTTTTTGGTTCATAAAAAAATGGCAATTAATTTGCCTTTTTATTTGATTCAATATATTCTACTACATTTTCATATGTATTATTAAAGTTATCAAAATCCACATCAAACCATTTTACATCAAGTTGATTATTAAACCACGTATATTGCCTTTTTACATAATGTCTAGTGTTTTTTTTAATAAGTTCTATAGCATCATTGTAAGAAGAATCACCTTCTAAATAACTTATTAATTCTTTATAACCTATAGCTCTTTTTAAAATATTTGAATCTGGATATTTTTCTTTTAATGTTTTAACTTCATTAATTAAACCATTATTAATCATTATATCTACCCTTTTATTACATATGTCATATATTTTGTTTCTTTCTGCAGTAAGACCCACAAAAATCACATCATATAACCGAATATTCTTATTTTTTTCTTCCTTTGTTCGATTTAAAAAATTTACAAGTCTTACTCTATTATTTTTGTGTAAATTACAATTTGAGTTTTTTTTAATAGCAAGAGTATATAGCTCATCATTACTTAAATTATCAAAACTATTTTTTTTCATCTCATCAAATACATAATCAAAAAATAATGCTTTAATATATAACCCAGTTCCACCAACAACAACAATATTTTTACTTTTATTATCATTTAATACTTTTCTTGCATCATTTTGATATTCCATAACACTATAATCTTCATTAGGCTTTTTGATATCAAATAAGTAATGTTTTCGATTTCCCATTTCATCTTTAGTTATTTTTGCACTACCAATATTAAGTTCTTGATAAATTTGAGTTGCATCTGCATTTAAAATAATTGCTCTATATTTTTCTGCAATTAGTTCGCTTAATTTAGTCTTCCCTATCCCTGTAGGACCACATACACATATAATCATATTATCCCTCAATTGGTATTATAATATAAATTGACAAATAAAGAAATATTTTATATATTAGTTGCATGGAAATAATAGGTTTAATAGCGGAATATAACCCGTTTCATAATGGTCATTTATACCACATAAAAAAAATTAAAGAAATGTATCCGGATAGTTTATTAATTTTAGTTTTAAATGGCTACTTTCTTCAACGCGGAGAACCATCAATAATATCCAAATATGATAAAACTCATATTTCTTTATTAAGTGGCGTTGATATAGTTTTGGAATTGCCTGTTTTATATGGAACTCAAAGTGCTGATACATTTTCTGACGCATCAATAAAACTATTAAATTATTTTAAGGTAAAAAAGATTATTTTTGGTAGTGAATGTAATGATATAGAAAAGATAAAATTAATAGCTAAAAAATCAATTGAAAATCATAATAATGAAAATATAAAAGTTCATTTAAAAAGTGGTCTTAATTACCCTACTGCTCTTAGTAAAGTAATTAATGAAGATTTTTCTTATAACTCAAATGACCTTTTAGGAATATGCTATATAAAATCGATTTTAACAAATAATTTTTTAATTGAAGCTCAAACTATAAAAAGAACAAATGATTATTTAGATAAAGAAAGTAATGATGATATAATTAGTGCATTAAATATTCGTGAAAAAATAAAAAGTAATAAAGATATAAAAAGATATTTACCAAATTATTCATTGGACAAAATAAATAAAATTGATAGTTCCTTACTTTTTGATTTAATTAAAATTCAAATTCTAAATAATGATATAAGCGATGTGCTTGATGTTGACAAGTCAATGAACTATCTTTTGAAAAAAAGTATTAGAAATACAAATAATATTGATGAATTAATTAAAGCTATTAAATCAAAAAAATATACATATAACAAAATAAATCGTATGCTTATTCATATTTTATTAAATATTAAAAAATGTGATGCAAATTTAGTGATGGAATATATAAATATTTTAGGTTTTTCTCAAAAAGGTAAAAATTATATAAATAAAATTAAAAAAAGCATTTCAATTCCAATAAAAAAAGACAAAAATTCTATTACATATAATTTTGAATTAAAATCTTCGATAATTTATGACATGATTACTGGATGTAATGAACAAAAAAAAGAGTTAGCTAATAAACCGATTATTATCTAACTTTTTTATTTAAATAATACACTACTACAAATGGCATTGAAAAAATATATGGCATAGCGTACCTATAATAATTATTCGCTGGTCCCAAAATACAAAATGCAAGTGAAACTATCATAGGAAGTAGCACTATAAGTTCATCATTCTTTCTTGATTTTAAAATATATACAATCAAACAAAGTAAAATCCAAGTATTAAATCCAGGTGTAACAATTAAACCTAATATTGGTATAACTTTAAATGCATAAGCGTAATTTTTTAAAATAACTCGTAAAATATTTAAATTATTATAATGATAATCTACAAGACCATTTTCAGTTATAGTATCATTATATCTAGAATATATATACCAATGTGTATCTCCAGGATCAAAAAATCCATAAATATTATTTAGTGTTGCATCAATATAAAGAAACGGTCTTTTTATAAGTCCATGCATCCATGTATCGTAATAATTTAACAAATCTTTTTTTGTGGCATATTTATTATAAGTATTTTTAACAGGGTCAGAAAGCTGTGGATCATACTTTTCTTTGATAATTTCGTAGTCTAATACATTTCCTATATTTTCCTTATCTTTTATAGTAAGCTCGTTTTCATAATATTTTACATATCTAGCACTTTGTTGAAATGGAATACTTAAAACTTCCCTTACACTTGTACCAGTAACTCCAAGTTTTGGAAGTAAAATTTTAGTATAAGAGTAATATAATCCCGTTATAAAAAGCGTAATGATTAAAATACTTAATCTATTTTTTTTACTAAATTTATATAAAAATGGAAGAAGCATAATAATTAAAAATATTCCATTATTTCTAAATAAACATAAAAATATTGATACTATAAAGTATTCTAATAAAAATGATTTAGTTACCTTAGAGGTTTTAAAACTTTCTATATACTTCATCAAAAGAATTATTAACCATATAATAAATGTCGTATAATAAACGTCTTTATTCATATTAATTGCATAAAAAGGAAAACATGGTACGAATGAATAAATAAGTAAAAGTGGTATTAAGTATTTATTTTGAATACTTTTCTTTTTTAATAAACATACCGTATATGCAAGTGTTATTGCTAAAAACATTCCTTGCGTAAATGTATAAATAAATAAACCAAAATTATCATTTAAAATAAATCTTCCAAGTCTAATGCAACCACCTAAAAGAAGTGTATGAAAAACTGGATGGTGATTTGTAATATTTACTTTAGGATTAATTTGAATAGAATAATCATTATATTTTGTTCTAACATTAAATGCTTGCTTTATCTGATAACTAGGATCTGGAGATAGAACCGCAGGATAAAATGCAATATAATATATCATCCACGCTGCACATATTATAATTAAACTAACTAAAAATGGATGCTTATTAAATATTTTTATAAATCTATTTTTCTTTAAATCGGGACGTTTTTCAAAATTTTTAATACATTTCTTGCTATAATATATTAAAAGTAAGTATATAAAATATAGTCCTATAAATCTAAATATTGTAAAAATAAACATATATTTTTTAAATAATATACCTAAACTAGAAACACTACGATAACTTTGCCCTATTAAAGTAAAAATAGAAAATAAAAAAGACAAAATTTTATCCTCTTTAGAAGTTTTATTTAAATCAACTTTCTTATAAAAAAGATAAAAAACGCCTACAAACACAACAATGAATATAAAACTCCATACGTTAATAATATCACTTTCATTTAAATATATTTTTTTAAAATTTAAAAATAAGGAAAGTGTTGAAATAATACTTAAAAATAAATTTATAAACTTCTTTTTCATACAAGTAGTATACCATTTAAAAAATAATAAATAAACTATTATTCATCTTTATCATCTAAAAGCTTTATTATTTTATTTTGATTATTTATAATTTTTTGTAGTTCTGTGTGCAACTGTTCTAAAATAAGTTCACTTTTTAAATCAGTTTTATAATCATTTAAACTTCTAAGTCTATCTTTTTTAGATTCTCTATTCTGACTCATCATAATTATTGGTGCCTGTAAAGCAGCAACACAAGAAAGTAAAAGATTAAGTAGTATAAAAGGATATGGATCAGCTTCTTTTAAAATAAAAATATTTAGCAAAATCCACATAATTAAAAAAATGATTAAACCAATAATAAATGGCCAACTCCCAGCTACTTCAGTAATTTTATCGGCTAGTTTATCACCAAAAGTTCTATTTAAATCACTTTGTTTATCTACATCTACTGCTATTGGCTCATTAATAAGCATATTAAGAAGTTCTTCTTCATCATTACTATCTAAATTTTTCTTTAATAACATTTTAACTATTTCCTGTTTTGTTTTTTTTATTTCCATACTATCACCAAATTAATATTAACACTATATAATTTTTATGTAAACAAAAAAAGCAAGTTATCTTGCTTTATGATGCAGTACATGAATTATTTGTTACATAAAATTTTCCTGAGAAATTCTTACCTGCCAATTGTGCTTGTGATACATCCAAATTATAATAATTTGAAGTAAAATTCCAAGTTTGAGTAGTAGATGTTCCAGTACTTTTGATTGTTGCTCCAGTAACTATTGTTCGTTTGGCACCTGTAGATGAAGTTTTTGCAGTCCAATTAGATGTATCATATGCAAAACTTTTTTCTGTAGAATAATTATTTGTTCCACCTGCACCTGTAGGAGTTGTAACTACTAAAGTAATTTCTTTTTTACTTGCATCAGTTACAGTTGTTGGAGTTAATCCATATGTATTTGAACTTGCGTCATATTCAAATACTATGTTATATGTACATGTTGTTGTAGTTCCACTTGTTCCAGTTAAATTAACTGTTAAACTACCCGTAGCTGAACCAGCTTTTGTTCCTTTGTTAAGCTCACTCATATTTTTTGCAGGAACTTTTAAATTTAATGCTGCTGCTGTTGTAACCAAAGTAGCATTTCCTGGTGAAGCCGCATTAATATTTACGGCAACGTTTCCTGTAAGAGTTGTTGTAAATGAACCGAAATATGCGAATGTTGCGGCTGATACAATAACTAATAAAAACACTGTGGTAGCAAGTAACATAATTTTTGTTTGAGTATTTTTTTCCATTTCTATCGTTTCTCCTATCCTCTATCTAACATTACTAGTTTAACACAAGAAAAACTAATTTGTAAAGCAATTAATACTTATTTATTAGTAAGTTTACATTATTTATTTTGGTGTCCTCGATGGGATTTAAACCCATAACTTCTTGCGTCGGAGGCAAGTACTCTATTCGATTGAGTTACGAGGACAAAAAATAATTAAGTTAAAATAACTTAATTATATCGTTTATTGTAACAATTATCATAAGTAAAAATATTAATATGAAACCAATTAAATGACAAGTACTTTCAAATTTGGCATTAACAGGTTTTCCTTTAATTTTTTCAACAATTAAGAAAAATACATGTCCACCATCAAATGCTGGGAATGGTAATATATTTATAAAACCTACATTAATTGATAAGAATGCCAAAATATATAAGAAATAATTAATGCCATAATTGATTGTTTGGCCTACAACCTCATAAATTCCAACAGGTCCTGATAGTGCTGAAAGTCCTATTTTGCCAACGATTAATCCCCATATTGTATAAATCATCGAACTTATAATACTTGCAAATTTTTGAATACTATAAATAAATGCCTTGAATACATTTGAAGTATCTGCCTCTTTAATTTTTATGCCAAATAATTTACTTTCTGTGCCAGTTTCCTCATCTTTAATAATTTCTGGTTTTACTTTAATTGTTTCCTTGCTTCCATCAGAGTGTTTTAATTCAAATGTATAATAATCTTTATTATTTTTATAATATAAAATTATTTGAGCTTTATCCCAAGATGAAACGTGATAGCCATTGATACTTGTAATTACATCGCCTTCTTTAATTCCTGCAGCTGCTGCCGGTTTATCGGCTATAGCTTCACTAACTTTAGGTGTTATAGCTCCACCACCCCAAATCAAAGTATATACAAAAAGAATTAATATTGCTAATATAAAGTTATTAACAACTCCAGCTACTAAAATGATAAGTCTTTGATACCATTTTTTATTACACATTAATTTAGATTTAGGTATTTTTTCATCATTATCATATACCTCGCCAGCCATTGATACAAATCCACCAATTGGTATAAGACGAATATTATAATTTATTTTGTCCTTTTTTCCTTTATGAGTATGAATAACTGGACCCATTCCTATAGAAAATTCATAAATATAAACGCCGAATTTCTTAGCCCATATAAAATGACCAAACTCATGAACTAAAATTATTATTCCTAAAATAAATAAAAGTAATAAAATTTTTACTATAAATAATCCAATGCTTGCAAACATTTTTCTTCCTCCTTTATAATAATATTAATGATAGTGCTACATATGTAATAAATATAACAAGCGTACTATCAAGTCTATCTAGTGCACCGCCATGACCAGGCATTATATTTGAAAAATCCTTTATATCATTTTCTCTTTTTAATTTGCTAAATATTAAATCGCCAATTTGATCCATTATGGTTAAAATAAATGTTATTATCACAATAATAAAGTTAAATTCCTTGAAAAATATATAATATATAATAAGTGGAATAATTGTTCCAAAAACTGTACCCCCAATCATCCCTTCCCAAGTTTTTTTAGGACTAATATTTGGACACATTTTATTTTTACCAAATCTTTTACCCACAAAAAGAGCAAATGAATCAGTAATTACCGGAATAGATACCAAATACAAAAATAATTTAATATCAATATTTCTCACTAAAATAATACTATTAAAACCAAGTCCAACAAATAAAAGTAAACCAACTAAATGAAATGCATCTTTTATTGTATATTTATCATCATCATAAAATAGTGTTGGTATAATTAATGTAAAGCATAATACCGCTAAATAAATATATGATACACCACTATAATAAAGGGAATAACTAGTATTTGCAAATACTATCATAAGTAGTCCAAATAATCCTAAAAATTTCGGTACGTTTGGAATTTTTTTATGTGTTTTTTTTAAATCCATAATTTCCTTATACGACCATAAACAAATAAGCCCTACTCCAAACATAAATAATTCTTTTCCAAAATAAACAAACGGCACAGCTATAGCAATTGCTATAATGGCACTAATAATTCTCGTTTTCATTTAAAGCCTTTCATCAAATTTATCAATCTCGTCAACTTGTGACTCGACTAAAGCAATAAACCTCTTTTTATAACTTATAACTTTTCGTTGTAACTCCTCTGCCTCATGTTCTATATTTTGAGCTTTAACTAAAGAATTATTAACTATTTTTGATGCATTATTTTTGGCATCTTCGATAATTAATTTACTTTGTGCAAAAGCCGCTTTTTGAGCGTTTGCACTAGTTTCTTGTGCAAGCAAAAGAGTGTCGTTTAAAGTCTTTTCTAAATTTTGATATTTTTCAATTTCTTTTCTAAGACTTTCTGCTTCTAAAGTTGCTGTACGAAGTTTTTGATAAATATTTTCATATTCTTCAGCGACTTTATTAACAAACTTAACAACATCATCTTTATTATAACCATAGATATTTGTTCTAAATTTAACCATGGTTTAGACCCCTTTACCAATCTATTTCTTCAGTTTCTTCTTTTTCTTTTTTATCAGCTTCGTCAGTTATTTTTCCTTGAACATTAACATTTTTTGGTGTACATAAATATATTCCAACACCAATTTTCTGCATAGAACCACCAATCGCATAGATGCAACCACTTAAAAAATCAATAATTCTTTTGGCTTGTTCTGCTGTTACTCTTTTTAAATTTACTACTACAGAATTGCGATTTTTAAGATGATCTGCAATCTGTTGAGACTCAGAGTATGCTCTTGGTTCTAATAAAATCATTTTATTTCCAACTTTATCTGCTTCTTTCATTGCATCATCTTTACTTATTGTATAAAATTCATCTTCACTAACATTTTGCATTACGTCATCATCATTATCAACAAATAATTTTTTTAATTTAAAGCCCATATATATTTGCCTCCTAGTATCCATTTAATTATACTAAAAAAAAATCTATTATGCAATAGACTGCCAAAATAGATTTTTTTAATTTCTAATATGATTTACCCCAAATTACATTATGTTTAGCATCTTTTCCACAACAAATACATTTTCCTGTAATTAGTTTTTCATCGAATGGAATACATCTACTTCCTGCTCCACCTGTAAGTTCTTTGATTTTATCTTCACATTCTTCGTTTCCACACCAATCAGCTTTAAT
Organism: uncultured Bacilli bacterium; assembly: GCA_934096705.1. Classification (GTDB taxonomy): domain Bacteria; phylum Bacillota_I; class Bacilli_A; order RF39; family UBA660; genus UBA6448. The sequence goes on from CAKOMR010000006.1 coordinate 46,871, forward strand.
AAACCCTTCTTTAGTATTTGCTATATTTATCATTTCATCCATATTTTTTGCTTCATAAATATGAGTTGAAACAAATTCAGTGGCTTTTGCAAGCATACCGTTTTGAATAGTTTCAAGTTTTTCTTCAACACTACTTACAATATTTTCAAGTTTAATAGTTTCTTTTTCATGAGTAAATCTTATTGCTAAAGTAACTTCTCCATTTTCTAAATCTCTTGGTCCAACTTCAATACGAAGAGGAATTCCTTGAACTTCACTTTCATTAAATTTAAATCCTGGAGTTTTATCACTATCATCAATTTTTACCCTAACACCAGCATTTTTTAAATCTTCGTATATTTCATTTGCACTTTCCATTACGCCTTCTTTATGTGATGCAATTGGAACAATTACTACTTGCACTGGAGCAATTTTTGGTGGAAGAACTAATCCATTATCATCACCATGAACCATGATAAGAGCACCAATTAATCTTGTAGATGTTCCCCAAGATGTTTCATAAACTGTTTCTAATTTATTTTCTTTATTTAAAAATTTAATATTAAAAGCATCTGCAAAACTTTGACCAAAATAGTGAGTTGTACCAGATTGAAGCGCTTTTCCATCATGCATCATTGCTTCCATTGTGTAAGTATTTTCTGCACCTGCAAATTTCTCTGAAGGAGTTTTTTCACCGGTAACCATAGGAATTGCTAAATAATCACTACTGAATTTAGTATATATATCAAGCATTTGCAAAGTTCTATCCATTGCTTCTTTACTAGTTGAATGAATTGTATGACCTTCTTGCCATAAAAATTCACGACTTCTTAAATATGGTCTAGTAGTTTTTTCCCAACGCAAAACTGAGCACCATTGATTATAAATTTTTGGTAAATCTCTATAAGATTTAACTTCTTTTTGCCAATAATTACAAAATAATGTTTCACTTGTAGGCCTTATACACATCTTTTCTTCTAAAGGTTCATTACCACCCATTGTAACCCAAGCAACCTCAGGAGCAAAACCTTCTATATGATCTTTTTCTTTTTGAAGTAAACTTTCTGGAATTAGCATTGGAAGGTATACATTTTGAACACCCGTTTCTTTAAACATTTTATCCATATTATTTTGAATATTTTCCCAAATTGCTTGACCATTAGGTAAATAAATCATGCATCCTTTAACATCAGTATAATCGCAAAGTTTTGCAACTTTTACGACATCTGTATACCACTGTGCAAAATTTTCATCTCTTGGAGTAATTTTTTCTGTCATTTTATTATTCATAAAAATTTTCCTTTCTAAAATTTAATTTTCTCATTTACGTAAGAAGTAATATCATCTAAATTAATTACTATTTGTTTCATCGTATCGCGATCTCTTAACGTAACTGTATTATTATTTAAAGTATCATCATCAATAGTTATAGCAAATGGAGTTCCTATAGCATCTGCTCTCCTATAACGTTTACCAATATTTCCAGTTTCATCAAATGAACAAGCAAAATTTTTAGATAAAGCCCTATATATTTCTCTAGCTTTTTCACTATGAAATTTTTTAACTAAAGGTAAAATAGTTACTTTTACAGGTGCTAAATAAGGATGAATCTTAAGTACTTCTCTACTTGTGCCATCTTCTAAAATTTCTTCATTATAAGCATCGCAAAGTATTGTTAAAAATAATCTTTCAACACCTACAGAAGGTTCTATAACATAAGGAATATATTTTTCATTAGTATCTGGATCTAAATATTTTAAATTTTCTGAAGAAAATTTTTCGTGTTGACTTAAATCATAATCAGTCCTTGAGGCAATTCCCCAAAGTTCTCCGAAACCAAATGGAAAGTTATATTCAATATCAGTTGTGGCATTTGAATAAAAGCAAAGTTCTTCTTTTGTATGATCACGCATACGTAGATTTTCTTCTTTAATACCTAAATCTTTTAAAAAGTTAAAACATCTTTCTTTATATATTTTAAACCACTCAAGTTCTGTACCTGGTTTACAGAAAAATTCAAGTTCCATTTGTTCGAATTCTCTTACTCTAAAAATAAAGTTTCCCGGAGTTATTTCATTTCTAAAACTTTTTCCTACTTGGCCAATTCCAAATGGTACTTTTAATCTCATGCTTCTTTGTACATTTAAAAAATTAACAAAAATTCCTTGAGCAGTTTCAGGTCTTAAATAAATTGTACTTTTAGCTTCTTCAGTAACACCTTGGAATGTTTTAAACATTAAATTAAATTGTCTTATATCAGTAAAATCACTTTTACCACATTTTGGGCAAGTAATTTTATTTTCGTTGATAAATTCAATTAATTTTTCATTGCTCCAACCATCGCCAGTTTCTTTTCCATTTGTGTAGTCCTCAATTAATTTATCTGCTCTATATCTAGTTTTGCAATGTTTACAATCTATAAGAGGGTCTGCAAAAGTTTTTAAATGTCCTGATGCTTCCCATACTTTAGGATTCATTAAAATTGAACTATCTAAAGAAACATTATTTTCATCTTCTTCAACAAACTTTTTAAGCCAAGCATTTTTTATATTTCTTTTTAATTCTGCACCAAGTGGTCCAAAATCCCAAGAATTTGCTAAACCTCCATATATTTCACTACCTTGAAATATAAATCCATAATTCTTACAATAATTTGTAAGTTTTTCCATAGTTAATTTTCCCATACATCCTCCTAATAAATAAAAAAATCCCTTCAAAAATAATTTAGGGACGAAATTTTATCCGCGGTTCCACCCTAATTATTCCCAAAGGAATCACTTTTAAAAATTATATAGCTCCGGGTTGCCAAGCCCCTCATTGCTTTTATATTTGTATTATAATATTTTTTACTTATTTTGGCAACATTTTATTTATTTTCTGCAAATAAAGAATTTTTATATTTATTAATCATGTTCTTTTCTTTTTTACTAATAACTTCTTTATAATAACAATCACTACAAAGTGGTACATAACTAACATCGTCGACACCATCTATGGCAACTTCATCACCTGAAAAAACAAACGTACCATTAACTTTTCTTGCATTAAATATAGCGGTTTCCCCACACTTACAGTTAACAGTTAACTCATTTTTTCTATCAGCATAACCCATTAATGCTTGCGTACCTTTAAAAAGCCTTCCTTTAAAATCACTTTTTAAAGCATAACAAATAACTGTTATCCCTATCTCATGGGAAAGCATCCAAAATTCAAATATTTGTCTTTCTGTTAAAAATTGTGCTTCATCCACTAAAACAACCTCAGTACCTTTTATAAGAGATAAATACTTTTCATCAAATATAGAATCTTTTTCATCTAAAAGGATATCAACTTTAGCTTTTTCTTTAGTTCTATTTATTACATAGTCTCCGCCCTTTGTATCAAGTAAAGGCTTAAGTATTAAAACTTTGTGTCCATGTTTTCTATAATTATAATTATCTTGTAGTAACTTTGTGGTCTTACCACTTTCCATTGTTCCATAAAATAGGGTTAAATCTGTCATTTATTCTCTCCAAAAACTAACATTTTTTTATCAATATAAAGTCCAGTAAATGAATCATAATAGTCAGTAACAAACTTATTAATGATTTTTTTTATCCTATTATCTACATTTATTGTATTTATTGACTCTATATCTATATAATAATACATCCTAATAAGTTTTACTATCTTTAAATCGATTATTTGTTCATTTTGATAGCAATCTTTACATATAAGTCCACCATAAGATGCATCAATTGTAACAATATTAGTTTTTTTGCCACATCTTATACAACTATCTAAATTTAAGCCCACTCCTAAGTATGGTAAAAGTTTTAATTCTAAAATATTACATAATGTTAATGGGTCTAAATTTTTCTCTATTTTTAATATAGTTTTGATAAATAAATCATAAATTTTTGGATTATTATTTTGTTTAACTACTTGTGTTATAAGTTTAGTTAAATATAAAGAAACACTTATTTTATCAAGGTCAGTTCGAATATTTACTAAAGGATCTTTAACATCAACACTTATTAAATTTGATAGTTTACCTTCTTTATACTGCAAATTAAAAACGCCATAGGTAAGTATTTGTGTGCAAGCCCTAAGAGGAGATTTCATTTTCTTAGCGCCTTTACACATTATTCCTATAAGGCCTTTTTCTCTTGTTAATACATTAATTATTTTGCTAGATTCACCATAAGGCGTTTCTGTAACAATAAAACCTTCTACTTCCTGTGGCATTATTTTCCTTCTTTAACTTTTTTATAATTTAAATAATCTTCAACTTTTCCACTTGTTTTAAATTTATTCCAAGCCTCTTTCGTAGTCAACCTTTTCACCCTTTCTAATTATATGATGATGAAAAGATTACTTTTTTATTCATTATTTAAATAACCTAATTCTAATAAATACTTTTCTTTATCTTTCCAATTTTTTATAGTTTTAACATAAAGCTCTATATAAACTTTTTTACCAACCATTTTTTCGATTTCTTCACGGGCTTCAATACCAACTTTTTTAAGTCTACTACCATTTTTCCCAATAACTATTTTTTTAATAGAATCTCTATCAACTATAATATCTACTAAAATATTTACTACATCTTTTTTTTCATGGTAACCAACGCAGTTGCAAGCAATGCTATGAGGAACTTCTTCAATTGTATCATTTAAAAGTTTTTCTCTAACAATTTCAGATACCATAAAGCTCATTGAATTTGATGTAATCATATCATCGTCATAATATTTAACTTCATCAGATAAATATTTTTTTATTACTTCAATAAGTCTATCTGTATTATCATTTGTCATAGCAGAAACCGGAACAATGTCTGAAAAAGGATATAAATCTTTATACTCATTTATTGTATAAAGAAGTATTTCATCAGATATTTGATCTATTTTATTTATAACTAAAATAACGGGAATTTCAACATTTTTTAAAATATTTAAAATATATCTATCTCCAGGGCCAATACCTTTTTTACCATCTATAACAAAAAGTATTGCATCAACATCCTCAGTCATTTCTTTTGCTTTTTTATTTAATATTTTGCCTAGTCTATTAATTGGTTTAGCTATACCTGGAGTATCCACAAATACAATTTGATAATCTTTTTCATTATATATACCTTGAATAACATTTCTAGTTGTACCTGCTTTATCAGATGTAATAGCAATTTTTTGAGTAATTAAGGAATTAATTAAAGTTGATTTTCCTACATTTGGTCTTCCTATTAAACTTACAAATCCACTTTTCATAACTCACCTATTTAAATAAACTTATTATATATGGTAAAAATATTATTGCATTTACTATTATTGCCATAAATGTTGCCATACAAGTTGCTGCTGAACCACAATCTTTTGCTACTTTTGCAAGTGGATGATATTCTTGAGTTACTAAATCAACAGTAGCTTCTATAGCGGTATTTAAAAACTCAATTTCCATTATAAGAAGCATACTTATTAAAGCAAAAATCCATTGCATAAAAGTAATTTTAAAAATAATACCACACACAATAATTGCCACTATACCAATTGTTTCAAATATAAAACTAGTTTCATGAGTATAACAATAAATAAATCCTTGAAAAGAATATTTAAACTTATGTAATACATCTTTAACTGGTCCAACTTTTTCACCTTTGCGTTTTATTAAATCCATTTAATACCAACTCCTGTTTTCCAAACATTATTTCTTCGTCTTCTTTTGATTTTGTATGGTCATATCCAAGTAAATGTAAAAGTCCATGAACTGCTAAAAAAGCTATCTCTCTAGTTTCGGTATGCCCATACATTTTTGCCTGCTCTTTCATTCTTGGAATGCATATATATATTTCACCTAAAACTCTTATATCGTTATACTCACGTTTATCATTATCTTCAAAAGCAAATGATATAACATCAGTTACTCTATCAATATTACGATATTCTTTATTTATTTCTTGAATTTTCTTTTCATCTACTAAAACAACTGAAAAAAATGCATTGTTAACTTTTTCCATTTTCAAAGTTCTTTTTAAAACTTTTTTAACAATGCCATATTTTTTATATTTAACTAAGTCTATTATTTCAAATTTATTCATCTAGAATACCCCACTAGCAATTATTATAACCAATAATACTTAACAAATCAAACTATTTAAGTGTTTTTTTCTTAAAAAAAAGTATTACTTTATTAACAAGTATATAAAGCAAGTAACCAATACTACAACCAATAGTATTTAATATAATATCATCAACATCAAAACTACGACCTATATTAAGTTGAACAAACTCAATCGTAGAGCTTACAATAATGGAAATTAGCAAATTATAAAAGATATTTTTAGGTTTAATATAAACAGAAACAATATAACCAAATGGAATAAATAAGGCTATATTACCAATAACATTTATTAAAAATAGTTCACTATTAATTTTATATCTTAAAATTTCAGTAAAAGGAATAATATTAAATCCTCCTAAAGTATTATAATCAACTCTTGTTACAAGTTCATATAAAAGAAGTAGATATACAAGTGAAAGCATCATTAGCAATTCTTTATATAAAACAAGTTTGATTTTATTTATACGTAAATAAGCAAATCTTATACAACATACAGTAACTAGAACTATCACTAATGACGGCCATATATTAATTAAACTATTTTTTAAAACGTTATAAATCACACTAACTCTCCTCTAAAATAACTTGTGAACCAATTTGCTTTTCTACTACTATAAACACATCCATATTCATTGTACTATCATTTGCACTTTTTTGCAAAACTTTTTCTTCAATAATTTTTTCATCATTAGCTAAAGTTAAATTTATTTTTTCTTTAGCTAAATCAATACCTTTTTTTATAATTTCTTCTTCACTATAAATCAGTTTTTTCTTTTTCACCTCATAATCTTTTCTTAGATATAGTTTAATTCCTAAACCCTCAAATATAAGTTTATTTTTAGATTCATAATTTTTTAATCTATCATTTAGTAAAACATAATCTTTATCATTAATATTTAATACAAAATTATTTCTCTTTTTTTTAGTAAACTTTGTTTCATAATATTCAAAAGGTATATTAACACTTACATTATACCAAACTTCTGCATAAATACTTGCATCTGCACAAACCTGATTAACTTGATTTTCATTTAAAAAAATATCACCACTTACAAGTAAATCTCCTTTTTTTACATAATCATTAATCTTTATTAAATTATTACCTTTATATATTTTAAACCTTTTTATAAGTCCATCATTTGAAGCATAAATGCCACAGTACGAATGATTAATTTCTTTTTCAGGAATAATTTTTTCTTCGACTTTTACAATATATTTCATGCCTTTGCTACTAATCTCTAGCCAATCAATTTTATCATTATATTTTGTTTTAATCTTCTCTTTTATTTCATTTAATTTGTTAAAACTTTTTTTCAAAGTAAACGCACTTACTCCATACTCACGTAATTCTTCTTTAAGTAAATTTACTATTTTTTCATTTTCATGATCAATTTCTACATCTACGATAACATGTGAGAACGCAAAAACTATTAAAAAAATCGTAATCATACTAAAAAAAATCAAATAATAATTCTTTAGTATTTTTTTATAATATATTAATCCATAATATCTTACTATTTTAAAATTCAAATATTTATAATATTTATTTATTTTTTCAAAATCTTTGTATTTAATTTTAAAATAAAAATGATTATTTTTTTCATAAGACAAATAAATAGCAACATTTATATTATTTAATTTTAAAGTAACATCATTAAGACTTTTTCCACTACCTTTAATTAAAATATAATCAGTCATAAATTTTTCCTATATTATTAATAAATCCCTCAATAAGAAGTTCTTTTTTATTTAACTTTTCAATTTTTAAATTACTACCTATTATATTTACTTTAAAATTATTTATTTTTAAAACTATTTTGGAATTTGTTAATGTTTCAATTTCATCATAATTATAAACATATACATGGCCACTATAAATTGATATAAAAAAATCTTTATCATACAAAAAATTTTCTAAAGCATATTTTATATTCAAACTATCACCAATAGATTATATGAAAAAAAGATAGAATTTATCTATCTTAATCATTAAATAATGAAAGGTTTACTTTCTCTTTTTCTTTATCAATACCTATTACATAGCAGTCTACAATATCTCCAACTGATAAAACTTCACTTGGATGTTTAATATAATTTTTACTCATTTTAGAAATATGGATTAAACCATCATTATGTAATCCAATATCAACAAATGCACCAAAGTCTACAACATTACGAACTGTTCCTTGAATTTTCATACCTATACTTAAATCTTTAATTTCTAAAATATCACTTTTAAGAATTGGTTTTGGCATTTCATCTCTCGGATCTCTGTGAGGTTTTTTTAATGAATTTAAAATACCCTGCACTGTATAAATATCACTTTTAGTTTGATTAACTAATTCATCTTCATTTATATTATCAAGTTTTGATAAAATACTTTCTTTACCAATATCGTCATAACTTATATTTAAAATATCCATAATTTTTTTAGCAACATCATAACTTTCTGGGTGAATATCTGTAGTATCAAATGGATTAGTTCCACCCTCAACCCTCATAAAACCAATTGCTTGTTCATAAGCTTTAGCACTTAATAACTTATTTTTTAGTATTTCTTCCCTAGAAGTAATTTTCCCCTCATTTTCACGATAATTAATAATTTTATCTATGAAATTCTTTGTCATTCCAGAAACATATTTTAAAAGTGAAGAACTAGCGGTATTAATATTTACTCCGACATCATTTACAACTTTTGTTACAACAAAATCAAGTGACTCTGAAAGTTTTTTATCATTAACATCATGTTGATATAATCCTACGCCAATACTTGCTGGATCAATTTTTACAAGTTCTGCTAAAGCATCTTGAAGTCTTCTACCGATACTTATTGCACTTCTTTCCTCAACAACTAAATTTGGAAATTCACTTATAGCAAGCTTTGAGGCACTATAGACTGAAGCTCCTGCTTCACTAACAATTATATAATCAACTTTATGATTTACACTTTTTAAAACATCAATAATAAATTTTTCACTTTCTCTTGAAGCAGTTCCATTACCAATAGCAACAATATCAACATTATATTTATTTATTAAATCAATAGTTTTAATTTTTGCCTCTTCATATTTATTTACGGGTTCATGTGGATAAATTTTTTCAATTGTTAAAACTTTTCCAACAGGATTTAATACTGCAAGTTTGCAACCAGTTCTAAATGCAGGATCAAGTCCTAAAACAATCTTGTCTTTTATCGGTGGCGTTAAAAGTAAATTATTTAGGTTTTCACTAAAATTTTTAATTGCTACGTCTTCTGCAGTGTCAGAAAGTTCTGCTCTAATCTCCCTTTCAATACTTGGATAAATAAGTCTTTTATAACTATCCTTTATAGCATCTTCAACAATTTTTACTACAAAACTTTCTTTATTTTTGATTATTTTTTCTTCTAAAAAACTGATTATTTTATCATTATCAATATTCAAAGAAACTGTTACTACTTTTTCTTTTTCTGCTCTATTTATTGCAAGTACACGATATGACTTAATAAGTCTTATGCTTTCGGAAAAATCATAATACATCTCATATACTTTTTTCTCATCAACAGCATCTTTTTTCTTTTTAGATACTAGTGTTCCATTTTTAAAAATATAATTTCTTATCCATTTTCTGTAATAAGCATTGTCAGAAATATATTCTGCAATTATGTAACCAGCACCATTTATTGCATCATCAATAGTTTTAACTTTATCATTTACAAACTTCCCTGCTAAAAGTTCAATATTACCTTTAACTGGAAAAGACATAATCATTTTTGCAAGTGGTTCTAGGCCATTATTAATTGCATCTGTAGCTTTAGTTTTCTTTTTTTCTTTAAATGGTCTATATAAATCTTCAACTTCAACAAGTTTTTCTGAAGCCATAATTTTATCTCTTAATTCATCTGTTAATAAACCTTTTTCATCAATAAGTTTTATGACACTTTCTTTTCGTTCTAATAATTTATTTTCATAATCATAAACTTCATTTATTTTTCTTATTTGCTCTTCATCAAGTGCACCTGTGGCTTCTTTTCTATATCTAGCAATAAATGGAATTGTACATCCTTCACTTAAAAGTTCTAAAGTTTTTTGGACTTGCGATACCTTTATATTTAAATTATTTGCAATATTTTCAATTATTATATTATTCATTTTATACCTCAAACAAGATTATAACATAAAAAAAACTAAAATTACTATTAACATGACACTTATTTACAATTTACTATGAAATACATAGAAAGCATGGAAATTACCATAATTTTGTAGAAATTATGACACTAAAAAACCCCGAATATACGGGATTTTGTTTATCTTGTTGGTGCAGGTAAAGGGACTTGAACCCCCACGGATTACTCCATTAGATCCTAAGTCTAACGCGTCTGCCAATTCCGCCATACCTGCAACTGAATGGTGGACCTCATAGGACTCGAACCTATGACCGCCCGGTTATGAGCCGGATGCTCTAACCAACTGAGCTAGAGGTCCAACAACACTATGATTATATTATAAAAAAACTAAAAAAGCAATAAAAAAATAAAAAAATAAGCATCAATCAGCTTATTTATTTTGTAACATATTTAATAAATCAATTTTAAACATTTCTTTTGAGGCATTTTGTTTAGAAATCATTATTCCTTTATATGTAGTAAGTTCACTTCTGTGGCCTTCTAATAAAATATCTTCTGGAGTTAATGTTTCAAGAATTACAATACCCTCTTTTTTATGAACTGTATATAAAAGTTTAACCTCTCCATGAATTTGAGTAAATATTTTATCACTTGGAAGTTTTAATTCATAACTTTCTGTACCATTTTTCTTATTGCTAGCAACCATTTCTCCCACAAAATTACCATTTCTTAATGATGGATAATATTCGAAGTTTAATTTTTTGAAAGCTATCATGTTGTATTTTTTTAACGCTCTTTCTAATTTTCTAAATTCGTTCTCATTAACGTAATCTAATACATAACCTTTCATTTCTATTTCCCCCTTATTACGCTATGATTATAGCATATTTTTTGTAAAATGTCAAATTTACACCTCATTTATAGTATTTACCAATGGGATTAAATTATACTATGAATGTTATTTTACGTCAAGAAAAAGTAATTTTTTAATATTTAATTGCTAATTTTCTACTATAATCATAACCATGTCCTAAGTCTTTAGGCTCGATTTGGCTACCTTTTATAGGTATTAAATAATAATTTATATGATACCTTCTCATTAAAACAAAAGTCATTTTTACATATAAATTTGTAGCTTGCTCAAATTGGCCATTTTGAATTAATGCACTTAATGGTTCAAAATAATTAGGCACTATAACTTCATTAATCATACTAAGAGTATTTTCTTTATCATTAGTATAAGACTCATAAACTTTTTTAGCGACTTTTACGCCATAAACGTCATAATCAAAAAGTATTTTTTTACCAAAATCTGATGTAAGTAAATAATCTCTTAAAGTTCTTAAACTTTCTAAATATATATGATTATCAGAATAACCTAAAATATCACAGCAAATCGTTGTTATGTAGCAAAAAGTATCTTTATCTCTACGTGGGTCATAACCATGATTATTCATCCAGCTTACTGCCGATGATATATATGAATTGCTTTTTGCTATATCCCTTGAATATCTTGGACATTTTTCATCCATTGCCATAGGTCTTCCGTGATAAGTACATCTAAATCCTCTTGTAGTAGCATCATTTTTTGATGACAAATCATAATTTTTACATGTTAAACAATAACCTTTATACTCACTTGCATAATCTTTCATATTAACCCCCATAAATTGCTCATATTATACTTTAAAGATTACCTTTTGTCAAATTAAAAGCCTAAGAATTATTCTTAAGCTCAACTATAGTTTGTCCTAAATTCCAATTATCTAAATAAAACTTTTTTACCTGATGATTATTTTTAAGTACATTATGAACTTCTTTAGTTAAAATATTAGTACTTTTACCATGAATTATTATTACTCCATCATTTTTAAGTAATACATTTAAATTAATAAAATCATTTACTAAAACTTCAACCATACTACTTTTTTCACCATGCAAATCAAGTTTTGGTGTTTTACTAGTAATTATCATTTTATGGTAGTTTGACCTGCTTCAGTTGGAATAACTGGAGAAACTACTTGTTTATTTTCTTCAGGAGCATATTTTTGATTAAAGTATTTCATAACTTCATCATATTCTGGTACTGATGGTTTACCACCTATTTTAACAACAGATAATCCTGAGGCAATGTTAGCAAATGTTATACATTTTTCAACATCGTAGTCCTTTAAAATGCCATAAACAAATGCTCCCGCAAAAATATCTCCCGCTCCAGTTGTATCAACTGCGTTTACTTTTAAACCAGGCATAACCTTTATTTGGTTATTTGCAGTATACATTGCTCCCTTTTCTCCAAGAGTTACAATAATGTTTCTATTTGGAAATTTATTTAGTAATGCTGAATAAGCATTTACTAATGAATTAGGATTATTAAAATCAATTTTAATTCCAGAGGCTGCAGAAGCAAAACCCTTTGAGCAAATTATGTATTTTACGTATTTACATAACTCCAAAGTTTCCGAATTTGGAACTGTAGCATGAATGACAGTAATTTTGCTTGAATACTTATTTAATGCTGCTAAAGCGGCTCCATAGTCACTACTATCTACTAAAACTAAATCAGGATCCATTGCGAATTCCGTTTTTTTCATGAGTAATTTCTCTTTATTTAAAGTAAAAATAGTATTAGATTTAGCATTTTGATTTAATAAAATTAAACTAATTGGAGTTCTTTTTTCATAAGCAATTTCCATATATTCAGTATGAATACCAATTTTCTCAAGTTCTTTTCTAACAGAGTTACCAAAAGTATCATCGCCAACAATTGAACCGACGTATGTATCAATTTTATATTTTCCAATGGTATAAGCTGCATTTACTGTACATCCACCACTTGTTTCAGTAATCTTTGTAATATTATTTAAACTTCCCTCTTCAGGATATTTATCTATTTCACCAAATATATTATATTCACTACGACCAACACAAAGTACTTTCATATCATCAACCTACTTTCTATTATCAATTATATAATAAAAAATTGATATTTTAAAGTGAAAAATGTATAATTGTTATTAGGGTGATAAATAATGATAGTCGAAGAAAACAAAACTTATAAACATTTTAAAGGAAACGTTTATAAAGTTTTATTCATTGGATATGATAGTGAAATTACTGATAGTGATGGTAATCCACGTAAACTTGTTATTTACAAATCAAATCATGATGGTAAAATTTGGGTAAGACCATATGATAATTTTACTTCAAAAGTTGATAAAGAAAAATATCCAAATGCAGTACAAGAATATCGTTTTGAAAAAGTAGATTAACTACTTTTTTTTATTATATAAAGCTTTTTATTTTTATAAAAAGCATAAAATACTTCTTTCAAAGAAAGGTTATTTTCACTTAATACATTTTTTAAGTAATTTTCATTTTTTCTTATATGTTTCAAAGCATCGTAATCCACTTTACCATCCAATATAACTGGCATTGGATAAATACTTTTTTTAAGAGGTTTATATTTAAAAATTGAAAGTTTGCCATTAGGCTCTAAAAAAGCATATTCAACTTCATTTATTTCTCTAATTTCTTTTTGTCTTAATGATAAAAGCAAGTCATCCAAAGTGTACCTTTGTTTTATCATTTCATGATAGTTTATTTTACCATTTGAAATAATAAGTGATGGTTTGCCATCTAAAATTAAACGTAGTTTTCTATTTTTAATTGAAATAAATGCTAATGCAATTTCTAAAAATACTAAAAGTCCTATAGGAATTACTGTTAAATACATAGGGTCAGAATGATTTTCTATCGATATAGCCACGAGCTCAGCTATTAATATTGATACAATTAAATCAATTACACCAAGTTGTCCAACTTCTCTTTTACCCATAAGTCTATAGGATATTGTAATAAAAAAATAAAAAAATAATGTTCTTATAACAACTTTAAATAAAACCAATTATATCACCTATTTATATTATGAGCAAAGTAATATTATTTTAAACAAATCATATTCTTTATTAGGTGATTATTATAAAAAAAATATTAAAATATGGAAAATATATGGGTGTGTTTATATTAATTGAATTATCCTTAGCATTTATTTTGGGTCTTTTAAATTTAATAGGTTTAAATAGTTATATAACAAATCTTATATCATTTATAGTTAATATATCATTATTCTTTTGTTTATCTTTTCAAAAAGGTAAAAACACTACAAAAAAGGGTTTTGTCGAAGGTATTATAAATGGGAGTTTACTTTTATGTAGTTTATTTATTATAACTTTAATATTTTTTCTTAAAAATATTAAAATAAGTATTTTGCTTTACTATTTAATATTAATGGCAAGCTCTATAATAGGAAGTATCCTTGGTAAAAACGCAAAAAAAGGAAAATAATTTCCTTTTTATTTTTTCTTTCTGAAAAAAGTTCTTATAACGTAATATAAAAATACTATATATATAGCTAAAACTAGCCAACATATAATCGTATAAACTATTCCCGTCGTATAAGTTCCTGCAATATCTAAAATTGAGTCATGAAAATATTTATTAACTAAAACGGAAAATTCACTTACATTTAATAGTTTTTCTAATCTATCAAGTATTCTTAAAAAAATATCAACTATACATATTACGTAAACCACATTACTGAATTTTCTCATAAAAATTATTGTTAATACTATAAGTAAAATTAATATTGCTAAATCCATTTTATATCACCTACTATATAATGATATCACATTTTGAAAAAAATAATTATTATATATTGAGAATTATTCGTAAAAATATGTAAAAAAAATCGAGTTTATTTTGACTCGATTATAAGTTTAATAGCAGTTTTCTTTTCACCGCCTATTTCTATATCTGAAAATGCTGGAATGGCAACCAAATTATCCCCCATTGGTGCTACAAAACCTCTTGCTATAGCTAGTGCTTTAATTGCTTGATTTAAACTTCCAGCTCCAACAGTTTGTACTTCAACTGCCCTATTTTCGCGAAATATATTAGCTATTGCTCCCGCAACTTTACTTGGATTTGATTTAGATCCTACTTTTAATATTTCCATATTTTCCTCCGTAATAATATATATGAAAATACTTTAATTTTAGAACTATCTTTCACTGATTAAATAGTTTGTAATTGGATCTACTAGTTCTAAAATTCCATGAATAAAGTAGAAAAATCCCAATACCAACACTTGGACTTGTGGTTCATAATATAAATTAATTGTACATAATAAACCAGTTAAAACAAATAATATCAAAGTTATAATTCTTAATATATAGATTTTTTTATGTCTGTCATGATAATAGTCACATTTTTTTAGTTTTATTAAACTCATTAATGTAATCCAAACAAATAAAGTAAGTGCTAAATTCAAAGGATTTTTTTCAATATTAACAAGACCTAAAATAATAAGAGTAATAATACTTGCTATCATAGTAAATAATCCTTCATAATCTTTTGATTTAGTCGTAAGCAAATATTGAATTAAATTCATTACTCCATAAAAAGATAAAACTCCCATAAAAATATATTTTACATTAATAATCTTAAGTAATGGAAAAATAAGCAGCAGACTTCCAACTATAATAAGTGTTACTGCAGTAACTAAATCAACAATTTGTTTTCTTTTCATTTATCCCTCCAAATCTTCTATCTTTATGATAAAAAGAATCTATTATATTATCTATTTCTTTATTGCTTAAATCTGGAAATAATGTATCAATAAAAAATATTTCTGCATATGTAAGTTCATAAAGCATAAAGTTACTTAATCTATGGTCTCCACCAGTTCTTATTAATATATCGATTGGTGGTAAATTATTGTCCATATATTTATAAAAATTATCTCTATTAATATCATTTTTACTAACTACATTATTAACTAAATCATCATGATATTTTTCTGCAGCCCTAATAATTTCTTCTTGACCGCCATAATTTAAACAAATATTTAAAATTGTACCGCAATTATCTTTAGTTTTATCAACAATATTATCCATCGCAGATACAACATCACTTCGTAAATTATCTTTACTTCCACTAAAAACCACTTTAACACCTTTATTTACTAATTTTGTTAGTTTTTTATTAAACATTTCAATAAAAAGATTCATTAAATAATCGACTTCTTCTTCACTTCTTTTAAAATTGTCAGTAGAAAATGCATAAACGCTTAAAACATTTACACCAAGTTCATTAATATAAAGTGCTATTTTTTCTAGTGTTTCAGAACCCTTTTTATGTCCCATACTACGATTTAATCCTCTTTTCTGAGCCCATCTTCCATTGCCATCCATTATTATTGCTAAGTGTTTTAAATTATTTTCCATATATACCTTCTTACAAATATTATATTAGAATAAAATAGTATTTTCAATATATTAATTAATTCTCATCTTATTAACATTTTTTGCAATTAAAATATTATTTTCTTTATATTCTATTCTAAATTCAACAACATCTCCAACAGTTAAATTTTGATTAAAAGATATATCTTTTTTACAAAAATCAATAACTTTATTTTCAGAAATAATTGTTCCATATTTACCATTATAAGTTATAATTTGTCCAGTTTTTTTCATTTTTTCTCCTTATATTATTTTTGTAAAATCTTGTTGAAACAAATTTTGTTCACAATTTTGCATTTCTTCGTAGCCTACGCTTTCTTGTAATGGTAGAATGCATTTTTCTACTTCACCATCGTTTTTAATTGCAATATACCAATCTTCACCGCAAATAACTTTTTTATACTCTTGTTTAAAAAAAGGTTCAAAGTTTCTAGATTTATTTTCCTTTTCAGTTTGATTTTGTTCTAAACATACATTAAGAGCTTTTATTCTTGTTATTTCGCTTGACAAAGGTTCTAATGAAACTTTTTTTCTTGGCATTTCATAAACAATTTTTGGAATCTCGTCATAAGATATATTTATGCTTTCCTCAGGCTCATTTAAAATTCTTTTCTTAGAAGATAGTAAAATAGCAGTTTTATTAATATCTGCATGTGGAAACTTTTCAATAAAATTTTTATCATTAATTAAAGGATATACATTATAATCTGTGTTCATAGGAGTTGATGAAGTATTTAATAAAACGTAATCTATATTATCATCTGCATTTATTGCACTAGTAATTATTTGATCTGCAATTGCTTTATATGTTTCAATTGAGCAAAATGCTCCAGAACCTCCGGAAGCTACTAACTGAATCATATTGCCTCTTCGGAATGCAAATATTCTTGAAACTAATTTATTTTGGTCATTTTTTATTAAAATAACATCTGCAGTTTGTTCTAATAATACTTCTCTATAAGTTGTTCCTACACCACTATTTTGTAAATCTATACAGCTTCCATCTTGGGGTTTTTTTCCAATAGCAAGCCTTTCAGGATTAGCATAATCTCCAGATTTAAAATAGTGATATGTTTTATCAGAACTTTCATATGATATTGGGGGAACAAAGCTTGATTTTTTAGATAACATTTTAAAGTAAAAATCTAAATATGCTTTTGCATTTTCTTCACCAACTAACTTAGTAGTTTCACTTCCTAAAGCAAAAAGTGTTATATCATCTAAAGCACTATATGCATTTGATAAATATATTGCATCAGAAAGATTATTTAAAAATAACATATTTTCATTAATTTCATGATTTGTACTTGAACCTTTTAATTTATCACAAACCCTTTGATAATTACTTAGCATGTTTATATATACATCTACATTAATAGCAACATTTACAAATGGTAAAAAATAAGCAATGTTTTTAATGCCATCTTTATTTGCTAATATTTCATCAAGGGTTTCACTGCTTACATTAAGTAAAATTTCTGCTAAGTTTTCATAAATTTTATCTTGACTACAAATTACAAAATTAAATGGATTTAATCCAAGATTTTTTCGATACATCGGCAATATAAACGCATTTTCTGGAGAAAGATTTACTCTATTAATATACTTAAATTTAATTTGTTCAAATTTTCTTTTAATATAATCTATTACTTCAGAATTATTTGTTTTTAATACGTAACTAATATTAGTTTCATTTAAAGAGTCACTTTTAACTAAATTCTTTAACATTTCACAGTAATTATTATTTATAATAATACCTTGTTTCTTTAAATCTTTGTTATTAATAATTTCTTGACAAATATTATCTAATTCTTTTTCAAATTCTTCATCGGTAATACCAAGTTCACTATATCTTTTTTGTCTTAATAAATCACCAACAATTTTAATTTTTTTGCCATTTAAAATTGTGCTTTCTTTTTTTGAAGTTATTTTTAATTTCATTTTAATTTCTTCTAAAAAAGCGCTTTTTTCTTTGCTCATATAATAATTTCTATTTTGATTCAATATTCTATTACAAAAATCGCTAGTTACAGATAATAATAAAGTTTTTTCCTTTAAAAATGAATCATAAAATTGTTTTAGTTCATCACAAATACTTTCTATAGATAAACTTCTTCCTGTAAATTCATATATATCATTAGCAAGTGTTTTTATGCAATCGTCATTAAAATCATTAGCTTTTATAAATGTGTGATATATTTCATCGTTTAATGAAACTATATCTGGATATTTTAATTTATATTTATCTCTATTATATTTTATAGATATTATTCCATCAACTGTTTTATCTAGAATAGAAAAATATTCATTTTGCAATTTTATGTCTTTTTCATAAACGGAAAAATTTAAAGTTTCTACTAATTCTGATAATTTACCAACATCATTGTTTCCACCAAATTCTGGTGATAAAAAATGTAAATCTTTTATTCCCTTATTTTCACTTAACGCTTTGACAATTAAATCTTTCTTTTCTTTTTTATCCATATAAGGATAAAAGTTTCTAAAATGCGGCAAATGGTTCATTATAATAGGATTTCCAGCTAAATTTGGATGTTTTAAAATATCTTCTTCCGTAATGTGATAATCATTTAAAGCACGTTGTATAATTGTAGGATTAATATAGCATGTATCTGCTACATACAAAATTAATTGAGGATTATTTTTTATAGCGGGCTCCATAATTAATGATTCTTTACATAATAAATTATTTTTAATTAAATCTTCTTCACAAGCAATATATCCCCTATCAATTGCAGATTTTATATTTTTTTCATTTAAAAGCACCTTGCTAAAATAGACAATAGCCGAAGGATCATTTTCAAAAACTTTTAATAAAATAGAATTATTTTTTATTAAAGTTGAATTAGATACCAAATCTTCTTTAGTTATAATAATTCCTTTTTCTATAGCATACTTTACATATTTCTCTATTTCTCCTGGAAGAAACATATGCATATTAAATTTCAAAATTATTTTGGGATTCTTTTCTATTGCTCTAAACATTAAAATTTCACTATTTTGTAAAATATTATAGGTCATTAAATCATGCTCAGATGGTATATAATTTGAATCTTCTAAAATAGTCAAGATATCAGAATCTATAAAATCAGGTGACATAAGCCTAATATATTCAGGCTTTACTAAAAGTATCTTTTTACAAATACTTTTATTGTTCATTAGAATTGGAAATCTATCTATTGCTTTTGATAAATAAAACGTATTTAAATTTACTATTTTATTTATACATTCATCAGATAACGCAGCATTATCAAAATAAAATATTGAATCCATATCTTTATCTAACATATAAGAAAAAACTTTGCTATTTCTACTTAATTCTTTATTTTGTGTAAAAAGTGTTGCAGGAATATCAATTGTTTTTACTATGTCAAAAAAATCTTCTTCAGTTAATAAAGAAAAATTTTTTTCAACATATTTTTTTAGTAATGCTCTAGGTAAAAATCTCACTACTTTATTCATACATAAATTATAACACATAACTAGAAAATTACCATACTTTTATAAAAATTAAAGCATAAAAAAAGCCCGAACATATGGGGCTTTCTATATTTTAATGGTGCCGAATACAAGAATTGAACTTGTGGCTAAAGCTTACCATGCTTTTGTTTTACCATTAAACTAATTCGGCATACACACATTATATCAAAAATATTTATAATTGAATAGATTTATGTTATACTTAATATAATAAGAGGTGGTTAATTTGAGAGAGGCTGTAGGATCAAGTTGGATATTTATGATTGTAATAAGTTTTACTTTGATATTTTCTGGTTTTCTTGTTATGGCATTAAGTTATTCTAGAGTTTATAAAGTGAAGAATGAATTATCCTCAATTATTGAAAAATATGAGGGATTAACTACCACAGATACTTCAGATAAAGTAATAAAAGGCTCTGTTCCCGTTATGAACTTATATTTACAAAATAATAGTTATAATGCAAAAGGTCGTTGTTATGATGGAACTAGTTCTATGTATGGCTTCAACTTAGATACTGATGCAATTGAAGTTGCTAAAGAAAATGAAAAATATGCATATTGTGTTAAAGTAACCACTAACACCATAACATGTGGAACAATTTTTAGAGTTACCATGTTTTATGATTTTAACTTACCTATTTTAGGTGATCTTGCAAAATTTAAGGTTTCGGGTCAAACAAATGAACTTACAAAAGCATTTGTTAATAACGTTCAAATAAAATGTAAATAATTTCCACAAAAAAACCCCAGTAATGGGGATTTTATTTGCATTTCTGGTGGCTCCAGCGGGAATTGAACCAGCGACACAAGGATTTTCAGTCCTCTGCTCTACCGACTGAGCTATGAA
>CAKOMR010000007.1 GCA_934096705.1 uncultured Bacilli bacterium
TTAAATGGTTTTGTAACTATACCAACTGTAAGTGATCCAAGTTCTTGAGCAATTTCTGCAATAATTGGAGCAGCACCTGTTCCTGTACCACCACCCATGCCACATGCAACAAAAACCATGTCAGCACCAGTTAAGGCTTCCTCTAATTCACTTTTACTTTCTAAAGCTGCAGCTCTTCCAACTTCAGGATTAGCACCAGCACCACGTCCACCTGTTATATTCTTTCCAATTTGAATCTTGTTTGAGCATAATGAAGCATTAAGTACCTGAAGGTCTGTATTAACTACATAAAATTCAACGCTTTGTACTCCCTCTTCAATCATTCTATTGACTGCATTACAGCCACCGCCACCTACACCAACTACTTTTATTTTGGCAACTTGATCCATTACTAAATTTGACATCTACATCCTCCTTAATTATCAAAAAAATACCCGTATATTTTACCAAGAAGTGAATTTTCGGATATGTTTACTTTTTTACCTATTCCCCCGAGTTCTTCTTGTTCATCTAAACTAAATATAGAATATTCAGCATTTCTTAATTTTAATCTACTATTATAATATTTTATCATACCAACGCAAGTTGAATATTTATTATGCCTTGCACCAATTTCTTTAACCTGCATATATGTTGCTAAATCTTTGAAATTATCATCAATAAAATGGTCAAAATAAGGCAAAGCAGTTATTCCCCCTGTGATTATTATATAACTAATTTCTTTTTTTGTTAAGAGGTTAATTTGCTTTTTAATAAGACCTGATAATTCTTTTAATCTTGAAATTATTACAGCACTTACATCATACTCACTAATTGTTCTATCATCACCATTAATATCTTTAATAACGACGTTTTCATTAGGCCTAGCCATATGAATATCACAAACACCCAAATTTTCTTTTAAAAATAATGCATCAACTTTCGAAGTTTTAAAAACATATGCAATATCTTTTTCAATTGATGATGAAGCAATATCAATTATTTCCGAAGAAGTAAGAATTCCTTTATTGATTATTGATACCGTCGTGTTACTATAACCTATATTTACCACAGCACCAACTTCTTTGGCCATTTCTGGGGTTTTAAATTCATAATAATCCGCAAGTGGAGAAACACATATATCAAATGCTTTAATTCCTATTTTTTCTAAACATTTTATAATATTATCAGAGTTATTTTTAGGAACCAAAACCGCTACTACATTAACAGTTAATTTATTTGCTATTACTTTAAGTGGATTTGCTAAAACCTCATCATCATTTATTATAAACTTCGTAGGTAAAATAGAGACAAGTTCTTTATTATCACCTACTTTTTTATAAACACTTTTTTGCATTGCTTTAATTATATCATCATTTGTTACTACTTTATCTTCGTTTGTTATTGTTACACTACCACTAGAAACAAAACACTCAAGATTATCACTAGGAACATTTACTAATACTTTTTTTATAGGTAAGCCAATAATTTTTTCGGCCTTTTCAAAAGTTTCCTTCAATGCATAAAATGCACTATCAGGATTAACTATATATCCTTGCTTTATTCCTTGAGAAGGACTTTCAACACATGCTAAAATATTAACTTTATTTTTTTGAATTTCTCCAACAACAAGTTTTATTAAACTAGAACCAATATCCAAACTAGCAATAATCTTTCTCATTTCTCCCACCTATTTTTTATAAATTAATTATACCTTAGATAATTATTCTTTACAAGCATATTTGACTTAAAAAAAATATATATTATAATAGAAAGACAAAGGAAAATTATGAATAAAACAATAAAAAGTATTGATGAATTTTTAAATAGACTAGTAATTAATCAAAATAAAACCCCTATAGCAGATTTTAAAAATATTTATTCAAAAAGGGATTATTTTATTTTACTAAGCGATGTTGCATTACTACTTGCAGATTTTCCAGATGAGAATATAGAGTTTTATAAGAAAATCATTTTCGAATCTAGCAAAATCAAAAGTACTTTGTTAAGTTTTGTTATGGGTCAAAAAATGACTCCGAGTATGGTAGTAAAATATGGTAGTAAAAAATTAAATGACACTTTATATATAGGCAAAAGTGATGAAATAAATGGTATTGATGTTATTAAAGACACACTATATGACCTAGCATCAACTTCGAAAATGTTTACTGCAGTAGCAATTTTAAAACTTTGTGAATGTGGTCTTATTAACCTTGAGGATGAAGTTACAAAATATGAGCCTAGGTTTACAGGTCTTAAAGGAATTACTATTTTAGATCTTCTTTCATTTAGAGTACCTGTTAAAACAAAAGAAAGAATTGATGCTCAAAAAAGTGTAGCAGATGCTCAAAATGTACTTTTCACACTAGAAAAAGATGAAAATCATGACCCCAATTTTTTATACACAGATATGGGTTGTCTTGCTTTAAAATACGTTGTTGAAAATGTATCACAAATGACTTTTGACGAATTTTTAAATGAAGAAATTTTTAATAAGTTTGGTATGACTCACACATGTTTAAATCCTGCAAATACGTATGATATTGCAAGTGAAAACTATGGCATGAAAGTAAATCAAAATGGAATTATTACCTTAGATAGAAACATTTTAACTGGTACTGTTCATGATCCTAAAACAAATGCTCTTGGACATAAAATTGGTAATGCTCCGGGACATGCTGGATATTTTTCAAGTGCTGATGATATGTTTTCATTTGCTCAAAATTTAGCACAGGAAAACATAATTAATAGAGAAAGTCTAGATTTATTAACTACTCCACTTGTTGGAAGTAATAATGCATATTATTTTGGACTTTTGAACTATTATAAACAAAATAATAAAAATTATATTAGAGTGCAAGATTTTTTGTCTGGAAAATCTAGTTTGTCACCCGGTTTTTCCGGAACATGTTTATGTGTTGATACATTAAATAACATCTACGGGTTTATCGGAGCAAATAGACTTCATAATAGAATTTATCAATTACCACCAAGATACAGAAGTAATATAGTTCCTATTTACGATGCCAGAATGTATCAAGGAAAATATGTAAATTTTGATTATACAGTAAAATGCTGTGATGTTATGAAAAAAATAATGGAGCTTTCATTAAAATATGCATTTTTAGAGTATTTATTTGAACCTAAAAAAGAAATTAAATTAGTTAAAAAAATATAAAAAAAATAATGCTTTTACGCATTATTTTTTTAATTTTTCAATTAATTCAGGTTTCTTTAACGTACTAAATCCTTTAATACCTTTTTCTTTAGCTATAGCTTTTAAATCAGCTAAACTCATTGATTCTAAATCTTCTTTTATTTCTTCAACTTTAGCTTCAACTTTTTCAGCTGCTTTTTTTACAGTAGATTTTACTTCTTTAACTGTTTCTTTGATTTCTTCTTTAACCATTTCACCTAATAGAGCTTTTTTAGCAGTAACTACTAAAGCTGAAAAACTTTTAGGATCATCAATTGCAAGTTCAGAAAGCATTTTACGATTAATTTCAATACCAGCTTTAGTTAAACCACTAATAAATTTAGAATAACTTATATCATTTTCTCTACAAGCAGCATTGATTCTTGTAATCCATAATTTTCTGAAATTTCTTTTGTTTTGTTTACGGTCTCTATAAGCATATGCTCCACTATGGAATAATTGTTCTTGAGCTGTTTTATATAATCTGTGTTTACTTCCAAAGTAACCTTTAGCTTCTTTTAAAACTTTTCTTCTTCTGTTTTTAGCGACATTTCCGCCTTTAACTCTTGCCATTAATTACACCACCCTTATATTACTTTAGAAAGGCCTTGAGCCATTCCTTTTGCTAATACGCCTTTTCCTCTTCTTTGACGAACAGACTTAGCACTATCCTTTCCAGTTTTGTGATTTGAATTACCCTTTTTAAAAGTAATTGTACCATTTTTCTTTTTGTTTAACACTTTACTACTAGCTTTATGTGTTTTTTGTTTACATTTTCCCATAAATAAACTTCCTTTCTATTTTTTTGGAGCGAGCATCATATAAGCTTGACGACCATCCAATTGAGGTTTTTGTTCAACATCAGCAACTTCTGAAAGAGCCTCTGCAAATCTATTTAGTACATCGTATCCAAGTTCTGGATGAGCCATTTGTCTTCCTTTAAAACGAATAAATGCTTTAATTTTATGACCTTTTTTTAAATAACTCTCTGCATTTCTTCGACGTGTTTCAAAATCACCAACATCAATTGTAACAGATAAACGATATTCTTTAATTTCTTTGCTTGTTTCTCTTTGTTTCTTTTGTGCATCTTTTAATTTCTTTTGTTTTTCATAACGGAATTTATTATAATCCATTATCTTAGTAACAGCAACACCATTACCTTGGTTCATTAAAACTAAATCTAGCCCTGCATAATTTGCAAGTGTAAGTGCATCACTTAGTTTTTTAATGCCCATCTTTTCCCCATTTGGACCTATTACCATTACTTCTTCAGCTTTAATCTGATTATTAATTGGTAACTCTTCAATCTTTGCTATATAGCTTCGCCTCCCTTAATATAATTAAAAAGGTGGATATAATTATCCACCTTAAAAAGCTAATATAATCATTAGGCCTTTTACCTATCAATATTCTTGATCAGGTGGATATTTATCTCTTTCCTTCGTTAACTACAAATAGTTTACACTTAAATATATGTTTTGTCAAGTATATTATTACCTTAAAAATCTTAAAGTTCTAGATTTTTCTGGCATATTTGAATAATAAATAGTGTTCATTAACTTTTCCTTGTCAAAAGGTACATAAACTTTTTCAGTATCAAAACCACCATTTATTTTTTCTTTTAAAATAATATAACTTGCTAAATCTTTATCACTTTCTTGCCATCCCATACCGGCAGCTCTTATTGTATGTATTTTTGTATTTTCTAATTCATCTTCCATTTTAAAATGCACATGTCCTTGAAAAACATCATCGTATTCAGTAACACTTTTACCATGAAATAATGGTTCTTCATAAGAGTCTTTACAACCTTTACCTTCTAAAATACCAGTATGCTGTAAATAATAATCTAAATTCTTTTGATATTCAGGACTATTTGTATATAAAAATTGTTGTGCACCCTTACCAAATCCATAATTTCTTTGATAAGTCCATGTACTTCTTAATGAATAATCCCATCTAACATCATTAATAAAATGACATAAAGCAACTTTTTTCTTTCCAATATCTAAATCAATTGACGCTTTACTACTATTTAAATAGTCTAAATAATCAGAAATTTTTGAAAGTGTCCAATATATAAGTTCTTTTCTTGATTCACTTATATAATTAAAAGGCCCAGTTCCAAGCATTACATAACATTCTGAGTTTCCAAGAACTTGAGAAACATTATTTTCCTGCATAAGTTTTAATACTTCCACCGGGCTTGGCCCATCTATAATGCTATCGCCTAAAGAATATATTTCTGTTATGCCTCTTCTTTTTATATCGTCCATAATACTTTCTAAAGGTTCATACATTCCATGAACATCAGTAAAAAGTGCAATTTGCCTTCCTGTATAAATATTTTCCATTACTAGTACCCCTGATTTGCCCAGTATTATACCAAAAAAAGAAAAAATAGTCAAATTTAACTATTTTTCTTTCTTCTCCTCTTTTAAAATAGATGACTTAAATCCATAATGAGTACGTATTTTATTTTCTAATTCATCTTTTAAAGCAGGATTGTTTTTTAAATATGTTTTAACATTTTCTTTTCCTTGGCCAATTTTTTCGCCATTATATGAATACCAAGCACCGCTTTTATCAATTATATCAATATCACTTGCTAAATCAATAATTTCGCCTTCTCTAGATATTCCTTCTCCATACATTATATCAACACATGCAGTTCTAAATGGTGGAGAAACTTTATTTTTTACAACTTTAATATTTACTTTATTACCAATTACAGTATCTCCACTTTTAATTTGTTCTCCTTTACGAATATCAAGTCGAACACTTGCGTAGAATTTTAATGCTCTTCCGCCTGGAGTTGTTTCTGGGTTACCAAACATAATACCAACTTTTTCTCTTAGTTGATTAATAAAAATACATGTTGTTTTACTTTTATTCATATTTCCAGATAACTTTCTTAGAGCTTGACTCATAAGTCTTGCCTGAAGGCCAACATGAGAGTCTCCCATTTCACCATCAATCTCTGCCTGAGGTACAAGTGCTGCAACTGAATCGATCACAATTAAATCTACAGCTTCACTTTTAACTAAAGCATCACAAATTTCTAATGCTTGCTCACCAGTATCAGGTTGACTTAATAATAAATTATTAATATTAACTCCTAGATTTTTTGCATATACTGGGTCAAGAGCATGTTCAGCATCTATAAATGCTGCTCTTCCACCTTTTTTTTGAACCTCAGCTATAGCTTGCAATGCAATTGTTGTTTTACCACTACTTTCAGGTCCAAATATTTCGATAATTCTTCCTACAGGAAAGCCACCAACACCTAATGCAATATCAAGAGAAAGTGATCCCGAAGAAGTCGTATCAATTTCAATATGTTCTTCGTTACCAAGGCGCATAATTGCACCTTTTCCAAATTGTTTTTCTATATCAGCAAGAACTTGTTCTAGTACCTTATCTTTATCCTTTTCATCTTTTGTTATTTTCATATGTTCTCCTTACTAAAACTCTGACATTTTCATTGTATCTTACTTATAATTAAAAGTAAAGATACAATACGTCTAAGATAATTTAATTATATTATAGATATATTTATTTGTCAAGAACATTTGTTTGCTATTTTCTGGCAACTATTCCATAGTACCTTCTTATAAGCCTAATTTTCCCATTATAAGTGTTTCTAGCAATATATTTATCAAGCTTTTCATCATCAATTTCATTAGATTGAATTATTTTTTCATCATCAAAATCATTTATTATTGGAACTTTTAATAGAAACTCTTTAAAAACTTTTTTATTTTTAAAGTATTCTCTTTCATGGATTGGCACAAGTTCTACGTCTTTAAAACCTGCACTTAATACATTTTCATAATCAATTATACTTATAGGCTTTTTTGGTAGCTCATTTTTTTTGCCAAATATTAGTTTCAATTCATAGCAATCATATTTATCAACACCTCTAATAAAAAGATAACCACCATTTTTTAATGAATCATATATTTGTTTAGGAGCTGTAACAGTATTTCTTGCAACAATTACATCATAATAATTTTTAGGCACATTCATTTTTAAATTATCCATTATTTTAAAAGATATATTTTTTCTTTTACTTAATATAAGATTTTTCTTTGCTGTTTTAATCATCTGTTTTGAATAATCAGTTCCAAGTATTTCTTTTACATCTGGATAATTTTTAAGTAATTTTTCTCCCCCACCAGTACCAAGATCTAATATTTTTGAATTTTTACTACATACCTTTCTTATATTTTCGTAAAGGTCCCAGTTTGTTAATTTTTCACTTTCAATTTCAAATTTGCTAAAATCCCAATTTTTTGTTTTTTCATAAAAATCTTTTTCTAAAATTTTCATAACTACCATCCTTTTCATTTAAATTCATCGTGATTGTAAAAAATAAAAAAAGAACCTCCTTTCATGAACATACGACAAAAACCAATCACAAATAATTGTGTATGATTATTTGCCATTCATGAGGAGATTCTTAAGACTTCTCATTATTCCTTTAAACTATTCAGTTTATCTGGTAGTAAAACGCGAATGGACTAATTGAATTACTACAAACAAAATATAACATATTAATGTTTAATTTTCAAGAAAGTTTTTTATTATTTCAATTTCTTCATTAATATCTTTATAAGACTTAATAGTAAAGTTATTGCATCCTCTTGGAAGAGATGAAGGTATTGGCATATTTTCATCATATACCACTAAAGTTTTAGTTTTAAGCATATGAAAAACTCCAAGTTCAAAGCCAACACCAGTAGATGGAATAGAAATATCTGCAATGCAAACATCTGCATTATTCATATTTTTATAATCTCTATTAAACACAACTTCCGGTTCATAATCTTTAACTACCTTATCAGCCACAAATTCATTTAAAATTGTTCCATAATTTTTTAAATAATTAATAATTTGTTCATAATTTTCTTGTTTTTCTCTACTACCAGTCATTGAACCACAAAAATACAATTTCATTAATTTCTCCTATTCTTACTTATAAGTTCCATGTCAATTGTAAGCTGCTTAATTCTTTCTATAATCCTTCTTGCTTTAACAAAATCAATATTATCTTTCGTTAAAGATAAATGTTTTTCTAGCTCAGTAATATTTAAATTACTCGTAAAAAATGTTGTCAAATGTTTATTCATTCGAGCTTGTAAAATAGTTCCAAGTATTTCATCTCTACCCCAAGTTGTAACATTTTCTGCACCAATATCATCTAACACAAGTACATCAACTAAACTATACTTTCTTACTTTACTATCTACTAAACTCAAGTCGTCTTTTAAAATTCTTAAAAGTTCTGGATAATAAACAATTTCATAATTAATATTTTTTTTAATTTTAAGTTCATTTAATAAGGTTGCAACTAAAAACGTTTTACCGCTACCAAAACTTCCATGTAAATATAATCCTTTCAACCCTTTTCCAGGTTCATACTCATCATAAAACTTTTTTAAAAATTTAATTAATTCTATTCTATTTTTGTCGCTAACATCTATATCTTTCATTCGAGCATTTAAAAGTTCATTATTTTCATCTTGTTTACTAATTTTTTCTTCTTGCTCTTTTAACTTTTTACACTTTGCATAGCCAAAATAAATTTTACTTTCTTTATTTTCCGGATAATAAACATAACCTTTAATTTTATTCTTACATTCATTAAGACATGTACAATTTTTGCAATTATTAAGTTCCTCCAAAGTTTCTTCAAAAGATGATAAATTATTAATAATTTCGTTTTCAGGTACTTTAAATTTTTTCACTAAAGAAGAAAAATTTGGATCTAATTTAACTTTTAAATAATTTTCTTTTAAAATATTTTCATTATAATTACTACTTATTTTTTCCATTATTTAAACTCCTTTAATAAATCATTTAATTCATCTTGTTCTTCTTTCGAAGCATCTTTACTTTCTATATTCGCATGAAACCACGCTGGTTCTTCACTTTTTTTAGAAACAGTTTTCCTGTTTTTATTTAATTTTCTTTGTTCTTTTTCCGCAAAGTTCATAGCCTCTTCGGCAGTTTTTAAGTCTGCCCTTTTCCACTGTCCTGCAATTGTTTGAACATAAGCATTTGTAAGTTTATTGTTATTTACTCTTAAACAATAATCAAGTAAAACATTTACTACAGCCGGAGGTAATTCCACTTCCACTAAAAGATATTCCACAAGTTTTAAATCTTTTGATATAGGCGTAGCTCCTTTATTTTTACATTTCAAAAATTCATAAGGACTAATGCTTTCAAACATTGAAACAATTTTTGCGTGAAGTGAGTTATCTCCACTTGCTTTTTTTAAATATTCGGGTTGAGTACGATATACAAGAGTTGGCAAACTATTTGATGATAAATTATAACTTTTTCGTGCATTTACTCTTAAAACTTTTTTATCAATCATGCCAAATTCATTTAAGCTTGATCTAATAAGTTCGGTCATTTTTAATGTATCGTAATTATATATAAATGAAAGATTATCAATTAAATCTTTAGTTTTTTTATTAAGTGCCTTATCAGACATAATATTTTTAGGAATTGCATTATTTATTTGCTCGTAATTAATTTTACTATTAAGCCCTATAGAGTTGGAAATCCTATCTTTGCCATCGGAGCTTAAACTGAAATTTTCTGATTTATATACTTCATCCATTTTTTTAGTAACATCAACATAGCTTGAATAATCATATCTTTTCTTTTGATGAATACTTAAAAGTTTTTCATATTCTTCGCTACCTATATTGCTATATAACACAATATTTAAAATCGGATGATTAAAAAATTCTGAGGGTAACAAAGGTGAATAAAGTTCATAAATATATTCTTTTACGTCGCCATCTTTTAAATAACTTTTCAAAAGGCCTACAGCTTCTAATGCTTGTCTTGCTTTAAATACTTTTTCTTTACTTTCTTTAAGAAGAGTTATTAAATGATGATGAATTAATTCTTCACTACATTCTTCTTGAATATTTAGATCTTGCCACAAAGTTAAATATAAACTTACAGCAGTACAACCAATTATTGGCATATAAAAAGATATTAAGATTTTTTTATCATTATCACTTAATATAGTTTTATTAATAACTTTATATTTATCTGCGGGTAAAAATAAATCATTCATAAATTTCCTCTACAAGTATTATAAGTTATTAAATAAAAAATCACAATAAAAAAAATAATCTTAAAGATTATCTTTTCATTTCAGAATCAAGTTCTTTAACTTTTCCTACGATTTGAACTTTAACATCTCCCAAAGGAATTGTACAAGGTACTTCTGCACCAATCATTTGGCCGTTAATAGCCATACCCATTGGAGAATTTAAACTTACAACATCACGGTTAAATCCTACAACTTCATTTGCTAAAGTAGCTACCATAGTAAATGATTGTCCAAGCTCATCAGTTACAACAAGTTCAACTTTATCACCAAGACCTACAGTTTCTGTATTATTAAGTGTTGGATCAATAATTTCTGCAGTTGCTAACTCTTGATTAATTTTTTCAAGTTCATTTTTAGTTATTTGTTCTTGTTGTGAAATCAAATTAAAGTATGGTTCATCATTTCCTGCTCCACCTTGAAATAATCTTTTTTCTTGATCAATTCTTGCAAGACGTGCATTTAATTCATCTATACGATTATTTTTCATTTGAAGTTCTTCGATTGTTAATTTCATCTTATCACCCTTTCAATTACCTAAATAATACCATATAATAACATTTTTAGCAACTATTTAAAAATTTTTAAATAATTTTATAACTCTATAAACTCCATATTTTTCACTTGATTTTTTATATTTTTTAATCATTTTATTTAAACTATAAACATTAAAATATGTCACATCTTCCTTCTGCATTGCATATTCAATAATTTTAATAACTAATTTTTCATTTGTATCTGCATTAAGTAAAGTTTTGTATTTTAAAATATCTTTACTAGAAACATTTTTCAAAACATAGTTATAATACCAAGAAGGACATTTTTTAAAAATATATCTTTCTCCAGGGTAAGACTTTAATACTTTAAGTGTATCATAATAGCCTATTTGAATATTTTCATGTATGGCTTTTTTATTAACTGTTAAAGTTGAACTTAACTTTCTCGATGGCGTTATAGTAACTACCTTATTTTTATCAATAAGTTTTTTCTTAAAACCCATTCCCTTAAGTTCTACACGGTATACTTTATCATAGCCTTTTTTAAGCATCATGTTCGCAGGACAATTATCATAAATTCCACCATCAAAATAATAACTATCATCTTCGAGTTTTTCCATTTTAAATACAGGCAAATAGCAACTTGAAATAATATAATTATTAATTGAGCCTTTTCTCATATCAGCTTTAAATAACTCTAAAGGTTTTAAATCTTTTAATCTATATGTAATAAGTCCAAAATCAGTTTTACTATTTCTAATCTTATCCTCAAGATTAAAATCTTTTAAAGTTTTTTCTAGGCCATCAATGCTTATTCCTTTATTTTTAATTATTTTAGTAAAATTTTCGAAACCAAGTTTTAATAACTCAATTTCATCTTTATTTTCTTTATTGACTAATTCAACATATTTTTTATCATAGCCTAAAATTTTGCCAATATCTGCATTGTTCCAAAAATCAAGCAATTCTTTATCCATATTTGCAACGATCATCGCAGCATTAAATGAACCAATTGAAGTTCCACATACACAGTCAAATTTTATATGGCATTTTTTAAAAGCGTAATATGCACCTATTTGATAACTACCTTTAACACCACCGCCTGCTAAAGCAAGACCAGTTTTCATTCTTTCACCCCTTTAATTTTTAATAATAATTTTCCAATGAAAATATTTATTTTTCGATTTTTGCTTCTTCTTTTAAGTTTCATGTAATAACTTTCAATCGAATCATTTTTATATTCTAAAATATCGTTAAATTTTTCACTATCCTTTAAAATTGGGCTATAAAAATATTCATCTAAAAATAATTTTTCAAGTATATATTTAAAACTTATTCCATGGTACTTTAATATATTATTAACTAAATCGTTATAATTGCATCTTATAAGGCCAATATTTATTATTTTTTTATTTAAAGATGCACCTTTA
The DNA here is from genome assembly GCA_934096705.1 of uncultured Bacilli bacterium. Lineage (GTDB taxonomy): Bacteria > Bacillota_I > Bacilli_A > RF39 > UBA660 > UBA6448. Next base: position 12,244 of record CAKOMR010000007.1, read on the forward strand.
TCAATTATTTTACAAAATGCATAGGCGGCATCTTCTTTAGTAATGCACTCAATTAATCCAGGGTGAACTTTATACATAAAAGAATCAGTTCTAAGATCTCCTAAAACTAAAGGAACCCTTACTATTGTATAATTTTTACATTTTTTTTGAATTAATTTTTCTGTCTTATACTTAGCATTATTATAATAATCAAGTTTATCAACTTTAATATCACTATTTACACTTCCTTCATTTTTACCATATAAACTTGTCGAAGAAGCATATATTAAGTGACACTGTGGATTATAATAAATTATTGCTTTAACAATATTTTCAGTTACATTATATTCAATAATATCCGATAATCCTTTTTTATAATATGAAAGTGGTGGCAAACATGTAGCCAGGTTAAATATATAATCATGGTCTTTTACAAGCACCTCTATTAAGCTTCGGTCAAGACCATCCGAATAAATTACATTTACTCTTTTTCGGTATCTTTTTAATTTTTTTTCAACTTTGGCATTTTTTAAATCCATTATAGTAATTTCATACTTTCCTTCAGATAATAAATATTTAAGCAAAGAAAGTCCAACTGTTCCTGAAGCACCTATAATTAAAACTTTTTTCATTGTTACTCCTAAATAAACCTTAATAATATAATTATTATTACACCTAATATAATACCATAATAGGTATATCTATTTTTAATATTTTCAATAACTTCTTTAAATAATTCAAAAATAGTCAAATAAATTAACATTCCTAAAGTAAAACTTAATAAATATGTAGTAATAACTTCAGAAATATTTCCTATAAATAGATTTATTAATCCACCAACAAGACCTGATATGGTAAGAATAAATATATTAAAATTATTTTCTTTTTTTAAATTACTACCAATTTGAAATCCTAAAGGTAAATTATGTAGACCAATTCCTAAACACATAAACATTCCTGATTTAAAATTCTTTATTGCTACATTATATAATGCCATATTCTCAAGTATATTATGTAATAGTAAAGCAATTACAGTAATAGTTCCTATATGATTTAAATGATTATCATGTTCTTTTTTATTATCATTTTTATCTTTATGATGATGGTCATGCTGCGGAACAAAAAAATCTAATATTTTTAATAAAACTAAACCGAGTAAAATAAATAAAAGAGCATAAAAGTTAAATGATTCACTTATTTCAGGTAATATATCAAAAATAATTAAATATAGCAAAATTACAAATGATAATGCTATAGATAAAATATTTATGTTTTTATTTCCTTTGCATATCTTATTAAAAAGTATTCCCATTAAAAAGAAAACACCAGTAATAACAGTTAATAACAATGCTTTCACTACTAATCACCAAATATATTTTAGCAAATTATAATGTAAATGTCTATTAAACAAAAAAAGAAAAACAATTATGCTTCTCTCTAATTATTAATATATTTTTTTATTTTATAAAATTCCATAATCCCCATTCCATTTATTAATTAACACTCATGAACATTGTCAATATTTAATGTAGCATTATAACTAACGCTTTCATTTACTTTTTGTTCTATATCTGGAAAATAATTAAATGTTACAATAGCTTTATAAGAAATAGTTTTATTAACTCTTTTTGTAGTATATATTTCATGATTTATATTTTCTATATTTAGTTTAACTGGAACATCAAGTTTACCAGTATATTTAGTAATATCCATATTATCTATTATTGGAATAAAATCTTCATTATTCTCTTTTTTTAATACGCTTAGACTAAGTTCTGGTCTAGGATAATTACTATAATCAAATACTGTTTCATTAGGCATAACTAAATAAACATTATAACAATATTTTGCTTTTGGTTTTGTAGTATCAAGTATTACATCAATAGTTGTATCTCCACTTATTGAGTGGCCAAGATCCTTAATAAAATTATAATCTGTTGCATGCAAACTTATATCATGATCACTTTTTATTTGAAGTGTATCAACACCTTTTGATCTTACATCAACATTAAAATTTCCATAATAAAAGTCATTTGTTATAAAGTAAGCATAAGTGCTTACTACCACAAGCATTAAAAACATAAAAATAAAAAGTATTAAATAAACTTGTGTTTTTAGTTTTTTCTTATCTTTCATCATATGCCTCTATTCTATAAATAATATATCAAAAATGAATATAATTTTCAATATAATTTATTAATTTGACATACACAAAAAAACGACCTAAAAGGCCGATTTTTATATTATTAAATTGTTAACTTTTAATATAACTACTATATTGCAGTTGTTCCACAAACTACAGTGTTTTCTTTAACGTAGAACTTACCAGCAAATGATTTTTCAGCTAAAGCAGTTTGGTCAATTGTTGGGAAATTATAGAATTTAACGTTAGCAGTTAATGTTTGAGTAGCAGTATCATTACTTACTGCAATTGAACCACTAGCAACTTTAACTTCAGTTGTTGCACTTGAGAAAACACTAAAATCTTTTTCTGAAGTTGCAGCATAAGTAGCTTCAACTGTAATTCCAGTACTTGGAGTTAAAGTATAAGTAAATTCTTTATTATCTGTTCCAGTAGTTACAGGTGTAGCAGCTGCCCCATATACAGCAGAACCTTCATCATATTGATAATAAATATCATATGTACAAGTAGTTGTAGTTGCTGCATCAGTAGCAGTTAAACTAACAGATAACTCAGCCTTGTCACCACTATAAGTACCTACTGCTGTAGCAGCTCCAGTTCCTTTTAACATTTCTGCACCAGCAACATTTAATTTAAGTGATGCTGAATTAGTTGTAAAAGTTGAAGATTTAGCTGCCTCAGTTGTAACATTTACGCCTGCTTTGTTATCTACTGTAGTAGTAAATGAACCGAAGTATGCGAATGTTGCTCCAACAACTGCAACAAGTAATGTAGCTACTGCAATAACAGTTAACAATAAAGTATTTTTCTTTTCCACTTCTTTCCTATCTCCTTTCTATTATAAATTTATCACAAATTATAATCATAAATCAAGTCCTTTAAGCAATTTTTTAAAATTATTATTTTTATTTGCTTAAAGTAACAGCCCCTGTTGAGGAATTTATATTAATATTAATTCCCGTTATATCAAGTATTGCAAGTGATTCTCCACCCGTAATAACGTAGGATGCTGGCACACTATATGAACTTGTAGGCGCCACTGTACTATACGAAGTTAATGAATTTGCTTTTATCAGTTTGTTTACAGTCGTATAGTAAGTATATGCACAATTTTGTAAAGGTTCATTTGCACTGCATGTTGTTGCAGCCCTTGCTATAACAGATGTGGTAGCTCCACTTTGTAAATGAACCGTAGTTTCATAAATTTTATTATTATAAGTAATTCCTAAATTATAAGTTCCCACAGGAACATTAGAAAGTGTAAAAGCCCCACTTGAAGATGTGGCCTTAATTGTATTATTTTGAATTGATAGAGTTGCTCCACTAACAGCAGTACCATCAACTTTAACAGTACCTTTTAAATTATATAAAGACTTTCCTACTAAAGGGACTTGTTCAATATTAACATCAAGTAAAACAGCTTTACCATCTAAATCATCTGGAGTTTCCGGATTAAGCCATGCTTTTATGTAATAAGTTTTACTCGCACTACCCGCAGCAAAATTTGCAAAAGAAAGCAAATAAATATCTTTATAATGGTCAGATGTATTTACACTCAAAAGTGGAAGTTCTGCTATTGAAACAGGCCCAGCTATTGGTGTAGTCGAAGATGCAGAATCAAATATAGCTAGCCTAATAAATTCCATTGGAAGTAAGTCGTCCTTGGTAATTCCATATGAAGATAAAGAGTCTGTAGAATATCCTATATTTAAAGTATAAAAAACTGTATATTTATTAGATTTAGATATTGCAACTTTAGCATAAGTTGTTTGATTTATACCATCTTCATCACTTAAAGGAGCTACCTGAGCATTTGTAATTTGTGTATATGATAAACTCGCATTTAAATTTCCTGTAGTAATATTTTGATTCATAGTGGAAACGGCTAATCTAGATAAATAAGAATATGATGTTCCTATAGAAACGCAAGTTAAAGAAATAACCGCAAGAAAAACAACAACTAATGGACTAGCATTTCTCTTCATACCCTTCACCTATTATAAATAATAACACATTTTTTATTTCTAAACAATATCTTTAAAATCTATTTTACTCTTTTCTAAATTTTCTAAATAAAATTTTTCTATACTTGTTAAATTATAATTTTTAAATAGTTTTATCTCACTAGAAAATAAATCATCAAGTAAATTTTTTAACTTATCTTCTGAAGTTGATAAAAGTTTTAAAGTATAGAAGAAATCATCTTTTACTTTAATAAAAAAGTTATCTTCAGAAATATTTTTTGTTTTAGTAATATTTAAAATCTTTTGATATTTTTTTATCTGATAATCTATCTTTTGTTTTATCTTTTTGTTTGTAACATTAAAATATATATTCTTCAGCTTAAAAACCAACCTATTTGCACTTTCATACACATTTTTATATTCCATAGAAAAACACCTATTTTTATTATAGGTGTATTTAGTTTATTTATACTTCTTGAACAACTGCAATTATCATTGGTTTACACTCGGTTTCTTCATATAAATATGCTCCAAGTTCTTCTCTAATTTGTGTTCTAATTAAGTTATAATCAACATATTTTGGTGTAATATTGTTAGTTATAACCTTTTCACATATTTTTTTAATTTCTTCAATCATTTCCTTAGAATCTTTTACATAAATAAAACCTCTTGTAACAATTTCTGGTCCTACTAATAAAACCTTATCTTTTTTAGAAACTGTAGCGCTTATTAAAACAATACCATTTTCTGCAAGAACTTCTCTATCTTTGATAACTAAATCGCCAATATCATCTGAACTTTTGCCGTCAATGAATATATCATCAACATTAATGTGTTCAAATTTATCATCAATAACTTTATCTTTAATATTTATAACATCACCATTTTGTTTAAGTAGAATATTTTCAGGTTTTTTACCAAGACTTAAAGCAACATTTGCATTTCCAACCATATAACGATAGTCACCCTTAACAGGAACATAATAAAGTGGATTTACAAGTTTTAGCATAAGCATAATATCTTCTTTTGAGGCATGCTGTAAAATAGAATACTTTTTAGGAATATCAATTACATTACAGCCATACTGTGCAAGTTCATTTTCCATTTTAACAAATAATTTTTCACTACTATCATATTTTGGTTCTGCAAAAATTATTGTATCTGATGCAAGTAAATTAATATATTTATCATATCCAGTATAAATTTTATTAATATTAGCATACGGATTAGCTCTATCATCACTTATTAAAATAATTACATTTTCATCTTTTAAATTTGATAAATCGCCAATAATATCAGGTTCAGTAACTAAATAATTATTTGTAATTGCATAATTTATTACATTTTGAAGTTTCTTACCCATTACTACAATTTTACGATGAGTTCCCGCAGCAGCATGAAAAATTTCTTCTATTGTATATAGATGATCTGGTAAAACAGAAAATATAATTCTTTTTTCATTATGTTTAATTACATCTTTAAAAAAATCAATTAATTTATGTTTCGGAGATGTATGACCTGGATTTTCTGAAAAAATTGATTCGCTTAATAAACAAAGTACACCTTGTTTACCAACATATGCAATTTTTCCTAAATCCATTTCATAGCTTCCCATCATTCCTGGATCAATTGTAAAATCACCTGTATAGCAAATACTTCCATCACTTGTATATAAAACATACATTACAGCATCAGGAATGCTATGAGACATAGTTATAGGAAATATAGCACATTTACCAAAATTAATTTTTTTATGAGCTTTTATTTCAATGATATTATCTTCATTTACACCATCTAAAGTTAAGCAAAATTTTGTAAACTTTGTAGCATATATTTTTACATTAGGAATTTGGCTAATTAAATCGCACACACTTCCCATATTTTCTTGATGACCATGAGTTATAAAAACACCTTTGATCCTTTTTTGATTCTTTATTAAATATGAAAAATCAGGAATTATATAATCTATACCAAGTAAATTACCTGTAGCATATTTTAAACCACAATCGAAAACAAATATATCATCATCAACTTCAACAACATAACAGTTTTTCCCATTTTCGTCTAAACCGCCCAAGCCAAAAATTTTTATATTACACATTATTATCACTCTTTTCTTTAAAGTTTTCCTTGGTAAGTTAATTTTATCAAAGAAGTGATAATTTTGCAAGTTCTTATTTTTTTTCAGAAATTAGTTTTGATAATGAATATACCTTTAAATCATGGTACTTTAGACTAATTAATAAGAGTTTAAAATTTGATAAAGATAAATTATCGTCAATAAAAATTATATCTCCACTTGAAATATTTTCTTTTAAATAAATATTAGAATCATTAATATTATAAGTAGGTTTTACTAAATAATAATTGTTGTTTAAACAATACTTATCTATATTACTTTCTACAATGCATATTTCTTTATTTAAATTATTATCTTTTAAAAGTTTATCTACTTTTTCAAAATTATTCCTATCATAGTCTATTTGTTCAAAGATTGACTTTTTAGAAAATGAATTGGTATCAACAAGTCTTGTTATATCAAGTTTATCTATGCTTTTTAAAACTTCATCATTGTTATAAACTAATATTGCTACTCCACCTTTAATATAATTTGCTTTATTTATAATATATTTTTTATTTTGTTCGAGAGACACTTCAGGAACTATTTCATTAAAAACAATTTTATCTTTTTGAAATAGATTTTCACTTTTCATATTATAATAACTTTCTAAAACATTTACTTTAAGACCATTTACTCCTGGGATAATATAATTATCAGTAATAACTGCATTTACATATTTTTTTTCATAACTACTTTTTTTATTATTGATTTCTTTCATTAAACTACTTTTATTAATTACCAATGAAGATATTTTATCGGCATAATAAAAACTTGCCACTATTAAAATTAAAACTAATAAATAACTCAAAAAATTTTTCATCATTAAAATATATGATACAAAAATGGTTTTATTAAGAATAAAAAAAATTTAATTTAAAAAATAATTTAAATTAAATTTTCTTTTTAATACGCGATATGCTTTTATGTGGATCTGTTAAAAGTGCTTCTTGTAAATCTTTATCTTTTCGAAGTTCATTAATAAAATCAACTTCTTCTTTAGAAAAGGATTGATATTTTTGCACACTTTCATCAGTATATTCTACAATTACATCTGTACCAAGTAAATAATCTGCACTTACTCCAAGAGTATACATAAGTTCTATTAAAGTATCAATTTTTGGATTACGTTTTTCTTTTTCATACAAACTTATTGCAGATTTAGAAACACCTACAAGTTTGCCTAATTCAGATGAGCTTAAATTACATTTTTCTCTTGCCTCTTTTAATCTTTTTCCTACTAACATAATTATATTACTTTCCTTTAATGGTTTAAGTATAAAACAAGGAAAATCAGTTTTGGGGCAAGTTAACCATAGGTAAACGTTTATAAATAAATTTTTAAAAATTTTACATATTTTTACACAATTTTATTGTTTGGTTTTCTTTTTTGAGGGTGCTTCTTTTATTTCTTCTTTAGTTTTTGCAGCTGAAGATAAAAACGTAACTCTTTCTGCAACTACTTCAGTAACATACACTTTTTTATTTTCTTGATTTTCATAAGAGCTTGCTTGAAGTCTACCTTTAATACCAACGACATCTCCAACTTTGCAATATTCGCCTATTGCTCCAGCTATACCATTCCATAAAGTACACTTAATAAAATCTGTTTCATAGATTCCATCGGCATTTTTGTAATTACGATTTACAGCTACAACAATATGCGTAACTTGCTTACCATTTTCAGTTTTAGTAACCTCAGGATTAAAGGTAAGTCTTCCAACTAAAACGACGCTGTTCATTTATCCTCCTTTCAAAAAGAATATAGCAAATAAAAATCAAAAAATAAAAAGTCTAAATTTCAAATTTTGTATTAAGAAATTTCAAGCTTTGAATTAAAAAATTATAATTATAAATTTAAAAAATTCTAAAAATTTAAATTTTATTAAAAATAAAAAGAATAGTTATTTTACGTAAACTATTCTTTAATTAATCTATTAAGTTCTACCGCATATTCCATTGGTAAACTTTTTTTGAAATCTGACATAAAACCTAAAACGTATAAATCTTTAGCAGCATCTTCACTTATACCTAAACTTTTTAAGTATAATAATTTTTCTTCATTTATTTTGGAAATAGTAGCTTCATGTTCTAAAGTACTACTATTATTTAAGACAATATTTTTAGGATATGTATTTGAAGACGACTTACTATCTAAGATAATATTATCACATTTAATAATAGCAAAAGAGTTCGTAGCATTTTCACCTATTTTAACAGTTCCTCTATAATCACTATGTCCTCCACCAGATGCAAGTGATTTACTAATAATTGTACTTTTAGTATTTTTTCCTAAATGAAACATTTTAGCACCAGCGTCAAGATGTTGCCCTTCTTTTGCATATGCAATACTTATAGAACTAGCAGAAGAGTTGTCCCCTTTTAAAATGCAAGAAGGATATTTCATAGTAACTTTACTACCTATATTTCCATCAACCCATTGCATAAACCCATTTTCTTCGACTATTGCTCTTTTAGTTACTAAATTATAAACATCTTTGCTCCAGTTTTGAATTGTAGAATATTTACATTTACTATTTTTGCCAACATATATTTCTACTACACCAGCATGAAGTGATGATGAAGAATAATTTTTTGCAGTGCACCCTTCAATATAATGAAGTGATGAATCATGGTCTACAATAATTATAGTTCTTTCAAATTGGCCTAAATTTTTTGTATCAATTCTAAAATAACTTTGAAGTGGTCTATCAACATTAGTATAAGGTGGAATATATATAAACGAGCCTCCACTCCATAAAGCACTATTTAAAGCTGTGTATTTATTTTCATCATATTTTACTAAATTATTAAAATACTTTTCAAATAAATCAGGATATTTTTTTAATGCTTCATCTGTAGACAAAAATATAATTCCACTTTCATCTTTCATATTATGATACACAACTTCACTTTCATACTGATTAGAAACGCCTTTTAAATATTTTTCTTCAGCATCTATTACACCTAAAGAAGAAAATGTATCTTTTACATTTTTATTTACATTATTCCACGAACAACTTGGGCTTTTAAATGAACCTTTATAATATGTAATATCATCAAAATTAATATTAATTTCAGGTCCAAAACTAGGATTTTCAAGTTCTAAAAATTTATGATATGCATTTAATCTAAATTCTTTCATCCAAATTGGTTCGTTTTTATTTTTAGATAAATTTATAATAAAATCTTCATTTAATTTATTTCCCATATAATGCCTTCGTAAATATAATACAATAATACCCCCTAAAAAAGCAATTGTATTTTAAATAAATGTTTGATAAAATTTAATTATAGTAGGAGATATGGCAATGAGTAGATATGACGAAGCTTATTTTGAAAACTTAGCTAATCAAGCAAATATTATGTATAAATATTTGTATTATAATAATCTTACTGACGATATGAAAAAATCAATAATAGATTATTTAGATACATATTTTTTACAATATAAAAAATATACAAATATGAATGTAAGAGATGAAAATCTTTCTAGAATTTTCAGCATTTTAGAAGGTCCTATAAACGAAGCAAATAATCAATATAACTTATCATTAAACGATGGAAAACCCCACCCTGCCGTAGATATTATAAAACAAAAACTATCAGAATTTTTTATGCAAATGGATAAAGAAAATGCTAATGAAACTGGCTCTTTAGAAAAAGGATATACAAGAACGTTGAATCCTCCAGGAATAAGCGGAATAAAGTTATTTAATGATGAAAACGGATTTGCAAAATCATTTGTTATAATACTTTCTACAATAATTCTTGGAATAATAATTGCAGTTTTAACAATTAAATTAAAATAAAAAGCCAATATTGGCTTTTTTAAATTGGATAAAATTTAATTTGATCTACATATATTTCTACATAAGAACTATTACTTATAATTTCCCTAGTTGATGGATTTACTATTTCTGAAACTAAATAACCATTTTCATAAAGTTCTTTTAAAGTCACAACATTTGTTGGACATTTGTTTTCATAGTAGCATTTATAAGCAGCTTCACAAACCTTCTTTTCATTTACTAAATTTAATTTTTGTTCATTTATTTTTACTATTTTAAAAAATGCTGGAACGCCTATAATTAGAACGCATGCTATAATTGTTACATATATTACAATTTTATTTGTATTCATAGCCCTCTCCATAATAATTTAAAATGAATTTATCTCTATATTCTTCTAAAGTGCCAGTTTTAATATTCTCTCTAATTTCAGCCATTAAGTTTTCCAAAAAATAAATATTATGTATTGATAAAAGTCTTGCCCCTAAAGTTTCATTAGCCGTTATTAAATGTCTTATATATGCTTTAGTGTAACTTTGACATGCATAGCACTTACAAGACTCCTCTACCGGAGTAAAATCTTCTTTATACTTACTATTTTTTAAATTTATCTTACCATTTTTAGTATAAGCATGTCCATGACGAGCGAGCCTTGTTGGACTAACACAATCAAAAATATCTATTCCCCTTAAAGAGTTTTCAATTAAATCAATCGGATCACCAACCCCCATTAAATAACGAAGTTTATCTTTAGGTAAATAATCTGTACTCATTTTTACCATCTTATACATAGTTTGTTTATCTTCACCAACACTTGTTCCGCCAACAGAATAACCATCAAAATTCATTTCTACTAACTTTTCTGCACAATGTTTTCTTAAATCAGCATATTCTCCACCTTGAACAATGCCAAATAAAATTTGATTATTTCCTTTAAAAACATCTTTTCCTCGTTTTGCCCAACGAAGGGTTCTTTCAACAGAAGCAGCACAATAATCATGAGTAGCAGGATATCCAATACATTCATCAAAGCTCATAACTATATCACTACCAAGTTTTTCTTGAATTTCAATAGATTTTTCTGGTGTTAAAAATAATTTATCACCATTTAAATGATTTTTAAACTTAACTCCTTCTTCGATAATATCCTTAGGTTTTGCTAGAGAAAAAACTTGAAATCCTCCACTATCAGTTAAAATCGGTCCATCATAATTCATAAATTTATGTAATCCGCCTGCTTTTTGGACAATATTTTCACCAGGTTGTAGCCATAAATGGTAAGTATTTGCTAAAATAATTCCACAATTACATGCTTTTATTTCTTCAACTGATAAAGTTTTAACTGTTGCATTAGTTCCAACAGGCATAAACATAGGCGTTTCATATTCTTTTCCATTAAAGGATACTATGCCAAGCCTTGCACTAGTTTTTTCATCGATATATTTTAATTTAAATTCTACTTTCATTTTTACTCCATTATAAATTTTATTTTATCTTATATTATTAAAATTGTATACTATTTAATAAACATTGCATCCCCAAATGAAAAGAAACGATAATTATTTTCTATTGCATGTTTATATGCATTTAATACATTTTCTTTGCTTGAAAACGCGCTTACTAACATTACTAAAGTACTTTTTGGTAAATGAAAATTTGTTATAAGACCATCAATAGCCAAAAATTTATATCCTGGATAAATAAATATATTTGTATTTTCATTGCAAGAAACAAATTTATGATATTTATTCATAATTGCCTCAAGTGTTCTTGTAGAGGTAGTTCCTACAGCATATATTTTTCTTCCCTCTTCTTTTGCTTTATTTAATTTATCTGCTACATCTTGAGTCATAATAAAATGTTCACTATGCATATGATGTTTAGTAATATCTTCTTCATTAACAGGTCTAAATGTTCCAAGTCCAACATGTAACGTTACATATAATACTTCTACTCCCATATTTTTAATTTCTTCTAAAAGTTCTTTAGTAAAATGAAGACCTGCAGTCGGAGCTGCAGCACTTCCTAAATATTTTGCATAAACAGTTTGATATCTAGTTTGATCTTTTAAACTTTCATGAATATAAGGTGGAAGTGGCATTAAACCAATTTTTTCGATTTGTTCAATAAAAATGCCCTCATAAGAAAACTTAACATTTACTATGCCTTCCTCAAGTTTTTCTACTACGGTGCAGTAAAGAGTATCTGAAAAAGTTATTTTCGTGCCTACATTTAACCTTTTAAATGGTCTAGATAAACATTGCCATAAATCATCGCCTAAATCTTTTAATAAAAGAAGTTCTATATGGGCATTAGTTTCTTCTTTCTTACCAAATATTCTTGCAGGAAGAACTTTTGTATCATTTAAAACTAAAACATCTCCACTATGTAAATAAGAAGTTATATCTTTAAAAATTTTATCCTCAAGAGCACCAGTTTTTCTATCCATTACAAGTAGTTTTGATTCACTACGATTTTTAATTGGAGTTTGCGCAATTAACTCTTCTGGTAAATTATAATCAAATTCATTTATATCCATTTTCGTCACCTAAAAGATATTATAAAGAGTTTTTACATTTTTGTCTATCAAAAAAGAATGGATTATTTTCCATTCCTTTCAAGTTTAATACCAACTTTATAATCATTTAAAGTTAAATCTTTATCAATTGAATCTACAAAATTAATTTCCGTAGCCAAAGTTTCATTTTTAACATATTCTAAATTACCTTTTATAGACTGAGCAAACTCTTCATCAGCATTAACAGTAATCGTTATCCTATTTTCTATATCAAAGTTAAGTTCTTTTCTAATTGCTTGAACCTTTGATACAAATTCTCTGGCATTACCCTCTTTTTTAAGATCATCAGTAATAATAGCATTAAGTATAACAAACTTACCATTATCCATACCAATATCAAAGCCTTCTTTAGCGCTATATCTTATATCAATTAAATCTTTATTAATTATGTAATCATTGCCATCGATATTTAATGAAATTTCTTTATCATTAATTAATAAATCAATATCCTCTTTACTTAATTTTCCTAATAGTGATTGATATTCTTTCATATTTTTGCCAAATACTTTACCTGCTTCTTTGAAATTAGGTTTAATTTCAAAATTCATATAAGTATTTACATCTTGAATATATTTTACTTCTTTGACATTTAATTCCTCTTTTATTAAAGAAGTAAGTAAACCAATAATATCTTTATATTTTCCATCAATTAATACCTCTGATAAAGGTTGACGTACTTTAATTTTATTTTCTTCACGAACATATCTTCCGATAGAAATTAAATCTCTTACTAAATCCATTTTTTCTTCTAAAGGGTTATCAATAAATTTTTCATTGCAAACTGGATACTCTGCTAAATGAACAGAAGTTTCACCTGTTAAGTTTGTATAAATTTCTTCACTTACAAAAGGAGCAATTGGAGCTATTAGTTTGCATAATCCACTTAAAACTTCGTAAGTTGTTTTGTATACACTTTTTTTAGAATTATCAAGTTTGTTTCCCCAGAATCTATTACGATTACGTCTTATATACCAGTTAGATAAATCATCTGAAACAAATGATGTAATATATCTTGTAACTTTATTTAAATCATATTCATCGAATGCATTTCTAACATTTTTCACTAAATTATTATATTTAGAAAGTAACCATTTATCTATTTCTTCACGTAAAGAATATTCAATTTCACATTCACTAATATTAATATTATCTACATTTGCATACATCTGGAAGAATGAATAAGTATTTTTTAAAGGATTTACAAATTTTGAATAAACTTCCTTGACACCATCCTCATCGAATTTAAGCGGAGTCCATACTGGAGAAGCATAAAGCATATACCATCTTATAGAATCAGCACCATACTTTTCCATAATAGCTACAGGATCAATAATATTACCTGTAGATTTACTCATTTTTTTGCCATTCTTATCAAGCATCATGTCATTTACAACAACATTTTTAAATGAAGATTTTCCACTTATTATTGTACTTATCACAAGAAGAACATAAAACCAACCACGAGTTTGATCGATGCCCTCTGCAATAAAATCTGCTGGAAAATGTTTATCAAACCACTCTTTATTTTCAAAAGGATAATGGCATTGTGCATAAGGCATTGATCCTGAATCAAACCAAACATCAGCTACATCACTTACTCTATGCATTGTACCACCACAAGAACACTTCATTGTAATATTATCTACATATGGTCTATGTAAATCTATATCTTCATATTTAAGCTTTTGGTCAGCTTTTTCAATTAATTCTTCACGAGAACCAATTACATCAAATTTACCACAATCATCGCATACCCAAAATGGAAGTGGACAACCCCAGTACCTATTTCTAGAAATTCCCCAGTCTACCATATTATCAAGCCAGTTTCCAAATCTTTTTGTACCAACATACTGTGGATACCAATTAATTTTATTATTCTCTTCAATTATTTTATCTTTATAATCAGTTGTTTTTACATACCATGCTGGTTTTGCAAAATAAATAAGTGGGCTTTTGCATCTCCAGCAATGAGGATAGTCGTGCTCGATTTTGATTTTTTTAAATAATTTATCATTTTCTTTTAACCATTTGATAATAGTAATTTCTAATTCTTTATCAGTAACTAAAGTACCTTTCCAAGGACCAACTGTATATTTACCTGCAAGGTCTACACTTTGAGTCCAACCAAAGCCATTTTCTTGGCAAACTCTATTATCATCTTCTCCATATGCTGGTGCAATGTGAACAATACCAGTTCCGTCAGTAGATGTTACATAGCTATCTGCAACTACTTCAAATGCTTTACCACCTTCAACAGTTGCAAACGGCATTAATTGTTCATATTTAAGCCCTACTAAGTCAGTTCCTTTAAATGTTTCTAAAACTTTATAATCTTCACCTAAAACTTTATCTGCAAGGTCTTTACATAGTATAAATTTATATCCCATAGACTGTGCTTTAATGTAGTCATAATCTGGATTAACACATGCAGCAACATTATCAAGAAGTGTCCATGGTGTTGTAGTCCAAACAAGTAAGTATTCATCTTTACCAACTAATTTAAATGGAACAATTACTGTATTAACTGGATCTAATTGATATCCTTGATCGACTTCAAACTTAGCAAGTTCTGTACCACATCTTGGACAATATGGAAGTATTTTATTACTATGATAAATAGCACCTTTTTTATGCATTTCTTTAAGTAAATACCATTCAGTTTCATGATAATCATTTTCACAAGTAATATACGGATGCTCTTCATCAATAAATTGGCCCATCATATCAGTAACTTTTTTTACTTCACTAATATTTAAAGCTGTATTTTTCTTACACTCTTCGATAAACTTTTCAATTCCCATTGCTTCAATGTCTTTTTTGCCATTAATGCCTAATTTCTTTTCAACATTATATTCAATAGGAAGTCCGTTACAATCAAGTCCGATTTTTCTGTCAACTCTATATCCGTTCATAACATTATACTTACAAAAAGCATCTTTAATTGTTTTAGCAAATACATGATGAATTCCAGGTTTAGCATTAGCATATATTGGGCCATCATAAAATACAAAGTTCTTATCTCCCTTAGTAGTAAGAGATAAAATATCTTCTTTTTGCCAAGTATCTAATATACTCTTTTCTACTTCATTAGTACTTCTTTCATCTAACTTTTTAAACATTTTTCTTCCCTCCAATAAAAAAAGGTGCGTACCAAAAGGGTGCATATAGCACGGTACCACCTTTATATTTTACTTAATTATCCTTAATGCGGACTAGACAGTTTATCCTATTTACTTAGATAAACAACTCCCAAGTGATTCAAATTACTTTCTATTATTAACTTTCACCTATCGTTAACTCTCTAAAAATATTAAAGTAATTTCGTCTTGTTCATAATTTTTTAAAAATATATCTAAATTATATGACCTTTGAGTTACATTGTCAATTATTCAATTATACATATTTCATTATTTTTTAAACTTTTTTGAACATCTATTACTCTTTGATTCGAAGATCCTTTCCATTTTAGTGTTGGATTTGCAAGATTTTCAACAAATCTTCCATCTACTAAAACATCAATGTATTTTAAAACTTCTTTATCTTTTAAATCTTTATCAAATAAATATCCACTCCATACCCAAATATTTTTATTTGGATATTTTTCTTTAAAAGCCCTAGCAAGTAAAGTCGTTCCCTCAATATTTTTTGGATGCATTGGCTCTCCACCTAAAATGGATAGTCCAACAATGTAGTCTTTATCACTTAATTTTAATACTTTATTAATTGTATCTTCATTAAATTCTTCGCCAGCTTTAAAATCCCAAGTTTCAGGATTAAAACAATTATTACAATGAAATTCACATCCTTGCATGAAAATTGAAACTCTTACACCAGGTCCATTAGAAATATCCATTTTTCTAATTTTATGATATCTCATATTTACGCATCCTTATTATCTATATGAATAACTCTTTCTTTTATTTCTTGAGTTCTACCTTTGTTCCAAAAGTTTGCTCCAATATATCCACATGTTCTTCTAGCAACGTTTAATTTGCTGTGATCTCTATTACCACAATTTGGACAATACCACTCTAAATTATCATCAATTAATATTTCACCAGTATAACCACATTCTTGGCAATAATCAGATTTCGTATTAAGTTCAGCATACATTATATTGTTATAAATATATTCAATAACTTCAAGAACTACGTCAAGGTTATTTTCAAGATTTGGTGTTTCAATATAACTTACTGCACCACCTGGAGAAAGTTTTTGGAATTCACTTTCAAGTTTTAATTTTGTAAATGCATCAATTTCTTCAAATACAGGTACATGATAAGAGTTTGTTATATAATCTCTATCAGTAATTCCTTTAATCTTACCAAATCTTTCTTTTAAACATTTAGCAAATTTATAAGTTGTTGATTCGATAGGAGTTCCATATACAGAATAATCAATATCCTCTTCTTCTTTCCATTTTTTGCATTTATCGTTCATATATTCCATAACTTTTAAGCCAAATTCCTTACCGATTGACTCATCAGTATGTGAGTGTCCTGTCATATATTTAACGCATTCATAAAGTCCAGCATATCCAAGAGAAATTGTCGAATATCCATGATGAAGTAGGTCATGAATACTTTCACCTTTTTTAAGTCTTGCAAGTGCTCCATGTTGCCATAAAATTGGAGCTACATCACTTGTAACTTTAGAAAGTCTTTTATGCCTTATTTGAAGAGCTCTATGACATAGTTCAAGTCTATCATCAAATATTTTCCAGAAAAGTTCCATATCTTTATCTGAAGAAAGAGCTACATCTGGAAGATTTATTGTTACAACACCCTGATTAAATCTACCATAATATTTTGGTTTACCTTCTTCGTCAACATAAGTTGTTAAAAAGCTTCTACATCCCATACATGGATAACATTGTCCATTACCATTTTTATCAACCTTAAGTTCTTTCATAATCTTTTCAGAAATATAATCCGGAACCATTCTTTTAGCAGTACATTTAGCGGCAAGCTTAGTTAAATAATAATATTTACCGTCTTTTTTAATATTATCTTCCTCTAAAATATATAAAAGTTTTGGAAATGCAGGAGTTATATAAACACCTTTTTCATTTTTCATGCCTAAAATTCTTTGTTTTAAAAATTCTTCAATAATCATCGCAAGTTCTTCTTTGTACTCATTAGTTTCGCCTAAATACATACAAACACTTAGAAATGGTGCTTGACCATTTGTAGTAGTCATTGAATTAATTTGATATTGGAATGTTTGAACACCATCAGTTATTTCTTTTTGTAAATCTTCTTTGGCATATTTTTCCGCATCTTCTTTTTTAAATTTTCTATTTTTATATTTTTCTAAATATCTTTCGTAACTACATCTAACAAATGGTGCTAAATGAGTAAGAGTTATAGTACATCCACCATATTGAGATGATGATACAGCAGTAATGATTTGTGTAGCAATAGTCATAGCAGTTAAAAATCTATGTGGTTTTTCAATCATTACTCCATTAATATTAGTTCCATTTTGAAGCATATCATCAAGATTAATTAAGTCACAGTTATGTAAAGCATTTTGTGCAAAATAATCTGCATCATGAAAATGTATAATACCTTCATCATGTGCTTTAACAATATCTTCAGTAAGTAAAAATCTACGTGTTATATCAGTGGATGTTATACCCGCTAAATAATCCCTTTGAGTAGTTACAATACGCGCATTTTTATTAGAGTTTTCCGTATTCCAATACTCGCTTTCCCCATCGATTAGTTCTTTTATTGAAAGATCAGTTGTGTTACTTTTTCTAACTAACTCTCTTGTGTATCTATATGTAATATATTCTTTTGCTAGTGCATACTTTCCAAGAGCCATCAAGCGGTATTCAATAATATCTTGAATATCTTCAACAAGCATTCTTTTTTTCTTTAATCCTTCAATATATTTTACAATATTTCTTATTTGAATTTCACTTACTCTATCTTCTTCAGCAACTTCATCATTGGCTTTTTTTATGGCCATTTCAATTTTTTCAGGACAATAATCTACGATATGTCCGTCTCTTTTAACTATTTTCATTCTACTACCTCTCCTATTAAAACCACTCTAACTATAACACAAATTAAATAAATGTATTGTTGCAATTGCAACATTTTAATAAAAATGATAAAATTTTACTGGGTGAGATGTAAATGATAAATTTATTTGACAATATACCTGTAAAAGAGCAAAAAAAATTAGAAACCGAACTTGAAGGATTAACTTTTACTTTTAAAAAAAATATGAATATATCAAAAAATTTAAGAGACAACATTATTGGTATAATATCAGAAGGCAATGCTAAAATAGTTCATAATGATTATAATGGAAATACTCTTGTGTTCGAGGAACTTTTCGAAGGTAGTATATTTGGAAGTAATTTATCATCTCTTTATAATGAGGAATATGAAATTATTGCTAGCACTGATGTTAAAATTACTATATTTGATTATGACTTTATTATAAAAAACGAAAATTCCTCAATATATTTTAATAGATTTTTAAAAAACCTACTTTTAATATTAAATGATAAAATTGTAGAAAAAAATGATAGACTACAAATAATAAGCAAAAAAACTATTCGTGACCGTCTTCTTGAATATTTTAATGTTCAAAGTAAAAAACATGGAAGCAGTATTATATATTTACCTTTTTCGTATTCTGAATTAGCTGATTATTTATCTGTTGACCGAAGTGCAATGCATAGAGAACTCAAAAATTTAAAAGAAGAGGCATTTATCGAAATAAAGGGGAAAAAAATTATTTTATTATACCGACACTCTTTTGCAATTTAGAGTAAGTTAAAGTATAATATAATCAAGAAAGGAAGATTTATATGTTTAATAATAAAAAAATACATATGATTGGTATCGGAGGAATTTCTATGAGTGGAATTGCCGAAATATTATTGTCTTTTAATGCACATATCACAGGTTATGATGCATTTTTAACAGATATTACTAAACACCTAGAGGAAAAAGGCATTAAAGTATCAAACGTGCCAAACATTGAAAATATAAAAAATGCTGATATTATCGTTTATACCGCTGCAATTCATGAAGATAACGAAGAATTAAAATATGCTAGAGAAAATAATAAAACTGTTTATGAAAGAAGTACATTTTTAGGACTTTTAATGAAAGAATATGAAAATGTATTATGTATAAGTGGAACTCATGGAAAAAGTACTACTACTGGAATGGTGAGTACAATATTTTTAAAAGCAAACTTAAATCCAACAATTATGATTGGAGCTATGCTTCCAATAATTAATAGCAATAATCATGTTGGTTCTAAAAAATATTTTATTGCAGAAAGCTGTGAATACGTAGATAGTTTTTTAGAATTTTCTCCTACTAGTGAAATAATACTTGATATCGATGATGACCATTTAGACTATTTTAAAAATATTGATGGCATTATTGCCTCATTTAGAAAATTTGCAAATAAACTTAATAATGATGGAAATTTAATAATCAATAACGATGATGAAAACACAGTTAAATGTGTAAGTGGTTTAAATAAAATAACATATGGTATAAATAAAGATGCAAATTATATGGCAAAAAATATTTCTTATAATGCATATGGTCATCCAAAATATGATTTATATATAAATGGAAAAAAAGAAACTGAAATTACTTTATCAGTATCCGGAATTCATAATATATATAACTCTCTTGCAGCAACGGCAATGTGTAAACTTTATGATATTGATTTAAATGCAATTAAAGATGGACTTGCCTCTTATACGGGTGTTGGAAGAAGATTTGAGTTTTTGGGAAAAGTTAATGGAGCTTTAGTATATGATGATTATGCACATCATCCAAGTGAAATTAAAACAACACTGGATTCTGTAAAAAAAACAAGTCATAATAAAAGTTATGCAATATTTCAATCACATACATATTCTAGAACTATTGAACATTTAAATGAGTTTGCAGATGTTTTAAGTAATTTTGATAATATTGTTATTGCAAAAATATATCCTGCTCGCGAAACTAATATTTGGAATGTTAAAGAGGAAGATTTAGTTTCTCTAATTAAAAAGAAAAATTCAAATGTTATATATTTAGATACCTTTGAAAAAATTGAAGATTATATTAAAGAAAACGTTAAAGAAAATGATTTAGTAGTTACTATTGGTGCAGGCCCAATAAATGAAGTAGCCAAAATGCTAGTTAAGGAGTAAAAATGAATCGTGATTTAAAAACGCCAAAAAGAAAAAATAATAGTACTATAGTATTAATTCTTTCTATAATAATTACAGTAGTAATATTATTTACAGTATTCTATTTTTTAAGAAGTGAAAAGAAAAAAGAATTTGATAAACTTTATAATGAAGAATACTATATAAGAGTAAACTTCGGAGAAACTACCAAAGGTAACACTTTAAAAGATAAAGGTACCTTTTTAAAGGAAACTGATATTGATAAAAATTATTATTTATATATCACAAAATCAAATGTGGTTTATGCATACTACACAGATTATTTTTATTTTTTTGACCCACTTCATGGATACCATATAGATTTTCAAAAAACACTTAGTGAAAATGAAGTTAAAGAAATTTTAAATCAAATCGATGAAAACAAAGAAACCACATTACTCAATAAAAACAAAGATGATTATTTAATACTTCGTTTTAATAATGAAAACTATTATATGAATAAAAAAATACTACAGCAAATACTTCAGTATTATGATGTAATTTTAGAGATAAAATAAAAAAGGGCTATGTCCCTTTTTTATTTTGACAAATTTTCTTTGTTAATACTTTCCAAATAATTATCTAAAATTTCAATTATTTTACTTTGACTTCTTTCCTTACAAATCATATTTTTTACTTCACTATTATTAGGCATACCTTTTAAATAATATAAAAAATGACTTCGTATTTCAATTGTTGCTTCACTTTCTCCTTTTTCTAAAACCAAATTATTTAAATGTGTTTTCATCATTTGAATTTTTTCTTCATAAGACACTTTTTTAGGAAGTTTTCCATATTCTAAATAATCATTGCACTCTTTAATAAGCCAAGGGTTACCTAAAAGTCCTCTTCCTATCATAACTGCATCACACCCAGTTTCATCAAGCATTTTCTTAGCATCAAAGTAGCTTACAACATCACCATTACCGATAACTGGAATATTTACACTTTCCTTAACTTTTTTTATAAGTGACCAATCACTATGTCCTTCATAACCTTGACTTCTTGTTCTTGCATGAAGTGTTATTGCACTTGCGCCAGCTTTCTCGCATATTTTTGCAACTTCAACACAGTTTATACTATTTTCATCCCAACCACTACGAATTTTAACTGTTACAGGACATGGAACAGTTTTACTAACTGCCTTAACAATTTCATATATTTTTTCAGGATTTTTCAAAAGTGCACTTCCAGCCTGAGAACGCATTGCTATTTTTGGTACAGGACAACCCATATTAATATCAATAATATCTGGATGCATATAATCGTATATAATTTTTGCAGCCTTACAAAAACTATCTATATCACTTCCAAAAATTTGTTGTGAAATAGGTCTTTCTTTTTCGTCCATTTTTAAGAGCTTCTTTGTTTTTTCATTACCAAAAACTAAAGCTTTATCTGAAACCATTTCCCCTACTACTAAAGACGCTCCAAAATCTTTACAAATCATTCGAAAAGTTTTATTGCTAACGCCAGCCATCGGAGCTACAATTATTTTTCCATCAATTTCTACATTACCTATTTTAAACATAAAAAAATCTTTCCTTTATCAGAAAAGATTATAACATCATAAATTAATACTGTAAATAAAATAATTTATTTTAAAATTATTTTGGCAGTGTCACCTTGATTTATTAAAAAAGCACATGCATCGTCTTTATCAATATGTAGTTCTAAAACTGCATTATCTCTTATTTTAACAAAGCTTTCAATAATACCAGATTTTTCACTACCAAGTTTAACTAAAACTTTTTCTCCATGAGTAAGTCCTAAATTATCCGCTTCATTTTTAGAAATATGAATATGTCTTTGAGCAATAATACAAGCTTTGACTTCAATACTATTTTTAGGAGTTTCAACTATGATTTTTTCTGCTCCTACCAAATCTCCACTTTCCCTTACCGGAGGATTAATGCCAAACTTAATTGCATCAGATTTAGCAATCTCCACCTGTGTATAATCACGACATGGTCCTAAAACTTTTACATTATCAATTTTAAATTTATCAGTTTTAAGAGTAACTACTTTATCAGTTGCAAACTCTCCAGGTTGTTTTAAATTCTTTAAAATATTATATGGTTCATCAAATAAAAGGTCATAAACTTCTTTACTTAAATGAACATGTCTATTACTAATCCCTATATTTATTTCTTTTTCCATTTTTTCTCCTTTATTACCATAAATGGTTTACATAATACAAAACTTATAAAATAACTACTAAAAAATGTAACTATTAAACAAACTATTATTGAATATGCAGAATAATAATTTAATAAATCATAATGTTTACTAATATAACTAAATATTAAATTGCTAAATAAATATGCTCCAAACAAATATGGTGTAAATGATTTAAAATTTAAATCGCATTTATCATCAAAATTAATTATATAATATATAAGTAAAGTTAATACCATCATTAATATATTATTATTTTCAATTAAGGTTCTATCAAAATTTTGCATACCCTTGGATAAAACATACGTAATTATCACAATATAAATAAATAAAATTAAGCTTATTATTATACTTAAAATTAAACTTTTAGTTTTTTTACTATCATCATTTTTTAATAAATATCCCATTATAAAATAACTTATCATCATATAGTTATTTATTAAAGGAATATCTAAAGTAAAAGTAAATTCTTTAAATAAACTTATTAAATTTAACGTACTCCATAAAAGAGTTAATAAAACAAATAATTTGTCCTCCTTTTTTGTCATATTAGAAACTAACTTTTTAATAAATGGATAAATTATATATAAACTTAAAATATTAAATAATATACTTAAATGACTGTTAAATGGATTAAGTAAATATTTATAAAAATGATTTAGATTATGATTAAAGAAAAGTAAGTTTATAAAAGTAAAAATTATAAATATAAAAATTATAAATAAAATGTTTTTAATATAATTTTTTAAATTAAATTCACTATTAAGTAAATAGTAACCAAGTGCCATAATGAAAAGTGGATAACCTATTTTTCCTAAAATATAATATACTGAAGAAAAAATAAAATATACATTTCCATAATTATTAAACACATAAGTGTATTCTTTGGATATAAACGAAAGCATTATTAAAATAATACTTATAAAAAAAGTTTTATTAATAGTTAAATTTTTTTTCATACTATTTAATAATGTATGTAATTACTCTTGCAATTGAAATGCCAAATAATATAATTGAAAAACAAAATACTAAACTTTTATAAACTTCTTTTTTCATACATATTCCTTTCTATAAAATAATCTTTTTTATATTAGTTAAATTTCTATCATCAAAATTTAATTTATATATACTTATGTCATTTATATCACCAGAATAAATAACATCATCATTATATTCTAAAATAAGTTCATCTTCGAGATTATAACCTACTTTTGTATGATTTATTAAATAACTTAATATTGTTCTTAAATGTGTAAAAACTACTACTTTATTTACTTTATTTAAATATACAATATGATTTATGCTGTCTGTAAATCTTTTGCAAGTTTCATTTAATGACTCACCATTTTCAAGTTTTATGTTAAAATCATGCTCCTGCATAAAATATATATTTTTTAAATCTTTATTTTTAATGTTACCAATTATAGGAGCATCTAATTTATCATCTAAATAAACATCCTTTTTTATTCTTTTTCCTAAATACTGAGCAAATATTCTTGCACTTGCACTTGTTGATGAATATATAGCACCAGTATTATTAAACATAGATAATAAAGAAAGCCTTTGCGCGTAATCTTTATTTTTACTAAGCAAAGGTATTTTCAGTTTTTTTTTATCTATTTTTTCATTATTATAAAGTAAGTTATTTTCTATTAAGTTGTTGCTCACTAAAATAACTTCCATTACTTTACTCCTCTTTTAAATATTTTGCACTTAAAATATAACCAACTAAAAGAAGTATCATACCAACTATAAATTCAGCTACTTTAATCTTATAACCAAATATTAATATTATTATATTTACAATTGAAGCAAATACAAAACCTACAATAGCAAAATATGTTTTAATTTTATGCTTTTCAAGTAAATACTCCATAAGTTTACTAACAGCAATTATTCCTATAAGCATGCCTATACCAAAAACTATTATTATAAAAATATTTGGATTCAAATTATTAAAATGAACAGTTTCAGAAATAATATTTAAAAGAGGTGTATAATATCCTAAAATAACTAGTATAGCTGAGCCACTAACTCCTGGAATAATCATTGTACCTGCAGCAATTATTCCTACGCCAAATAGTTTTAAATAGCCAGCTAAATCAGTGCTTATACTTACGCCTTCTTTACTTCCTAGAAGTGATATTCCAATTAAAATTAAAGCGCCAATAACTGTACATAAAATATTTGCTACAGAATATTTTTTTTCGGTCTTTTGAACTATCATCTTAACTCCGCCAAGGATTAATCCTACAAAAAATAATAATGTTGCAACAGGAAATTTATTTAATGTAATATTTAAAAGCAAACAACAACATATTGCAGATGCTACAACTCCTAGAGCAAAAAATATAATAAATTTTTTATTTTCCTTAAATGATGAAAAGAAATTATTTATTATTTTAATAATTCTTTCGTAAATTCCCATTGTCATAGCAAGAACTGATGAACTAATAGGAAATATAATACCAAAACCTATTACAAAACCTTTTAAAAATGTAATAAGTGCACTATCTTCTTTTTTAGTCTTTGTCATTTTCCACCTCTATCTTTTTGATTTCAACTCTATTTATAGAATCAAATTTCTTTGTAATTTTTTCTGTTGTCGTAGAAAGTTCATCTACGGAATTATTAACCGCCTTTATATTCTTAGATAGTTTATCCCAACGATCTTTATATCTTGAAAATTCTATACTTAATTTGTTTAATTCATCATGGATAACTTTAGCATACTTATCTCTTTCAATATTTTTAATAATCATTGATATTGTAGATAATGTAGATATTAATGTAGTTGGACCAGTTATCCATACCTTACTATTATAAGCATACGTAATAAGTTCAGGATGATACGCATTTATTTCTGCGAAAATTGCTTCTGCAGGTAAAAACATAATTGCCTCATCGCTAGTTACCCCTGGAATAATATATTTTTCCTTAATATCATTAATATGTTTCTTCACGTCTTGAACAAATAATTTTTCATAGTATAATCTTTCTTCTTTAGTCTTACTTTTATCAGTCATTTTTTGATAATTTTCAAGAGGAAATTTGCTATCAATAGAAATCGTTCCAAGCGGAGATGGAGCAAATAAAAGTGCATCAACTATATATCCGTTTTCAAATTTATATTGAGATTTATAAATTCCAGTTGAAGAAGATCCAAAAGCATTATTTAAAATATATTCAAGACTAACTTCACCGAAAGTCCCTCTTGTTTTTTTATCAGTTAACACACCTTGTAAAGAAATAATATCTGCTCCTAAATCATCAATTTTCTTTTGTGCTTCATCAATTTTTGAAAGTCTTTCCAAAACAGAGTTAAATGTTTTATTACTTTTTTCAAAGTTTTTATCAAGTCTTTCATTAACCATATCATTTATTAATGTTAGTTTTCTTTCAACGCTTTCATTTAAAGAATCAAAATCTTCTCTTAAGATTTTAGAAAAATCATATTTAAAATCACCAATTGATTTTGTAATATTTGTATCAAATTTGCCTAACTTTTCAACTATATCACTATTATTATTTTTTCTAGATAATAAAATAATCAGTAAAATTATAGTGAAAATTAAAAGGCCTATTATTATGTAATCTATCATTTTTCAGCCTTTCTCATTATTTGCATTAATGTATTATCCATTTTAACAGGACTAATATAAATTTCTTTTCCATTTTTAAGTTTCAAAGCTATTCTTTTGTAAGAAGTTGAATAAAATGGATTTATATTGCTTACTATAAAGCATTTTTTTATTTGTTTATATGGAATAACTTTTTTTATAAAACCTGCTCTAATTGTAATACTTTTTTCATTAATTCTATAAACTCTAAAATAAAAAAATATTATTAAACCAAGAACAATTATTAAAAAAATTAATCCCAAAATAACATATAAAGTGCTAACATGTAAAGATAGTATTATAGAAATAAAAGCTAAACAAACAGTAAAATAAATTCCAAAAAAAACATAATAAAAATTGTCATAATAATTTTTTATTTTCATTTGTCATCCTTACATCTAATGTTTTCCACATAAAAGTTTCCTGAAAAAGTTTTTCCTTGAATACTTGCTTGTGATTCTGCTAAAATATAAAATTTTAAATTAATATTCCAAGATTGAGTTGTACCAGTACCATTTAAATCTTTTATTATTGCATCTTTAACAACAATTTTTTTATAGCCAACATTTTCAGTTTTTGCGCTCCATGATGAATCATATGCAAAGTTTTTTTCAGTACTGTAATTATTAATGCCAACATTTGTTCCCTTAATTGTTAAAGTTAATTCTTTGGAACTAGGATTTGTTACTGGAGTTTCAGCATCTCCATAAATCTTGCTATCAACATCATACTCAAATACAATATCATAAGTACAACTATAAGTACTTGAAGCAGTACCTAAAGTCAAAGTTACATTTAAATTACTGTTACTGTCAGCTACAACATCACCTGCTGAGGCATTTATCATATTTGCAAGCGTAGCATGTAAATCAAGTGGTGCCGTCGTAGAAACAAACGAAGAAGAAATTCCTGAACCTGTATTTACATTTACAGATGCTTTATTATTTACTCTAGTACTAAACGAACCAAAATATGCAAAAGAAGCACCCGCTACAATCGCAAGTAAAAAAATAATTGCAAAAATACTTGTTATATTTACCTTTTTAGTAATTTCATTATTTTCATTCATAATAAATCTATCCTTACAACTAATATAATACTATATTTTAAGATTAAAAAAAAGAATAAATAATAAAATTTATTCTTTTTTTGTAAAATACCTTCTATTAATAATAAACTATAGTAGCTAAAATTAATAGTGCAACTAGCATTAATAATGCAAACATCCAAACATATTTAAACCAAGATTTATAATCAATTTTTAAATATGATAATCCAACCATTAAAAGACCACTTGTAGGTACGAAAATTTGAACAATTCCGTAAGTAGTAACATATAATGTGTGAATAAGTGATAAACTTTCAGAATATCCTGTGCTCACAAATTTTCCTACTAAATAACCTGTGTATCCTAAATCAGCATGGAATATTGATGTTACAAATGCAGTTAAAGTAGCAATGTATGGATTAAATGTTTTAGTTAAACCATAAGACCAATTTGTAATAGTTGGAATAAATGGTGCCATATATGCAGTAACAAATACAGTATAAACTAATACATATAAACATACAGGTTTAAGCATTTTCTTAGCTCCAGAACCAAAGTTTACTAAGTAATCATTAAATGATACTCTGTCCATAGCAGCAGCAATAACTGACATAATAAATACTATAACAGTTATAGTTGTTATTTCAAATGAACCAAATGCAGTAGCGGATGTTCCTAATAAATATTTAAATAATGTAAAGTCCTTACCAATAGTTAAACCAGTTAACCAAGTATGGAAGTCACTAAAAATAGTTATTTTGAAATAATTTTCCCAGTCGACAAAACCAAGTACTATAAATATAGCAAGAACTGCGAAAATTACTACTACTGGCCAAGTTGAAACTTTTCCTTTAACTTCTTCAACAGCAAATGGATCACTTTCAAGTTCTTCTTCAGTATTTACTTTCTTCTTATTTTTTCTTGTAAGACGTAATACTAATAAAGCTTCATAACCAAGAAGTGCAATAACAGCTATGATAATACGATATTTTAATCCAATATCAATTCCCGTTCCAACATAATTGTTGAAAAAACTTAAACTGTCAGTACCATAAGTACATCCTAAAGCACCTGCAATAATTGAACCAAATGTAACAATAAATGCAGTTAATTTATCAAATTTTGCATTTAATAAAATTGAAATTACAAAAGGAACAAATACTAATAAAGCAAATGTATTCTTTAAAAGTGATGCTAAAATTGCAAATAAGCATGAAATAATTATACTAAATAAAAGTTCTTTTCCTTTTATTTTTTTAGCAACTTTTTTAACTGTTGCCTCATAAATCTTTGTTTTAGATAAAACGCCATAAAATCCACCTAATACAAATAAGTAAATTATTGTTGTTAATCCAAAATATGCACCATAGTAAACTATAGATGTAAGATCTCCAAGGCCTAGACGGTTCATTCCGTATTCTGTATATGTTGTTCCGCTAAAATAACCATAAGGGATTACCCAAGTAAAACAAAATGCAACAAAGAAAATGATAAGTAACCATCTAAATAAATCGCTATGTTTGCTTTTACATGTTAATACTGCAAAAAATGCCGCAAGAGCAAGTACTATAACAATGCCAATAACAATTCCCATATTCTACCTCCTTAACAAAATTATACTACGTATAAAATAAAAAAAAAAGCAAATTACACTTTTTTTGCTTTATTTCTTAATATTTTTCATAGTTGGGAATAAAATTACATCCCTAATTGAGTCTTGCTCTGTAAATAACATTACAAGCCTATCAATGCCATAACCTATTCCACCTGCTGGAGGCATTCCATATTCAAGCGCTTCAATAAAGTCCATATCAATATCATTTGCTTCGTCATTACCAAGATCTCTTTCTTTAAGTTGACTTTCAAACCTATCAAGTTGAGTAATTGGATCATTAAGTTCAGTATATGCATTAGCAAACTCTTTGCCTCCTATAAATAATTCAAATCTTTCTACAAATCTTGGATCACTAGGATTTGCTTTTGTAAGTGGGCTAATTTCTACTGGATGGCCATATAAGAATGTTGGCTGAATCAATGTTTCTTCAACATACTTTTCAAAAAATAAATTTATAATGTGTCCTACAGTATGTTCATGTTCTTGAACTTCAATTTGATGCTCACTTGCAAGTTTTAAAGCATCATCGACACTCATTTCTTTAGAAAAATCAATACCAGTTATTTCTTTAATCGCATCAACCATACTAATTCTTTTCCAAGGTCCAGTTAGATTAATATCATAACCGCACCAATTATATTCCATTTTACCTATTACTTTAGTAGCAATTTCTTGATACATTTTTTCAGTCATATCCATCATGCCTTCAAGATCAGAATATGCAAGATATGCTTCCATTAAAGTAAATTCAGGATTATGTTTAGGATCCATACCTTCATTTCTAAAAGTTCTGCCTATTTCATAAACTGCTTCCATTCCACCCACTAATAATCTTTTTAAAGGTAACTCTAAAGCGATTCTTAAATACATATCAATATCTTGAGTATTATGATGAGTTATAAATGGTCTTGCACTTGCTCCTGTAAGAAGTGTTTGAAGTACTGGAGTTTCAACCTCAATAAATCCTCTATTATCCATAAAATTTTGGATACAGCGAATGATTCTTGGCCTAGTATAAGCAACTTTTCTAGTATCATCATTCATTATTAAATCAACATATCTACGACGATATCTTTCTTCAATATCAGTAAGTCCATGAAACTTTTCAGGAAGTGGTCTTAAAGCCTTAACCAAATGTGTATATTCAAGGCATTTAATTGTAACTTCACCAGTTCCTGTTTTCATAACTTTACCTCTTACGCCTACTATATCACCAATATCAGCACTTTTAAATAAGTTATAAACATCTTCACCTACATCATTTATTGATATATATATTTGAATATTACCAGTTTTATCTTTTATAGAGAAAAATGAAGCTTTACCCATTTTTCTTATAAACATAATTCTACCAGCTACAGTTTCAATATCATTACGATTTTCAAATTCGTCATGAGAAATATCTGCATATTTTTCTTTTATTTCTTTTGCAAATCCACTTCTTTCAAATCTTTGACCAAATGGATCTATTCCAAGTTCATTAAGTTTTGCAAGTTTGTCTCTTCTTACTTGTTCTTGTTCTGTAAATTCTCTCATAAAATCACCACTGGGTATATTTTAACACAAAAAAAAATTATTAGAAAGTCCTAATAATCTTTTTTAAACCTTTTAATTATTATATTTTATAAAGTTTAGTTTTTTTCTTAGATACTGAATAAACACCAACTCCAAGAACTAAACCAACAGCAATAATAACTATTGGTAAGCTAGCACCAGTGTCAGGGTTAGTTGTACCTTGAGAACCACCATTTATTACAGCAATACTACAATCTTCTGTACTGTCTTTTGGAACTGTTACAGTAAGTGTTCCTACTTGGAAATCATTTCCTGTGTCTGAAGAACCATTTTTGTCAAATACACAAGTTATTGTTGTTTCACCATCTGAATTTTTTCCGTTATTTGTAGTAGTGGCAACAAATTCACCATAGTCTCCACATGTAGCTTCAGTAATAGCTTTGCCTAGTTTAAACTTTACAGTTTTTTTAGTAACTTTTTGATTTTCAGTGTTATTTTCTAAAGTTACTCTGATTTTGTATGTTCTTTGTTGATCACCATTATCAAGTTGTTTAGTTGTGTAATCATCTGGAACACTAACTTTTTCAGTTACAGCATTAACAATTAATGGTAAACAAAACACACCTAAAACTAGTAAATAACTAAAAAACTTTTTCATCCATCAACTCTCCTATCTTTATTATGACCTAATTATATCATAAAATTCAAAAAAACAATATATTTTTAAAAAATTTATATTAAAAAATGTCAACTTGTGTTATCATATTAAATATAAGGTGGATAAAAGTGAAGATACTAATAAAGATTAAAAACGATAGATTATGTTTTATTAACAAAAAAAAACTTAATATAGAATATAAAAATATGCTTAATACTAATGTAATTAGTAACAACGAACTTGTATTTAGTGATGAGTATATTTTGTTAAATCAAAAAATAGTTTGTACATTTTTAAATGAACTTATAAAAACTTATTCTATAACTACTTTATCTTTTCAAAATATTGAAGTTTTAAATATTATTCTTCCACTTATAAACAAATTCAAAAATATTAATTCTATTTATGTAGAATCTGAGGAAGTAATAAGTTATAAGCTTTGTGAAAAATTAAGAAAATTAAATGGTTTAAAATTTATAAGTTTTGAATACATTCCAGTATATATGTTTGAACTACTTGATAAGTATGGTATTATTCCAGAATCAAGAAGTGAAATATTATTTACATCAAACTTTATGCAAACTAATAATCTAAAAACATATTCTCAATTATTTTATAAAAATAATATATATTTACAGTTTCCATTATCAACTGAAGATATTCAAGATTTTAATGCATTTTGTGATATTAATAGACATCTTAAAGTAATTCATATAAATAAAATTAATAAAGTAAATTTAGAACAAATAATCTATATTTTAAAAGAAAATAATCAAAAAAATATTAAAATAATTTTACATGGTGATGAACATGATGAAAATGTCATTGAATATTTAAGAAAAAACAATAAAATAATTAAGAAAAAATATAAAATTTCATTTAAATTAAAATATTCAGACAAATATATTGAAGACAACATTGTTAAAGAAACTAACAATGGAATATTAAGAATGTGTGGTCTTTTAATACTACTTATTGTTGCATTTTCTTTTATCTATGTTTTTTATGATAACTATACTTCAATGATGAAAGTAAGTAAAATTCAAAAAGAAGTTACTAAATATATTGAAGAAAAAGAAGTCAAAGAAGAAATTAAAACCGTAAAAACATTAAATGGTATAGAAATTAAGAATAATTATATTTACTCTCTTACAGAGATTAATCCTGATGTTGTTGGTTGGTTAAAAGTAAATAATACAAATATAGATTATGCTATTACACAAACTCTTGATAATGATTATTATTTAAATTATAACTTATATAAGAAAAAAGATAATAATGGTTGGCTATTTATGGACTATGAAAATAATATTACTCACACTGATGATAACATAATAATTTATGGTCACAATAGATATTTAAATGGTGTAATGTTTGGCACACTTAATAAAACCCTTTATAAAGATTGGTATACAAATAAAGAAAATCAAATCATAAGACTCGACACTTTATATAATTCTTATAAATATCAAGTATTTTCTATTTATATAGTACCTACTACAAATGATTACTTAACAGTTAATTTTGATGATGCTAAGTCAAAGATGGAATTTTTAGATAAAATAAAAAATCGTAGTATTTACGATTTTAATATCACACTTGATGAAAATAGTAAAATACTTACACTTTCTACTTGTCAAAGTGAAACAACTAGACTTGTTCTTCATGCAGTACTTGTTTAATAATTTTATTGTTATTTAATATTCTTTCATTACTTGATAAAGATATTGCTATATTACTATATTTTAAAGCAATATCTTTTTTATTTAAATAAAAAAGTATTACCGCATATAAATCATATATTTCTCCATTCCAAGCAAATGGTTCATTTATATAACTTTTACTTCTTTCTTTAATTAAGAAGGCTTTATTAAGAAGATCAAGAGCTATTTCATATTTTTTATCATTATAATATAGACTTGCAAGTTCCACATAAGGCTCTCTTAAATATGGAGATTCATTGATTGCCTTATTAAACCAAAATATAGCCTCATCTTTATAACCAACTTTCTGATAACATCTTGCCATAAATCTCATTGATGCACTTCTTTCATCTTTCCAAACACTATTTTTACAATTTAGATGTCTATGAAACATTTTAATTGCTTTCATATTTTGATTATGATACATATATTCTCTTGCTAAATAATGAAGATTTCTATCATCATCTGGAGACTCCTTAACACTTAATTTTAAAAGTGGCAAATAATTACTTCTGGATTTTGATTTATCTTGATAATGATTTAAAGTTATACCATCAATTAATAAAATCTTTTCTTCTTTCAATGGATGCAAAACTTCATGAACTGGATGAGTCCAAACATAATCTTTTGTATGAATCTTATCTAAATAAAATGTTGTTGCAGGTTTGCCTTTCTCATCAAACGACCAATTATATAAATATTTAACTCTTGTATAAGATTTATCATAGTATTTTTCTAATTTTTTTCGCCATCCTTTATTAAAACGTTCATCTAAGTCAGTACACACATATAAATCATATTTTTTCTTAATCATTTTAAAAGACTCATTTCGTGCATTATCAAATCTAAATGGAATAATTTTTTTACTTTTTACATAAATATTTAAAGATTTTAATATTTTCACACTATTATCACTGCTTCCAGTATCAAGAACATAAATAGCATCAGCTTCTTTCATACTCTTATACCATTTTATAATATTTTTTTCTTCATTTTTACAAATTGCATAAACACAAATTTTTATATTAATCACCAATATATTTTATGAAATAAAAGAACTTTAAGAGATAATAAAAGTCTATATTTATTAATTAAAAAAGTAGCATTTAATATGCTACCTTTTAATCAAATGTACAATCAAATTTTAGTTTGTTTCTATAATAGTTACTTATCTCATTATATGATGTAGGAAACGAACTTCCGTATTCTTGATCTAAAATATCGCTTTGAAGCATTTTAACTAAAGTTATAGTTCTTTTAGAATAATCTATTAAAGCATAACCCTTATCATCATCAATAGAAAGAATTCCATTATCTATTTTGCTTATCATATCATTTAATTCAGTATCACTATTATATGTATATATATTCATTCTGACAGATTTATTTATATTTTCTTTGTTTGAATCGAACAAAGTTTTATCAACGACTTTTCCATCAGGACTTTGACAACTAAATTTAATTTTTGGTTCACTATCAATTACATAAATAAATGATGTATATGTTTTTTCAACATTATTTGCATCAGTTACTTTTATATTTATACTTTGAATACCTAAATCATTAATAATAGACTTAGCCTCTTCTTTATCAGCAAAAGCATAAGTATATTTTTCATCAGATGAAATAAGTCTTTCCGGATTTATTTCACTACCTTTAGTTAAATAAACAAATTCATTTTTGATTTTAAATTCATTTTGCGAAGATGTATTGTCACCGTTTTCGCCTTCTACTACTATTACTTTTGCAGTATATTTTGAAGTACTACAAACAACATAATATGGATAGGTTCCAGCTTTCGAAGTATCAACTTCGTTTGTATTTAACTTGCAATTTGTAATATCCAAATTAGAAAAGTTTCCATATTCGTTTAAACTTGAAGATAATTTATCACCAACTTTTATTGTTATATCATTTAATAAAAATGTTGGAGTTGAATTTTGATTATTTTTATTTTTTGCAAGATTCAAGTAATAATAAACTCCAAATGCTACGCCACCCATCAACATTAATATAAGTAAAATAAATAATACTTGTTTTATTAAACTGGGTTTCTCTTTTTGTGGTTTATTATTGTTTGGCTTTTCTTCATTCTTTTTTTCAGGTAGAACGTCAAGTGAATCAATAACCTCTACTAAAGTTGGATCTGTACCAATTTCATTTCTCACACTATCACCCTTTACTCTATTTAAATTATATCTTTATTACATATTTTTTGCAAGATTTTTAAATTCATCCCCACGTAATTCAAATTTTGCATATTGATCCCAGCTTGCAGATGCAGGCGAAAGAAGTACCACTCCACTTTCTATACTGTCTTCTTTAACGCATTTCATAGCTTCTTTTAAAGAATAGCACTTTGTGCAAGGAATATTTACGCTTTGTGCATAATCATAAACTTCATCAGTAGTTTCTCCGATAGCATATATTTTTTTGACATTTTTTATTGCATTATCAAGTTCATGAAAATTTTGTTTTCTTTGCATACCACCCAATAAAAGGTATGTATTTTCATCAAAAGCATTGAGTGCTGTAATTGTACTTGTTGGATTTGTAGCTTTAGAATCATTATAGAATTTTAAATTTCCTTTTTGACAAACAAATTCAATTCTATGTTCAACGCCTTTAAATTCTTTAAAGAATTTTATAACAACATCTTTATCTATTTTAAATTCCTTTAAAACTAGTAATGCAGCCATAATATTTTCATAATTATGTTTTCCTTTAACTAATATATCTTTAGTATCAATTATTTTTTCACCTTTAATAAAAATTGCATTATCTAGTAAATATGCATCTTTACCATTAAAATATTCTTTAGTACTATTAATATCTTTTGTAAGAAGCATACTATCAGCATTTCCTGCATTAATTATTGCAAGATCATTTTTTGTATGATGGTTAAATATATTATGTTTTACCTTTTTATAATTTTCATATGTTCCATGATAATCTAAATGTGTTTGACATAAATTTGTAAGAACACTTATATCAGTTTTAAAGTCATGAAAGTTTAATAACTGATGATCAGATATTTCAAGTAATAGTACATCCCCATCCTTTATCAAAGGAATTACTTCACTTAAAGGGTATCCAATATTTCCACCTAAAACGACACTAATATTTTCTCTTTTTAATAATTCATATATCATTGTTGTTGTTGTCGTTTTACCATTTGAACCAGTAACTCCAATAATTTTTATATTTTTAGGAAGAAAATGATATGCTACTTCCATTTCATTATAAATTGGAATATTTAGTTTTTCAGCTTCAATTAATAGTTCATGAAATGGCATAATTCCAGGGTTTTTAATTACCATATCAAAACTATCATCAAAAATTTCTAATGGATTCTCACTTTTTACAAATTTAACACCTAAACTTTCAAGCTCTTTAACTTTTTCTTCATCTTGGTCATTTTTATCTGTTATAAGGATTTCATTATTTTTACATAATAGTTTAGCTACATTATAGCCACTTTTAGCCATTCCCAATATAAATATTTTTTTATTTTTAAACATTTTTATACCTTCTTTTTTATTTAAGCACTGCTTTAATACGTCTAACGCCTGCGGAAGAACTTTCTTCTTTAACTATTTTGAATTCTCCAAGTTTATTAGTATTTTCAACATGTGGTCCCATGCAAATTTCTTTTGAAACATCTCCTATAGAGTATACTGTTACAATATCAGGATATCTTTCTATAAACATTGCTTCAGCACCAGTTTTTACAGCTTCCTCTTTTGGCATTTCTTTAATAGTCACAGGTAAACTTTCTTTTATCCATTTATTAACTAAATCCTCTGTATTTTGAATTTCTTCTGGGGTAAGTTTATGATCACAACTAAAATCAAAACGCATTCTTTCATCAGTTATATTACTACCTTTTTGGTGAACATTTTCTCCAACAGTAATTTTTAATGCAGCATTAAGTAAATGGGTTGCTGTATGGTATTTAGTTTCGATTTCGGTATTACCTGCAAGGCCACCTTTAAATTGTCCACTTGAGGCAGTTCTCGATAAATTTTGATGCTCTTTAAATTTTTCATTAAAGCCTTTCTCATCAACACTTAATCCTTTTTCACTAGCAAGTTCCATAGTAAGTTCTATTGGAAAACCAAATGTATCATATAAGTGGAAAGCTGTTGATCCATCAATATTTTCATTATTACTTGTAATTTTAGAAAATTCTCTTAGCCCCTTTTCAAGTGTTTTATTAAATTTTTCTTTTTCGTTTTTTAAAACTTCATAAACTACATTTTCATTTTTAGCAACTTCTTCATAATATTTAGAATATTTGCTAATAATTAAACTTGCTATTTTTCTTTCCCAATCACTATTTATATCAATACCTAAATTCTTAGCATGTCTAATAGTTCTACGAATAAGTCTTCTTAAAATATATCCCTGTCCTACATTTGAGGGTTTTATGCCAGCTTCATCAGCTGAAATAAATACAGATGTTCTAATATGATCTGCTATAATACGCATTGATTTTTCATTACCTTCATAACTTTTGCCAGATATTTCACTTATCAAAGTAATAACATCTTTCCATATTGAAGATAAATAATTATCATTTACGCCCTCTAAAATTGCGGTTGTTCTTTCAACGCCCATTCCAGTATCAACATTCTTTTTTGGTAATAGTTCAACTTTCCCGTCCGCATCTTTATTATATTGCATGAATACATCATTCCATATTTCAACCCATCTTTCATCTTCAGGATCAAATTTTTCAGGAATTACATCATTACTTCTAAAGTAAAACATTTCTGTATCTGGTCCACAAGGTCCAGTTTCTCCAGCAATCCAGAAATTATCTTCCGTAGTTTTAGCTATTCTTTCCTCTGGAATACCTAAAGATAGCCAAAGGTTATAACTTTCCTCATCAAAAGGAATAATGTCATTCCCGGCGAAAACAGTTACTGCAAGCCTTTCAACAGGAATATTTAGAATTTTTGTTAAAAATTCAAAACTCCAATTAATAGCATCTTTTTTAAAATAATCACCTAAAGACCAATTTCCAAGCATTTCAAAAAAAGTATGATGATATGTATCACCAATAACATCTAGGTCATTTGTTCTAATACATTTTTGTGCATCACAAAGCCTTGTTCCATAAGGATGTTCTTTTCCCATTAAATACGGAATAAGAGGTTGCATTCCCGCAGTATTAAATAAAACTGATGGGTCGTTTTCAGGAACTACAGGGGCACTTGGAATAACTTTATGACCCTTAGATTCGAAAAAATCAAAATATAAATCTTTTAAGTTAATTTCTTTCATTATTTCACCTTATCAAGTATTGCAAATACTTTTTCTTTTAATTTATCAAGCTCATCATTTGCTATAATGTAATCAAAATCTTGATAATCCTCTAAAGCTGTTTCAGTAATATGTGCTTGTTGTTCAACTGAAAGCTTACTATTTCCAAATTGATTAACAACGTAAATTGAATACACATTATCAAAAGCATTTTTAATATTGTCAATTTCATTTGGCATTCTTACATCACTTATTACTAAATTTTCTACGTATTTTTGATAAATAATAATATCTTTCATCATCGCATTAACTAGAAAATCTGGATCTTCCGCACGCATTTTATCTCCTAACTGTTGCATAAAATCACGTGGTTTTTTTGTGTCCGTTCCATCCCAATCAGTAAGTTCTAATGCAAAATTTTTAATATATTTACTATAACTTGTTATAGCACACTCTTCAAGTTTATATACATAATATTCCTTAATTAATTTTGCTATTACATTTTTTCCACTGCCAGCTTTTCCAGCTATTAAAAATATTCTCATTTCATTCCTCCAATTAAATTATATAATATCAATTATTAATTTCTAAATCAATTTATTTTTTGTAATTATAGGCAATTTTATAATAATTTGTATCAATTATATAACTACTTATATTTACTTTATTATTAACTACTTGTTTTACCTTTTTTATATAATCAGCATTACCATCTTTTTCTGACGAACTTTCATATTCTCCCGAAGATGCATAATATTTTCCTTCATTTGTAACCCATGAACGATTATCGAATATTGCCATGCCTTCTTCACTTGATAATATATCATTTCCAACAATAAGTCTTGAATCGTATTTAAGTCCAAATAAATTATACAAAGTTGGAAGAACATCTATAGAACTACCCACTTTATCAATTTTAATTGTATCCATTTTAGAATTATATAAAATAAATTTACTATGATTGACTTCTATCTTAGCATCTTTTTTATAATTTGAAATTTCATTAACTTCATCTATTGTAAGCTCATATGGATAATGATCACCTACAAGAGCAATTACAGTATCATCCAAAATTCCTTTTTCAGAAAGTTTTTGAATTAAGCTTTCAAGTGCCTTGTCAAGTTCCATATTCGCAGCTAAATATGAAAGAGGTCCTTCAGAATAGTTTAGGTTATATGATTTAATTTCATTTTCGTGTTTTCTAGCCATAGCATTTTGGTTAAATTTATAGCCAGCATGACCAGATACAGTAGCATAAAATACCATAAAGGGTTTTTCGCTATTTGCATAATCATCAAAAGTTGAATCAATCATTTCTACATCACTTTGTGGCCAAATATTACAATTTATTTTCTTTTCAAGTCCATTAAAACAAGCAGTAAAATTATCAAATCCTAACGTTTTTAAATAGACATTTCTATCTTGAAAAGCATAAGAATTATTATGATATGCATAAATATTATAGTCTTCATTTTTAAACATGTTTCCTATTCCTTGTGGAAATGAATTTGTACCTTCTCTAAAAGTTTTTAACGAAGAGAAATTGGCATATAATCCCGTCAATTCCTGGAATTCTCCTCCAATAGTACTATATATGGTTGGTGTATAATAATTTTCAAAAACAAATCCACTATTTGCAAGTTTATATAAAGTCGGTGTAATATCCTTTCTTACTGCTATTTCATTAAAACTTTCAGCCATAAAAAGAATTAAATTTTTTCCTTTAAATTTACCAGTATACTCATTTTGATAAGTGCCAGTAAGTCTCTTTATATAATTAGTAAGGGTAACAACTTTATCATTGCCTTTATAATCTTCTAAAATCCTATCAAAATCTATATCTAAATTATTTAGTTCATATTCAGTAGATGATGGCTTACTTTGTTCACCATTACTAATAACTATTTTTTCATCAAAACCAAAAATAAATCTATACGAATCAATGACAAAAGTATTTATAATTCCTACTTTCTCAATATTTAGCGATGGATTATTTACGTGATAGAATAGTTCATATGGACTATAACTATCATCTTTATTTATTCTCAATGAATATACATAACCTATCGAAGAAAAAATAAATAAAATTACTGCCATAGCTATTTTTATATTGTTTGTTTTTTTAAACCAAATCCTCTTCTTAAAAATTATAACTAAAATAAGTGGTAAGCAAAGTAGTAGTATTCCTGGTAATCTTTTGATTACTTCATAAACTGCTTTACCCAAAAATGATGTAACTTGATCAGCTATTTGTAAAATTGAAAAAGATATATAAAAATCAAAAAAGCCTTTAACAACGTATTGTGCTGAAAACCATAAAGACCAAAAAGCAAATGTAAAATAAAAAATGAATTTATTAATTTTTTCATTAAACACTCTAGTAAAAATATATAATAATATTGAAAAACACAATATAAATATTATCATATTAATATTTGATAAGATAAAAACCTTTTTGTAAAGTAAAAATCTATATACAAATTCCATGTATATAAATGATAAAAAATACACTATAAATACACTTGTTCTTTTATATTCTTTCATTATTCATCCTCATATAGATTATAACATAGATTATTAACTTAATTTAAAAAAAATGTAAACAAATTATATTTTATTTACATCATTTTTTTGATAATTTTACTATTTTATATTTTAAATTTCCAAATTCTAATATGATAATTCTTGAATAGATTTTTTTCCAAAAGTATTTATAAGTAAACTTAAAATTATTATCATAAAAGAAAATATCGAGAGTTCACTTATAATTAAAACATGAACATCTCTTATATATTTTAAAATTAAGAAAATACTTATAAAAACCAATATCATTCCAGTAAATGTGCAAATCATTGTACTCGTACTTTGTTTAACTACTTCAGTTTCATTATTCCACTTGAGTTTTGGATACATCAAGTTAATAAACAGTCCAAATAATGATGATAAAATTGGTACAATAAATGTTGCAAGTAAAATATAAATTATATAAATAAATTTCACTTTAAAAAATAGTATAAATAATATATCGCAAACTAAAATTACCGGTATTACAAGTATATTACTAAAAATTATTTTTGATAAAAATATTTTATTGTAACTTATAGGAAGACTTTTAAGTAAATTGAATGATTTTCCCTCTAAAGATATTGAACAGCATGTAATGCATGACATAAATCCTGTAAATAAAATCATTTCATAAAAGAAAAATGGTGCATACTTATTTATCAATTCTGATGTAATTATTATATCCGTGCTAGATTGCAAAATTGATATGAAACTTTCAACATTTGTACAAAGCAAAATAGTTAAAATAATAAATAACACCATTCCAAAAAAGGTATTAACTATATATACTGGCAATGAAAAATAATTTTTAACTTCTTTTTTTATTAAAGAATTTAAAGAACTTCTTTTTTTAAAATCCAAACTATTTTTTGTTTTTTTTACATAGTTTTTATTTGTTTTAAATATAATTCTAAAATAATAAATGGAAGCAATATAAATAAATATAATAAATGGAATAATATTTATTAAAATAAGTTTAATTAAATCAATAAAATTAAATTTAGTTATAAGAGAAATATATAAATTAATAGGATAATATAAACTTGTAATTGCATCGTTTATTGCTGATGCTTTATTAGTAATATTATTGACTAAATTATCAACATTAAATGAAAAATAAAATACTCCCACAAGTAAAACCATCGAAATAAATGTTTGGATATTTTTCTGTCTTTTAAAATTAATAGATATAATTTTAATTATATAACCGATTACTGATGCTATTATAAGAGGAATAATTGGTAGTAGCAAAGTCATTATAATTGATATGATGTAAAAAATAGCACTTGGTTTTACAAAATAAGCATAAATACAATATGTAGGCAAAATAAATAATAAGTCATATAGTAATTGAAATATATAAAATTTAAATATCCTTACGAAAAAAACTGATTTTTTGTCTATAGGTAACGATAAAAGCAAATCATTATCTTTACATTCAAAAAGCATTCCAAAAGATTTATAAAAACCTTCAATAATTGTATAAATTGATACGAAAATCATAATCATAGAAAGAAGCACATAAGTTAAGCCAACTTCAGAAAGTGGTTTGGCAATTAAGTATGCATATGAGCCCAAGCTTACCATAATAAGGAGATAAATAAATATTGGAAATATTTTTTTATAAGTATTATTTTTGCTAGAATTTTTAATTTTAAATAAATTCATTCCCTCACTCATTGAGGCTTTAATTAAAGAAATAATTTTTTTCATTATTCACCTAGTTCTAAGAATACTTCTTCTAAAGATTCATCGCCTTTAATATCTTTCATTTTGCCTACTTTTATTATCCTGCCTTTTTTAATAATGGCTACTTCATCGCAAATTTTTTCCGCCACATCCAAAATATGAGTTGAATAAAATATCGTTTTTCCTTCTTTTGCCATATCTTTCATTATTTTTTTCATATCAAATACAGCTTTTGGATCAAGACCTACAAAAGGTTCATCCATAATAAGAATTTTTGGTTCATGACATAACGCAGAAATAAGAGCTACTTTTTGTTTCATACCATGAGAAAACGAAGAAATTTCATCATTTAGATAATTATTCATTTCAAAAGCAGTAGCATATTTTTCTACATTTTCCTTCCTGGTTTCTAAAGGAATGTTATACATATCACAAATAAAATTTATAAAATCTATTGCTCTCATATTTTCATATAAATCCGGATTATCAGGTAAATATGCCATATCCATTTTACATTTAATTGGATTAGTTTTAATGTTATTACCATTAATTAATATTTCACCCTCATCAAAGTCAATTATACCCATTATAGATTTTATCATAGTTGTCTTTCCAGCACCATTGTGGCCAATAAATGCAAATATTTTACCATTTTCAATATTAAAACTAACCTTATCTAAAGCTTTAGTTTTCCCATTATAAGATTTACTAACATTTTTAATTTCTATCATAAGTCCTCCATATAATTATATTGTATCGCATAGTACATTATTTGTATAGACAAAAAAAGATAGATTATTAATTTAATCTATCTTTTACAATCTTACTAACTAGTGACATATCTGCATTAGTTATTTTTGAAGAAATCACTTTCATTAATGTTCCCATATCTTTCATAGAAGTTGGTTTAACTTCATCAAAAGACATGTCAATAACTTTCATAATTTCTTCCTCAGTCATCTCCTGTGGTAAGTATTTATTTAATACCTCTACCTCTTTTTCTAGTTCATTAACTGTCTCTAATTTGTTATACTTTCTATATTCTTCAATAGAATCTTTACGAGTTTTAACTTGTTTTTTTATAACTTTTAAAATGTCTTCATCAGTTAATTCATGTAATGAACCCTTACGGCTTTCATTAATTAACTCACTTTTTAACATTCTTAAGACAGATAAGGTAAATTTATCACCACTTTTAAGAGCTTCTTTCAAATCTAAATCAATTTGTTTTTCCATATTAACTCCTTAATTATGGCTTCTACGGCGTGAGTTTTTAATATTTTCTTTCTTTTCATTTCTTCTCTTTACGCCTGGTTTTTCATAGCATTTTCTCTTCTTAAGTTCTGAAGGGACGCCACTACGAGCAAATTTTGCTTTAAACTTTTTTAAAGCAAGATCAACATTACCATTTTGAACTACAACCTTTGTCATCATATCCCTCCCTTCATTAGCTAAACATATTATAACACCTACCACTTTTTTTGACAAGATTTTTAGCAACTAGTATGATTAAATAATCTTCTTAATGTTGAACCAAAATTTTGTCCATATCCATATACTGCAATAATAATTCTACCTACAGCGGATAAAAGTGCAGCTGTTACGCCTGCTCCTCCAACATATAAAATGCTTTCACCACTATTTAACACCATATTATCTAATATTGCAAGCCTTTGGATTAGAAAAGCCATCAATAATTCCAAAAATAAAAGAACTAATCACAGATATTATAAATATACCCATGCCTGAAATTTTTGCACCGCCTGTATATTTAATTGCATCTGCTTCACTTAATTTAGTCACTTGCTTACCTCCCTTCTAGAAAATAAAATCAATAATTTTTTTGATTATTTTTTCTTTTTTATAATAAAATGTTATTTTCTTTACTTCATTTTCCCTTAGATTCAAATTTGTTGTTATTTGATAATTTTGATAATTGTTAATATCTTTAGTATAAATTTCTGATATCTGCTTTATTTTATATTGGTATACATTATTATCTATTTTTATTTTATTTCCTTTTACAATAATGTCAGAGTTTTTT
Source organism: uncultured Bacilli bacterium (assembly GCA_934096705.1). Taxonomy (GTDB): domain Bacteria; phylum Bacillota_I; class Bacilli_A; order RF39; family UBA660; genus UBA6448. The sequence continues at coordinate 56,924 of CAKOMR010000007.1, forward strand.
AAATCAACAGGTATTAAAATACTATTTTTTTGAAATACACCATATACGGTAAATGAACTATACGCTTTCAAATTAAAACTTAGAAACAATAATATGAGCATTATTCCACTTATGGTGAATATTAATAAATAGTTTTTATAAGGAATATTTTTTAACCAAAAATAATTATTCATAATTTTCTCCAATATTAATAGCTCGTTCAAAAAGATTATCTATTTTTTTATGTGAAACATAAATTAACGTTTTATAAGGAAAATTTTTTATTATATTATTTATTATTGTCTTCTCCATAAAATAATCAGTTTCACTTAATGCTTCGTCTAAGACTAAAATTTTACTATCTTTCATTAATGCTCGAGCTAAAATAATTCTTTGTTTTTCACCACCAGATATGTTAATTGAATCATTACTAATTCCAAAATTATATCTAAATTTTCTTTTATTAACTATCAAGTCTATCAAACATATTTTACATATTTTTTGAAATTTAATTTCATCATTTTGATTTAACATAATATTTTCTTTAATAGTACCAGTAAAAATTTTTTCTTTTTGCCCTACATAAATAATATTGTCTCTAATCGTTCTCAAGCTGTAATCATTTAAACATATGTCATTAATATAAATATTACCTTTTGTAGGTTCAATACTTCGATTAATAAGTTTGCATAAAGTACTTTTTCCGCAACCAGAATTACCTTTTAATAATACTTTCTCGTTTTCCTTAATCAATAAATTAACATTTTCTAAAACATGATTATAATCATTATAAGTAAAACTTACATTTTCTAAATTAATATTCCCCGTTATAAATTTTTGTTTATTACCAAGAGTTTCTTCTTTTATATCTATAAAATCACATATTTTTTCAAAACTTGCTCGTAAAAAATTATATTTAGGTATTAATGATATGATATTTTTTATTGGTTCAATAAAATATGAAACAAAAGTATTAAACATTACAAGTTCTATTAAAGTGAATTTGTTATTATAAATTAAGAAAAAACCAAAGGTATTTATTATAAATATGCTTAATTCATAAAGTATATTTCGAAAGAAATTTATAAAATTTAAACTGGTAGTAAATGAATAATTATCAAATATTAAATCACATGTTTTGCTTTCAATTTTACTCAAAACATTTTCTGTTTCATTTAAATTTTTAGTGCTACTTATCATATTAATATTTTCAACTAATACACTATTAAAAACAGTTTGATATTCAATATTTTTCTTTATTCTTCGATAAATATGAAAGCTTACTAGTAAAGAAAATAAAATATAAATAAGTACAAATGCGAGTAAAATTAAAGTTAATGTTTTATTAATAATAAATAAAGTAACAGATGAACCAAGAGAAACCAAAAGATTTAAAAAGGAAGTAACAAAAAGTTCCGAAAATAAATTTTTAATACTTCCAATTTCACCAACTCTGGTTATTATCTCTCCGGATGTTCTTGAAGCAATAACATTTAAAGGAAGAGAAAATAAATGATTAAGAAAATTTTTATATACACTTATATCAATATTTTTATTTAAATGATTTTCGTAATAATCTTTTAAATAATTAAATATAATTTTAAAAATTAAACTAACTAGGAAAAGAAAAATAATATATTTTATTAAAGCAGTCGATTCATTTAAAATTATTTGGTTTAAACTTTTAAAATATAAACCATAGATTATAGTAAAAATCATAAGAAATAAACTACATAAAAGCATATTTAAACATAGTTTTTTGTTGTCTTTTAAAATATTAAAAAATAATGAGTATATATTACTTTCTTTTTCAAGAACGATTATTTTGTCTTTGGGATATAATTCTAATATAACTTCTGAAAATATGCTTTCAAACTTTTCTTTATCCATTATAATTTTTCCTTTATCTGGATCCATAAATACATAACCATTTTTTCTAATCTCATATAAACACATAAAATGTGCTAATCCATTTTCATAAATAACATGTACAATACAAGGTAAAATAATTTTAGATAAGTCATTAATGCTAATTTTTTTTGCAGATACATCAAAGCCATAGTTTTCAGCAGCTTTTTGTAAATGATAAACACTAACCCCCTGCAGTGAAGTAAATGTATCCATTCTTATTTTTTCCACAGAAACATATCCATCATAATATCTAATTATTGAAGATAAACAGCAAGCACCACAATCTTTTATATCTTTCTGGCGAACAATAACCATTTTTCTTTTCACCTACTTTTTCCTCCTTTCACCCTACTTATACCCATTAAAACTAAATTTTCCTTTTATTTTTTTAAATTTTCTTTCTTTTTTTATATCTTCGCTTTTCTTTGCAGTTATATTTTTTATTCATGAAAATATAATTTACTAGAATAAGGAGGAAAAAAGTTTGATTAATAAACAAAACCTATGGTTTATAACTTTATTTGCATTAATATTAATACTAGGAATTTATTATATAAGTTTGCCAGACAATAGCTTGCCAACATTTTCTAGCACTGAAAACAACTTAGATAATGCCATAAAAGTTACTGATTCTGATGTAATAATTGCTTTAAAAGTTGAGGAAGAAGAAAAGATTTTAAAAGAAATGGAAAATGCCCAAAAAATTCTTTTAGATAGTAGTTCTACAACAGAGCAAAAAAATGTTGCTTATGAATCTTTACAAGAACTAAATTCAAAAAAAGGTAAAATAATAGAAATCGAAAAACTTATAAAAGAAAAATTTAGTTTAGATTCTTGTGTAAAAATCGAAGGAAATAAAATAAATATTACCTTGTCAAGCAAAAATCAAGATGCTGAGTTTGCAAACAATGTTATAAAATCTGTACAATCTCTTTATACTGAGCAGATGTATATAACCGTTAAGTTTCAAGATAAATAGGCATATGTAAGGACCTTTTTTATAAAAATTTCATAAAATACTATGAATAGTGTAAGAAAGGAAGGCCTATGAAAAAACTACTTACTAAAAGAGAACACGAAATATTTTCGCTTTTAGTACTTAACAAAACAACTAAAGAAATATCCGAGCAATTAAATATTAGTCAAAAAACTGTCCGTAATCATATATCAAATACAATGCAAAAATTAGGTGTAAAGGGCCGTTGTAATGCTATAATTGAATTATTAAAACTTGGAGCAATTTCATTAGATTAATCCAAAAGCCCTCGGGCTTTTTTTGAATAATGAGAAATTTTTTTAATATAATTTATTAGGTGATAACATGCTTAAAAAAAGAGCTATAAAAAGAATCATTACTTCTACTGGAGCATTATTTATTTTTTTATTAATATATATTTTTCCAAAACAAGAAAAATATAGCATTCCCGAAGAAGTAATTTATGTTAATGAACTTACAATGCCTCTTTACACACTTGATCAAAATAGTTATGTTGCTAGAACTAATATTATAAAAAAAAATGAAGATGATATAAATTATATAGTAAGTGTACTTACTAAAAATAGTATTAATTCAAATTATTTGGCTACAAATTTTTCACCAATAATTCCAGAAAACACAAAACTACTTGATTACTCATTAAACGATAATATTTTAAAACTAAACTTTTCCAAAGAATTATTAAATGTAAGTGAAAAAGATGAAGAAAAAATGATTGAAAGTTTAATATACTCTTTATGTGAAATTAAGGACGTTAATAAAATAATGATATTTGTCGAAGGAAAAGAATTAAATGAACTACCAAATTCAAAAATAAAATTACCTACTGTGCTTGATAAAAGTTTTGGTGTAAATAAAGTGTATGATGTTAATAATATAAAAGGTATTGTTAAAACTACTGTATACTATATGAACAAATATGATGATAACCTATATTATGTACCAATTACAAAAATTACAAATAGTGATAAAAAGTGCATTGAAATAATTATAGATGAGCTTAAATCATCCCCTACTTATGAAAGTAATTTATTAAGTTTTTTAACAGCTTCTTATGAACTTGAAAATTATGAAATATTAGATAACTCTATATCACTTACTTTTAATAATAAATTACTGGCTAATTTAAATGATGAACAAATTATAGAAAAAGTAAAATACTCTCTTGCTCTTTCAATTAGAGATTCATTAAATATCGAAGATATAGTTATAAATATTAATTAATTGTAAATACTAAATATTAGTGATAATTATGCCAATAATAGTATATAAAAATAAATTTAAAGACTATGAATTAAGTTTTGCTTTTAATCTAGAATATATAAAAGGTTACAAACTTAAAAATAAAGATTATAATGAACTTTTTTCTGAAAATATCAAAAATATCATAAATGAGTCTATAGAAAATTTTAATGAAGATATTTATCAAAATTATTTAAGTGAATATAAAATAACATTTATTGCTTTAACTAAATATTTTATGGATAAAATACCTGATATTTTTTCTATTAAATACGAAAATAATAATGAAAACTCAATATTTTATGCTGACGAAATACAAAATTTAACAAAAAATGACTAAATTTACTTGTATTTAATTAAACATTGATATATAATTTAATTGTGATGTCTCCGTAGCTCAGCTGGATAGAGCAACCGCCTTCTAAGCGGTCGGTCGTTGGTTCGAATCCAATCGGGGATACCAATTGATAATAAACTCGGTTTTTATCGAGTATAATAAAAACGGCTTTTTATAAGTCGTTTTTATATTATTAAAATAATGCATTTAATATTTTTATTAAATGTTTTTTTATTTTCAAAAAAATAGAACAAGATTTTATCTTATTCTACTATTCCATCTAAACTAAAACTTTTAGCATCAGTTATTTTTACATTAACAATTTGGCCAATTAGTGATTTATCACAAGAAACATTTACAAGTTTCATTGTATCAGTATAACCGAAACATTTTTCTGGGTCTTTTTCACTTTCTCCTATTAAAAGAACAGAAACTACTCTACCCAAAAGTTTTTCATTACTTTCTTTTGAATATTTATTAATAAGTTCATTTAACTCATGTAATCTTCTTTCTTTATCTTCCTTTGAAACATCATCTTTCATAAGTGATGATGCAGTTCCTTTTCTTTCAGAATAAATAAATGTATAAGCACCATCATACTTAAGTTTATTAACAACATCTAAAGTTTCTTTGAAGTCTTCCTCTGTTTCTGATGGAAAACCAACAATAATATCAGTAGTAATGCATACTCCTGGTATTTTTTCTTTCATTTTATTAAATAAATTAATATATTCTTCTTTAGTATATCGACGATTCATCTTCTTTAAAATTCTATCACTACCAGATTGAATAGGAAGATGAATATAAGGCATAACATTTTCATATTTTGCAATTACGTCAATCATTTTGTCAGTAAAATTCCAAGGATGAGACGTAACAAATCTAAGTCTTGGTATGCCAAGTTTTGCAACATTTTCAAGTAAATCTGCAAAATCATATCCTAAATTTAAATCATTTCCATAAGCATTAACATTTTGCCCTAATAAAGTTATTTCTTTATATCCATTTTGAACAAGGCATTTGCATTCTTCTATAATTGCCTCCATTTTTCTACTTCTTTCTCTTCCTCTAGTAAATGGAACTATACAGTAAGTACAAAATTTGTCACAACCAAACATAACGTTTACCCATGCACATATATTTGAATCTCTTTTATAAATAATATTTTCTGGAACAACATCACTATTTGATTGAACAAAAATATTTTGCTTATCTAATTTTTCTAATAACAATTTTGGTAAATCAAAAATATTATTTGGTCCAATGACAATATCAACATACTTATGATTTTTTTCAATATCCTCGACAACATCAACTTGACCTGCCATACAGCCCATTAAAACAATTATTAAATCCTTTTTTATATTTTTTAAATGTTTGCATCTTCCTAAATAGCCAAAAACTTTATCATGAGCATTTTCTCTTATAGCGCATGTATTTAAAACTACTACATCTGCATCATCTAATTCATTTGTTTTAGAAAATCCTAATCTTTCCAAGAAAGAAGCAATTGCTTCAGAATCATGAACGTTCATTTGACAGCCATAAGTTTTTAAAAAATATTTTTTATTTTCATAAACTTTTTGAATTGCATTATCTATATTTAAATAATTAATATTAACTTTCTCTCTATTTCTTGCAACATTATAATCGGGTTTTAACATAAAAAATCACTTCCAACAAAATGTATTATAACAAAATTAACATTTAATTGAAAGGGATTTTGGATATTCTAGGATATTTATTAAGTTTAAAGTTTAATGAAGAAGTATTTTTAAATTAGGGATGCATGATATGAATTACTTTTTATCCAAAACCCGCTTTCACGTTGTAATTTACTCTAATTTAAAACCAATTTCAAGCACTTCGACAAAACTAGAAAAAACTAGAATTATTTTGACATTTTTCGACGTTTTTTTCTCATTCTTTTTAAAAGTTTTTTTACTATTTTCCAAAACATATATAATAAAATTATAGTTACAATAATTATAATAATTGATGGATTATATTTTATATTTTTATCTAGATGTACATCTAAAGAAGTAAGTAAATTATCGCCATTATAAATATTTATTTTTCCAAGAAGCGTGCCTTTTTTTGTTTTGTATTTTATTTTTTCCACTCCATCAAATTCATAAGTAATATCAGCATTATTTTTTAAATACATTTCAATATCATCATTACCATAAATTATATATTCTTTTTCTTTACTTTTTTCTATAGGTAATCTCTTTATTTCTGTTTCCTTTGACAAAACTTTTTGATAACTATAATTATCTTTATAATAATCATATATAGTTAAAGAATCTTTTATTGCACTTGATGATTTTAAGGGATTTGATCCCAAAACTATAAGCATATAATCTACATTATTTAAGTTAGCAGTAGAAGCAAGGCATCTTCCCGCATCTAAAGTAAATCCTGTTTTTGCGCCTAAAATTTCATCTGTATTTAAGCCATTTTTATAAACATCAAGAGTTCTTAAAAGTTCAATTCCATTCGTTGTGGTATAACTTTTTGTAGTAAAAATCTTTTTAAAAGTATCATTTTTTAATGCATATGATAATAAAATAGAAACATCTTTTGCACTAGAATAGTTATTTTCATCATCCATACCAATCGGATTTGAAAATGAAGTATTATTCATACCAATTTTTTTTGCTAATTCATTCATTTGATTAATAAAACTATCATAACCTAAAGTATTATTTATTATTGCATTTACCGCATCTGCACCACTTGGAAGCAAAATACCATATAATAAATCTAAATAAGTTACTTTATCATTTTCTTTAAAGCCAGCTTTTGAATAACCATTTAAACCCTCGAAATCTTTATTTTTAATAACTACATACTCATTTAAATCATTAATGTTTTCAATTGCAACAATACTAGTCATGATTTTTGTTAAACTAGCAATTGAAACTTTTTCATTCTCATTTAAATTATATAAAACTGTATTATCAATTAAATTATATAAAATAATATTTTTGCTAGTTACATCAAATTCATCAGCATATACAAAGCTAATACTTAGAAAAAAAGTTAAAATAATAGCATATATTTTCTTCATTTTTACCACCATACTAAAATTATAACACAATAAAATTATTTAGAAATTAAAATAAATTAACTTGACATGATATTTAAACTTTGACATAAAAAAGCACCATTTTTAATTTAAATGATGCTTTTAATTAAATATTATATTTTTTATTTTCTATACAATCATTAATTTTTTCAACAAACTTTTCTGTTGACATAGTTATAGTTTCAGGATTTCCAAATTTACGATAACTAATTTGTTTATTATTTACTTCATTATCTCCGATAATTAAAGTTATAGGCATTTTCTTAGTTTGACTTTCACGCATTTTATATCCTAGTTTTTCATTTCTATCGTCAAGTTTAACTCTAATTTTATTTTCTTCTAAAATATTTTTAATCTCATAACAATAATCAAGATGAAGTTCATTATTAACTGGAATAATATTTACCTGCACTGGAGAAAGCCATAATGGGAATGCTCCTTTAGTTTCTTCGATAACAAATGCAGTAAATCTATCAAATGTTCCAAAAATAGCTCTGTGTATTACTACTGGAACCTTTTTTTCACCTTTATTATCAATGTATGATAAATCAAATCTTCTAGGAAGTAAGAAGTCTAATTGACAAGTTGATAAAGTAACCTCTGGTCCTACTGCAGGTTTTACTTCAACATCCAATTTTGGGCCATAAAATGCTGCTTCGCCTTTTGCTTCAAAATAATCTACACCAAGTTCATTTAAAACTTCTCTTAATTTATTTTCAGCAGTATTCCACATTTCATCATCATCGAAATATTTTTCTTTATCTTCTTTATCTCTTAATGATAATCTAAATTTATAGTTTTTAATTCCAAAGTCTTTATATACATCTAGTATTAAGCTTACTACTTTTTTAAATTCATCACCAATTTGTTCTGGAGTGACAAATAAATGGGCATCATTTTGACACATACATCTAACTCTTTCAAGTCCTTTAACAGCTCCACTTGCTTCATATCTAAAATCTGTAGCAAATTCTCCAATTCTTATAGGAAGGTCTCTATAAGAATGTAATTTATTTTTATAAATAAGCATATGATGAGGACAATTCATTGGTCTTAAAACAAATTCTTCATCATCAACTTTCATCATTGGAAACATATTTT
>CAKOMR010000008.1 GCA_934096705.1 uncultured Bacilli bacterium
AATGGAGCAGATTAGGAGAATCGAACTCCCATCATTAGCTTGGAAGGCTAAGGTTCTACCATTAAACTAAATCTGCACTACATGAACTATTATATCATATTTTTTTTCTATTTCAAGTAAATATTGTTAAAAAAATTGATTTGTGTTAATATATTTGTTATAGGAAAGTAGTTGAAGAAATGAGTAATAAATTGTTTATAGATAGAAAAGATGCTAAAAGGTTAAGAAATGTTAATGGTCTTTCTCAAATAAGTATTGATTTAAAACCAAGAAGATGTGATAGTGACGTTTATATAAACCAAAAAATTGATGTTACTAAATTAGTAGAATATGTAGAAAAAAGAAAAAAAGATGGTATAGAAATATCATATTTTCATGCTTTTGTAACTGCATTGGGGAAACTTTTATATCATCGTGAGAAGTTAAACTATTTTGTAGCAAATAGGCATATATATAAACATAACGATATTATTATTTCTTTTGTGGCTAAAGTCACTTTTGATGATAAAAGCGAAGAATTAATGATTTTAATACCAATTAGTCCAAATGATAACATTATTTCTATTTCAAATAAAGTACGTGAAAAAGTAAGCATTTTAAGAAATGGTAAAACAAATAAAGCGGGAGCAAATAAAGCAATTGATACACTTGGAAAACTTCCTAACATTTTAAGAGTTCCTTTAATTGGGGCTTTTAAATGGTGTGATAAAAAAGGTATTTTACCATCTAGTTTAATTGAAGATAATATTTATTATAGTAGTATGATAGTATCTAATTTGGGTTCTATTAAATGTGGTGCAATATATCATAATATAAATGATTTTGGTACTTGCTCATCACTTGCCACTATGGGAGAGATAAAAGATGAGATTGTTCTAATTGATGGAAAACAAGAAATAAGAAAAATTTGTGAATTTGGTGTTAATATTGACGAAAGAATTGCAGATGGTTATTATTTTGTTAAATCAATTAAAGTATTGCAAAATTTACTTGATAACCCAAAATTATTGGAGGATAGAATTGATGAAAAAATCGAAGATGTTGAAATTAGATAAGCAGTTAAGACCATGGTTAAAATATTATGGTGATGTTCCTGCAAATATGGAGTATCCTCAATATTCAATGGTAGACTTAATTTTAGAAGCTGCTGAAAAATATCCTAATAACATGGCTTATTCATATTATGGAAGTAAAGTTAGTTTTAAGGATTTTGTAATTAGAATTAAAAGATGTGCTAAAGCACTAAAAAATTATGGTGTAAAAGAGGGCGATAAAGTAACTATTTGTATGCCAAATACTCCCGAGGGTATTACAATGGTTTATGCGGTTAATATGGTTGGTGCAATCTGTAATATGGTACATCCTTTGTCAAGTGAAAAAGAATTAGAGTTTTATATAAATTCTGTTGATAGTAAATACATTTTAGTAATTGATGCCGTATTTGAAAAAATATTAAAATTAAAAGATAAAACAAATTTAAAAAAAATAATTATTGCTAAAGCTTCGGAAGATATGAGCCTTCCACTTGCAAGTGTATATTGGCTTTTAACTGGAAGAAAAATTAAAATTCCTAAAGATGATCCAAGTATTGTAATGTGGGAAGAGTTTATAAATGGTTCTAGTAATTACCAAGGTGAATATCACGAACATAGAAAAGCCTATGATCCAGCAGTAATACTTTATAGTGGTGGAACTACTGGCAGTCCAAAAGGAATTTTACTTTCTAATTTAAATTTTAATGCTTTAGCTTTAGATTGTACTGCTGTAATTGAGCAAGCTGTACCGGGAGCAACAATACTTTCAATACTACCAATATTTCATGGATTTGGGTTGGGAGTATGTATTCATACACCACTTTCTAAAGGAATGGGAGTAATATTAATACCATCATTTAATTTTAAGAAGTTTGGAGATATAATTCGTAAAAATCAACCGAATTTTATTGCAGGAGTACCTACACTTTATGAGGCACTTTTGGAAAGCAATATTGGACCAAATGAACTTAAGTGTTTAACTTCTGTTATATGTGGTGGAGATGCCTTAAATTCAACACTTAGAGATAAAGTAAATAATTTTTTGGAAGAACATGGTTCTAAAGCCAAAATTAGAGTAGGTTATGGTTTAACAGAAGGAACTGGTGCTTGTTGTTTATCTCCAGAAAATGTATTTAATGATGGAATAATTGGTATGCCACTTCCTGATATGTATTTCAAAATAATAATTCCAGGTACTCATGAAACTGCTCCAGTAGGAGAAGATGGCGAAATATGTATTTCAGGCCCTCTTGTAATGATGGGATATATTAATGATGATGCTGAAACAATGCAAACTTTACGTTATCATGAAGATGGAAGATTATGGCTTCATACTGGCGATGTAGGATATTTAGGAAAAGACGGACTTATTTATTTTTCTCAACGTATAAAAAGAATTATAGTATCAAGTGGTTATAATATTTATCCAACATATTTGGAGTCAATAATAAATTCTCACGATGCAGTATTAACATCTACTGTAATTGGTATTCCTCATTCATACAAAGGCCAAGTAGCAAAAGCATTTATTGTTTTAAGAGATGGCTATGATAATAAAGCTAAGATTGAAAAGGAATTAAAAGCATTACTTGCCAAAAATGTAGCAAAGTATGCTTTACCATATGAGTACGAGTTTAGGGATAAATTACCTAAGACTTTAGTAGGAAAGGTAGCGTTTAAAGAACTTGAAAAAGAAGAGAAAGATAAACGTAAGTAACATTGGCTATCATATAGTAAGCCCTATACTTAGAATTCTTATGTTTTTATTAATGAAACCAAAAGTTATTCATAAAGAAAGAATTCCTAAGGGAGGTTTTATTTATGCAGGAACCCATGTTAGTTATTTTGATGGTTTTGAGGTAGGATATACAACGTTTAGATGCGTGCATTATTTAGCAAAGATTGAATTATTCAAAAGTAAAATAGGCAATGCATTTTTTAGAATGTGTGGTGTGATTCCAGTTGATAGAAAAAATAAAAATCCTGAAGCTAAAAATGAAGCTGTAGAAAACTTAAAAAAAGGAAATATAGTTTGTATTTTCCCAGAGGGAACAATTAATAAAACAAAAGAAGATATTATGCCATTTAAATATGGTGCTACTTCAATAGCATATAAAGCAGGTGTTCCTATAGTTCCTTTTGCAATTGTTAATAAGCCTAAACTTTTTAATTATAAAACAAAAATAGTTATAGGAAAGCCCTTTTATGTAGAAACTGATGATTTTAAAAAAGAAACTGAAAAACTTGAAATATTTGTGAAAGACTTAATAAAGGAGGGAAAAAGTTATGAAAGAAAGACACAAAATAATGTATAATGTAAACAAATATTTACTTGGAGGTATATTTTTACTTTATTATAGGCCAAAATTTGTAAATAAGCATTTAATACCAAAAGATGGACCAGTAATATTATGTGGCAATCATATCCATTTATTTGATCAATGCTTGCCTATTTTATCTACGAGAAGAATGTTACATTATATGGCAAAAAAAGAATATTTTGATAGTCCTTTTGCTTTTTTCTTTAAAGCTAGTGGATGTATTCCTGTAAATAGAGAGATTCATGATGATAATGCTAAAAGTGCTGCACTTGAAGTATTAAATGAAGGATACGGACTAGGAATTTATCCTGAAGGAACAAGAAATTCACTTGCATGTAAAAAAGAAAAACTAAAAGAAATTTATGATCTTGTAAAAGATACTAATATATCTTATAGAAAGTTTAAAAAAGCAATGAAAAAACAAATGACTAGATTTTCCCAAACTGATTTATTATTAAATCTTTTAAAAGAAAATAAAATTACTAAAGACGATATAAAAAATAATATATATGATGTTGATGGATATTTGAAGATTTTAGTAACAAAAAACATTATCACAGAAAAGGAATATTATGATAGTTTACTTTTAAATTTAAAATATGGGGTCGTATCAATGGCTCAAAAAACTGGCGCAACAGTAGTTCCTTATGCTATAACAGGAAAATATTTATTTAAGAAAAATAATTTAACCATAACTTTTTTAAAACCATTTACTGTTGGATTAACTGATGATTTAACAGAAAAAAATAATCTTCTTGCAAAAGAAATAAAAGATGAAATTTATCGTACTAACAAATAGTTAGTACTTTTTTAATACTTTCTAAATTATATCCAAGAGTATTTAATGTTGCATAAGTTAAAACTAAGATATAAATTTGATTGGAATCACTAGTATGCATATTATATAAATTATATTCATATTCAAATTGCTTGTAAAAAAAATCTATTTTATAATATCCTTTTTTTCCAACAGTAATTACATTTTTATGTTTTTTTCGTATAATTTTACTATAACTTTCATCGTTATTAATAATAACTGCATCATTTGTTCTTTTTAAAACTTTTTTTAAATATTTATAATCATTTCCAATAAATGATGTTATTGTGGTAGTTCTAATATCTAGTGATTTTAAAATGCCACTTTTTAAACTTACATTGTTAATCGCTATTATAAATTGCTTAATGCTTTTTTCTTTGGCAATATTTAAAAGTTTATTAATTATTAGCTTATTAACTATACCTTTAATTTTATGATATTTTTTATTAATGTAATAACCGTTATTTTTAAGTAAAATAACGTTTTCTTTTTGATTTATAAAGTATTTATATGTATTAAATGCTACATCGTACTTATATTTATAACCCATTATTAAAATAATATTAGTATATTTATTTAATATTTTATTTTCTTTTTTAATAACTTTTTCTAAAAATAATTTTGTATTTTTGACTTTTTTAATTTTTTTATCTTTGAAATTTTTATCACAAATAATTTTATTTACACCTTTTTTTAATAATTTTTCTATATTTTCATAATCATTATTAATCATTACATAAGTATCATTTTTCTTAACCTCATTTATATTAGTTACATAACTCATTAAATCACCCTTAATAAAAAATATTCCTAAAATGTGAAAACAATGTGTAAAATAAAAGAAAATAATTCTTTATTTAGTTTAAAAGTAGGGTATAATATGTTTAGAGGTGCAAAGAGTATATGTTAATACTTGCAAAAGCCGCGATGGCATTAATGCTTGGTTTTGTTAGTGCTATTGTTTGCGGTTTAATTATTATTCCATGTTTAAGAAAATTACATATAGGACAAAATGTATGCGATAAGATTTCAGAAAGACATTTATTAAAACAAGGAACTCCTACAATGGGAGGAATAATTTTTATAATTCCTGTTATTTTAGGCCTTATATATTTATATATTACAAAGAGTATTTCATCAAGTTATAATTTAACAATATTATTATTTGTATTTTTATCATATGCATTACTTGGTTTTATTGATGATTATTTAAAGGTAAGAATGCATAATAACGATGGACTTTCTATTGTAACAAAGTTTTTATGTCAAATGCTTATTGCTTTAGTGTTCTTTTATTTATTTATGAGAAGTGGGGGATCTACAACACTTAGATTTTCTTTATTTCATTTAAATATTCCTTTAGGTTGGACATTTGGTCTATTTATATTTTTACTGCTTGTGGGCATGACTAATGCAGTAAATATTACTGATGGTCTCGATGGCCTTGCTGGAGGACTTAGCGCTATAGCATTTTTAGCTTATGGTATTATCGCTTGGAATTGTGGTTGGCTTGAAGGATATCAAGAAATAGCAATTTTCTCATTTATTTTGGTAGGTGCTTTAATTGGATTTTTAATGTTTAATTCTCATCCAGCTAAGGTATTTATGGGCGATTTGGGTTCTCTTGCTTTGGGTGGTGCACTTGCTACAATCGCAATTCTTACAAGACATGAACTTTCGTTATTCTTAATCGGCGGAGTATTTATTATCGAAGCAGCATCATCTTTAATTCAAATTATTGCTATCAGAAAGTTTGGTAAAAAAGTATTTTTAAAAGCTCCACTTCATCATCATTTCGAGGAACTTAAATGGGAAGAAACTGACATAGTTAAACTTTTATGGACTGCTGGATTATTTCTTGCTATGATAGCAATTACATATGGAGTATGGTTATAAGATGTATATTACTACATCTTTTTTTATAATTTAAATTATAAATAATAGGAAAAGTCTTAGTTTAATGGTATAATGTGTATGCAACTTGGAGGTAGATAATATGATAAAAGGAAAACCTTTTGTAAAATGGGCTGGTGGGAAAAGACAAATTATTGATAAATTATTAAAATATGCCCCTAATGAATTTGTTACTTATTATGAACCATTTGTAGGTGGTGGAGCCTTGTTATTTGAATTATCACCGAAAAAAGCAGTAATAAATGATTCAAACAAAGAATTAATAAATGTATATAATGTTTTGTGTAATGAAGATAAATTTAAGAAAATGTGTAATGTTTTAAATAATTATGAAATGAATCACAATGAAGAATTTTATTATGAAATAAGAAATAAAGATAGACATAAATTATCATTTAATAGACTATCTGATTATACAAGAGCTGCCAGAACAATTTATTTAAATAAAGCTTGTTTTAATGGATTATATCGAGTAAATAGTAAGAATGAATTTAATGTTCCTTTTGGAAAAAAAATAAAAGTTAATACTTATGATGGAGGAAACTTAATAACTGTTAGCAACTATTTAACAATGAATGATGTAACGATATTAAGTACTGATTTCGAAGAGGCAGTAAAAGATGCTAAAAAGGGAGATTTTATTTATTTTGATCCACCATATGATTCAGACAAATCAATATTTACTAGTTATACAGAAGATGGATTTGGAAAGGATGAACAGCGAAGACTTGCACGAGTGTACAAAGAACTTTCTGATAAAGGATGCTATGTAATGCTTTCAAATAATAATACTATATTAATTAAAGAATTATATAAAAATTTTAATTTCCATGTAATTGAAGCCAAAAGAAACATAAACGCAAATGGTAAAAAAAGAGGTAAAGTTGAAGAAGTAATTATAACTAATTACTAATATAAAGCATGAAAAAAACTTGTTAACATTTTTTTTAACAAGTTTTTTATTTTCTTAATTTTCTATATATCTTTAAAAGTGGAGGAAGCATTTTATTAATTAATGGTTTATTAATTAAATCATATTCTCCGATAAACTCTGTGTAAGTACCACCCATTTTTCTTTTGTATTCATGAATGCCTGCATAATTTTTCTTTGTTGTACTGGGATCTCCACATGTGCCAAATAAATCTAGAAATTCACAATTTTCTTCTTGAGCAATTTTAATTGCTTCATAATATGATCTATTAACCGCAAAAGTATATGTTGCAAGACTATTATTTCCAATATATAAAGTCCACATTTTTTTATTTATAATAGGACATATAAGAATAAGAGAAATAATACCATCTTTATGATCTTTATATTCTTCGAAAACTTCAATGTCTTTCTTTAATCTTTTTATAATATTTTCAGTATCAACTTTTTTCTTATCAGGTATTTGACCATTATTAAGTTTATCTTCAGTTTCTTTTAATTCTTTTTGAGTTTTTTCTAAAAGCTTATCTGGATAAATTTTTATTGTAATGTATCTTACATTATCATCTTTAGAAAATTCTTTATCAAAATCTTCATAAAACTTTTTTGGATATCCATTGAAATTATCTTTATTTGCAATATCTTTCATTAATTTATAGAAAGTATCTGCATCATAATAATTTGTTATTTCTAAATCATAATTATAACTTCTTTTTATAGTTTTTAAATATGTTTTATTCATTGATTTTTCTATTTCTTCTAAAGGACGTTTAGTATTAATTCTAAACGTAAATCTTGGCTGATTAGCTTCGTAAAGTTTTGTATAACCTTTAAATTTGTAGCCAAGTGATATCAAATAATCATGTAAATCTTCGTTATTAATTTCTCCATCAATAGGGTTTGCATTTTCATCAAGTACATGTAAAACAATTCCTGGATCAATTTTGAAATAAATGCCATTATTTTTCTTTAAATATTTTTTTAAAGCAATTGTAAAATCTTTTAGAAGACTTTTGTTTTCATAGTCAATTACTGGTCCTCTTGGAGCATAATAATACTTTAAATTAAGGGGCATATCTTTTTCAAATGCTAAGCATACTGCTAAAAGTTTATTATTATCATCTTTTAAGCCTAAATAAATTGGTTTTAGACCTTTACCTTTTGATGATTCTCCCCATTCATAACTTTGTAAAAAATGGTTATATTTTGATTTATTAAAAAAATTTTTATATTCTTTTTCTGTAATATTATCTACTATTTTCATATCAAACCTCATAAATATTATACCAAATTTTTCCTTATTAATATATAAAGTTGACTTATTCTTTTAAAAATTATACTATTAATTTGAAAGTAGGTATTATGGTAATAAAATTTATTGGTACTGGCTCAATGATATCAAATGATAATAGTGCAAGTTATTTAATTAATAATAAAATTATGATTGATTTTCCTAATGGAACTACAAAGGTTTTAAAAAGAAAAGATTTAAACTTAAATTTAGATTATATATTTTTAACTCACACTCATGGAGACCATTATTTTGATTTGCCATTTATATTTTTAGATTGTTATCAGCGAAGAAAAAAACTA
This sequence comes from uncultured Bacilli bacterium, assembly GCA_934096705.1. GTDB lineage: Bacteria > Bacillota_I > Bacilli_A > RF39 > UBA660 > UBA6448. Next base: position 8,611 of record CAKOMR010000008.1, read on the forward strand.
AATGTAGTTTTTGATTTAAAAGATAAAAGAAAAGTATTAAAACTTTTAAAACTCGCATTTCCAGGTATGGCATATAAAATTAGAATGAGCAAATTAATTATCTTTTTAAATAATAAAAAGAGTTATAAAATTGATAATATTTTAATAAATAGATTTAAGGTAAGTCATGGACATATGTATCCATGTTATGGATATAAAGTTCAAACTGGAAATAACGTAGTTGTTTTTTCAGGGGATAGTAGTTTATGTGAAGGTTTACTTAATAATATAAAAAATGCAGACTATTTAATTTGTGATTGTACAAACATTACTGGTAATGATTCACATATAGGTGTAGATAATATAAAAATGCTTTTAGAAAAATTTCCTAATCTTAAAATTATTCCATCTCATATGGGCAAAAATGCTAAAATTAATCTAAAAAATATTAATAACAATAACTTATTAATTAAAGAAGATATGGAAGAATTAATAATTGAATGAAACTAAAAGATATGATATCATTTATATGATAGGAAGGGTTGTCTATGGCAAGTTTTGGAAAACATTTTGAAGTAAATGAAAAAGAGGGTTTATCTCAGACTCAAGCAGTACACAAAGGAGATTTTTATCGTATAACTGTACTTACGGATAGGCTTATTAGACTAGAATATTCAGTAACAGGAAGTTTCAATGATAAATTAACTGATTTAGTTCAAAATAGAAATTTTAGTGTACCTAGTTATACTTTCGAAGAAGATGAAAAGTATATGGTTATTACTACAAAATATTTTTCTTTACAATATATGAAGGAAAAACCCTTTAAAGGCCCATCATTTGCTCCGGATACCAATCTAAAAGTTAAACTACTAAATACTGATAAAGTATGGTATTATGGTCATCCAGAAGCAAGAAATTTTTTAGGTTCAGCATTTAGTTTAGATGATTATAAAGGTGGATTATTTAAATTAGATAAAGGGCTATATTCTACCGATGGCTTTGTCGTAGTAGATGATTCAAACCCGCTTGTTACAAATGAACTTGGTATTCTTAGTAAAAGTACAGAAAATAACATTGATTTATATTTATTTATGTACAAAAGAGATTTTGGGTTATGTTTAAAAGATTATTTTACGTTAACTGGTTATCCAACTTTACTTCCTAGATATGCTTTTGGTATATGGTGGAATAGAGATATTATTTATTCAATGGATAATGTTAAATTATTACTATCTTCATTTGCAAATAATGAAATACCTTTATCAGTACTATTATTAAATGAATTTTGGCATATAAAAAATAAAGATAATATGCTACTTGATAAAACTGGTTTTACATTTAATAAAGAGCTTTTTCCAGCACCAAATAAACTTACAACATATTTACATGATAGAGGTGTAAGACTTGGCTTAGAATTAGATCCTATTGAAGGTATAAAAAATGTAGAACCAGCTTATGAAGAGTTTGCAGATGAACTTAATTATAAAAACAAAGAAACAATTCCATTTCTTGCATTTGATAAAATGTTTATAATTTTATATTTTGAAAAATTAATTAATCCTTTGACAAAATTGGACATTGATTTTTACTGGATTGATTACAAAAAAGATGTAAAATCTTTAAGAGCACTAACTTATTATCATATACGTGATTTTAAACAAAATGAGTATAAAAGACCAATGCTTCTTGCAAGAAATACAGGCGTAGCAGCTCACAGAAATGGTGTACTTTATTCTGGTCAAACTATAGTAAGTTGGACGACACTTAAGTTTTTACCATTTTTCAATGCTAGTTCAAGTAATATGGGACTTTCTTGGTGGAGTCATGATATTGGTGGATTCAAAGATGGAGTCGAAGATGCTGAACTATATATGAGATATGTTCAATTAGGTACATTTAGTCCAATATTTAGATTTAGCGCTAAAAGAGGTATATATTATAAACGTGAACCATGGTTATGGGATTTTAAAACCTATAATATAGTTAAATATTATACGCAGTTAAGACATAAATTAATTCCATATTTATACACTGAAAATTATCTTTATGCAAATAAGGGAATGCCTCTTATTCAACCTCTTTATTATAATTATCCAGAACTTTATGATGAGCCCGAATATAAAAATGAATATTATTTTGGAAGTGAATTATTTGTTTGCCCAATAACTTCTCCAAAAGATTTAGTTATGAATAGGGCTATTCAAAGAACATTTTTACCTAAAGGAATTTGGTATGATTTTAGATCTGGCAAAAAATTTGTTGGTAACAAAAGGTATGTAACTTTTCATAAAGATGAAGATTATCCTGTTTTTGTTAAAGCTGGTGCAATTATTCCACTTTCAAATATAACTACGAACTATAATTTTACTGGTAATCCAGAAAAACTTGACATTCATATATTTCCAGGACATAGTAATACATATAATATGTACGAAGATGACGGAATAACAAGACTTTATGAGCAGGGATACTATGTTATTACTGCAATCGATTATAATTATATGCAAAATAATTATTCAGTAGTAATCCGTCCTTTAGAGGGGAAAACTGCAATTATTCCATCAAATAGAGACTATAATATTATCTTTAGAAATACTAAAGAGGCTTCTAAAATTGAGGTGTTTATTAATGGCGAAAAGTATGATGAAAGTAGCATTAAAACTGAAGTAAAAGATCAAGATTTTATTGTTAGCGTAAGTGGAGTTGATACTACTAAACAATTAACAATTAATTGTAGTGGAAAAGATATTGAAATTGACGCTGCAAGAATTATTAATGAAGATATAAATTCTATTATTACAGATTTAAAAATTAAAACGAGATTAAAAGAAGATTTATATAAAATTGTATTTAGTAACATGGATATAAAGAAAAAAAGAATTGCAATAAAAAAACTTCGTAATAAAGGATTAGAACCAAGATTTATACGAATGTTTATGAAATTATACGATTATTTAATTGATATTTAATAAATAATATTGTATAATCTGATTAGCAAGAGAAAAAAGAGTAGTAGTAAATAATTTTTTCAAAGAGAGTTAATGGTTGGTGTAAATTAACAAAAAGAATTTATGAACTTACTTTTGGATGCAAGTGGGGTAATTTCCGTATCAATTATAAAGTTAAATATAAAGGTGGTACCGTGCATTATGCACCCTTTGGGTATACACCTTTTTTTATTGGAGGACTAATGAATAAAGTTTTGATTTTCGGAATTATATTATTTATAATATTATTTATATTGTTATATTTTTATTATACATTTAAAATGATTCAGGTTTTAAATAAAAAAAGAACTAGAAAAAATAAAGAAAAATTTTTATTTCCTGTTAAATATTTATCTAACAAATTTAAAATAGATAAAAATGTTTTATTAACAAAAAAAATGGTATTAATTTATTCTTTAGTGGATTCATTTATAATGTCATTGGTAGTGATTATAATTGAACTGATTCCACTTCCATTTGCAATTCAACTGTTAATTGGATTTATATTATTATTTGCGTTAATATATTCAATTTATGAATTATTAGGAAGATATATTAGTAAGAAAGAAGGTTTAAAATGAGTGAGTTTTCAGAAATAGAAAAAAAATGGCAAAATTATTGGGAAAAGAATGAATGTTTTAAAGCTATAAATGGTAGTGAAAAAACTCCATATTATATCTTAGTTGAATTTCCATATCCATCAGGTGCTGGGTTACATGTTGGCCATGTAAGAAGTTATACAGCGCAAGATGCTAAAGCAAGAATGAAAAGAATGCAGGGCTATAATGTTTTGTATCCTATGGGATGGGACGCTTTTGGTGCACCCGCAGAACAATATGCTATAAAAAACCATATTCATCCAAAAGATGCAGTTAAAGAAAATATTCATAACTTTAAAGGCCAAATGCAAAGACTAGGATTTTCTTTTGATTGGTCAAGAGAATTTTCAACAACAGATCCAGAGTATTATAAATGGACACAATGGCAATTCTTAAAATTTTATGAACATGATATGGCATATAAAGCCACTGTGCCAGTTAATTGGTGTCCAAATTGTAAAACTGTTCTTTCTAATGAAGATGCAGCAGGGGGAGTTTGTGAAAGATGTGGAAGTCATGTAGTTCAGAAGGAAAAAAGACAATGGATGCTTCGAATGAGTAAGTATGCAGAAGACTTATTAAAAGGGTTAGATGATACAGCTTTTGCAGATAGAGTTAAACTAGGACAAATAAACTGGATTGGTAAAAGTACTGGCGTTGAAGTAAATATTGATATTGTTGGTGGTGGAAATTTTTCTATTTTCACTACATGTATTGAAACTATTTATGGCGTAACTTTTTTTGTAATTGCCCCAGATGGCAAACTAATTAAAGAATTACTTCCTAGAGTAGAAAATAAAGAAGAAGTACTTAATTATATTGCTGAAACAGCTAAAAAATCTGATATGGATAGAACTGAATTAAATAAAGGAAAAACTGGCTGTATTTTAAAAGGTATCGAAGCAATAAATCCTGTTAATAGTAAAAAAGTTCCTGTATTTATTGGAGATTTTGTATTAGGTTCTTATGGAACAGGAGCAGTAATGGCAGTTCCTAGCCATGATCAAAGAGACTTTGAATATGCCAAAGCACATAATATTGAAATGATACAAGTTATTGATGGTAAAGATACTAGCTTGTCAGCATATGAAAAAGATGAATATTTAGTAAATAATTCTAAGTTAATAAATTCTGATAAATTTACTGGATTAACTGTTAAGGAAGCAAAAATTGCTATTACACAAATGCTTGAAGACATGGGCAAAGCTAAAGTAGTAAATAATTATAAAATGCGTGATTGGATTTTCTCAAGACAAAGATTTTGGGGAGAACCAATTCCTATGATTAATTGCCCAAAATGTGGTTATGTTAAAGTCCCTTATAATGAACTTCCGCTTTTACTTCCAGACGTTGCAGAATATGAGCCTACTGATGATGGTGAAAGTCCACTTGCAAAAATTACTGATTGGGTAAATTGTAAATGTCCAAATTGTGGTGCAGATGCTAAAAGAGAAACTGATACAATGCCAAATTGGGCCGGCTCTAGTTGGTATTTCTTAAGATTTATGGACCCACATAATGACAAAGAATTTGCTTCAATGGACGCTATGAAGTATTGGCAAAAAGTTGATTGGTATAATGGTGGAATGGAGCATACTGCAAGACATTTGCTATACGCAAGATTCTGGGTACAATTTTTATATAATATAGGACTTGTACCTAATAAAGAAATGATTTATAAAAGAGTAAGTCATGGTATGGTACTTGGTTCTAACAATGAAAAAATGAGTAAAAGTAAAGGTAATGTAATAAATCCTGATTCTATAGTAAATGAATATGGTGCTGATACTTTAAGACTATATGAAATGTTTATGGGAGACTATGAACAAGATGCTCCATGGAGTACAGATTCATTAAAGGGATGTAAAAGATTTATTGATAAAGTTATAAGATTAAAAGATTTAGTAAATGATAAAAATGGCTATACAAACAGCCTTGAAAAAGTCATTAATCAATCTATTAAAAAAATCACTTATGATTTAGATAACATGAATTATAATACAGCAGTATCACAACTTATGATTTTGACAAATGCTTATTATGATAACAAAGAAATTACAAAGGATGATTATACATTACTATTAACATTATTAAATCCAATAGCACCACATATAACTGAAGAGTTAAATGAAAGTTTAGGTAATACTCCTTTAGTAAATCAAAAATGGCCAGTTTGTGATGAATCCAAGATTAAAGATAATGAGGTTACTTTAGTTGTTCAGGTAAATGGCAAAATAAGAGGAAAAATCATCGTGCCTGTAAATATATCTCAAGAAGAAGCAAAGGCAAAGGCACTAGAAATTGAAAATGTTAAAAAATTTATAGAAAACAAAGAAATAATAAAAATTATTGTTATACAAAATAAAATTGTAAACATTGTAATTAAGGGCTAATTGGCCCTTTTTTTGATGAAATTATTATGCTAGTATTATTATAGAGGTCAAATGAAAAGAAAAATTTTAATTATATTAATAAGTTTATTTATTATTTTTGGAGGCACTGGTTGCATTCAAAAAAGTTCAAAAAACATAAATAGTTTAAACAGCTCAATTAATGAATACTTTACATGGAATCCTCAATATATAGGAAATCCTTATGTATATAATTATGTTAATGAAGACGAAAACATTATTGTTGTAGGCCTTTTAAATAACACTAAAGAAGAACAAAAATGGTTTAAAAAAGCGGTTTTAAATTCAAAGTATGTAAAATTTGAAAAGGCAAAAAATGTAAGTTTTGATGTGTCAAGTATGCTTGATTATATTGTAAATAATGGTCCACAGACATCGTCAAACCCATATGATTATGTTAACGCAAGTAAAGAAGAATATGAAAAATTACTTGCAAATCCCAAAGAAACTTTTGAATATGCGATTAAAGATTTGATCGAAAGTAATGCCTCCAAAGGATTAAGAAGTTATATTGAAGCCTTACTATGTACAGAAATAAATGAAGGATTTAATTATGATTTTGAGAGTGCAAATGATTTTATAGATAACTATAAAAAATATTTAGAAAATAATAATGATAATTTAACAGAATATGACAAATATGCTAAGTCTTTATTAAACTTGTAAGTTTTTATGCTATAATAAGATAATATGAAAAAAGAAAAATTAGATATTTTATATGAGGATAAATTTTTGGTAGCTGTTAATAAAAAAAGTGGTTTATTAACAATTGCCAATGATAAAGAAAAAGAAAAAACTTTGTACCATGAAGTTAGAGAATATTTAAGGAAGAAGAATAACAAAGTTTTTATAATTCATAGACTTGATAAAGACACATCAGGTATTGTTATTTTTGCTAAAAGTGAAAAAGTGAAAAAGATTATGCAAAATAATTGGACAGATGTAAAAAGAAATTATTTAGCTTTAGTTCATGGAATTTTAAAAAATAAAAAAGGAACAATTAAAAACTATTTAAAGGAAACAAAAACTTTATATGTGTATAATAGCAAAGAAAAAACTAAAGATTATGCTATAACTGAGTATGAAGTAATAAACGAATATAATAATATTTCTTTATTAAGTATAAATATTTTAACTGGCAAGAAAAATCAAATAAGAGTTGCTTTAAGTTCAATAAATCATCCTATTTTAGGTGATCGAAAATATGTTAAAAAAGATGGTATGAGAAATTTGTGTTTGCATGCAAATAGACTAGAGTTTATTCATCCAGTTACAAAAAAAGTTATTATACTTGACTCGAAAGTTCCAAAATATATGGAAAAAAAAGATAATTAATTACTTTTTTTGACAAAATTTTTCATTAATTATCTTTATTATATTTATGGTGATGTTATGAAAGTTAAAGTTTTTGATGAAAGTCATGAGAAAGATTTAGAGGGAAGTATAAATCTTTTTTTATCTGAAGGAAACTATGATATAATAGATATTAAGTTTCAAGTTGCTATTGCAGTATGTGGTGAAGAGCAAATATATTGTTTTAGCGCTATGATAATTTATAATTAAAGCATATACATGTTATTAGACGATGTTTCAAAATCATCGGTAGTTATAGTATTTGATTCTAATGTTGAAATTCTTTTGTCTAATCTTATGAGTTGGCGCTCAATTTTTGCTAGCCTTTCTTCAATATCTTGAAAGTTTGGCATCATCATTTGATTAGGCATTCCCATATTATAATTAGGCATATTTGGATTTATCATTTGATTTTGATAAGGATTATCATTAAAAAATGAATTTCTATTTTTCTTCATAGAGTCTTCCTTTCTAATAATACTATATGCAAAAGAAAGTGAAGTGTATTATTATGAGAATGAGAAATCCAAAGAATATGGATGATATTTTATCTAGTTGTAATTATTTTTTAGATGAAAGTTTATTTAATAATGATAAATTAATTAATTTGGAAATTGGTATGGGAAAAGGTAACTTTTTAAGTCAAATGGCCCTTAATAATCCAAATGAAAACTTTATTGGAATTGAAAAATATTCATCAGTTATATGCAGTGCAATAAAAAAAATTAACGAATTAGAGCTTAACAATATAAGATTATTAAATGTTGATGTAAAAAATGCTCCGGAATATTTATATGGCAAAATAAACACTATTTATTTGAATTTTTCTGATCCTTGGCCTAAAAAAAGGAACACCAAAAGAAGACTTACTTCTTTAGAATTTTTGAAATTATATGATAAACTCTTTTCTGGTAAATGCCGTATAGTGCTTAAAACTGATAATGATGATTTTTATGCTTTTTCAAAAGAAAGTCTTTTAGATTATGGTTATCTTATTGTAAAAGAATCTTTAGATTTACATAATGACAATATAGAAAATAGTCCTATGACTGAATATGAAGAAAAATTTTCAAATTTAGGTGTTAAAATAAAGTATCTAGAAGTAGAAAAAAATTAATGGTATAATATAAAAGTAAGGATGAAGTTATGAAAAAGAAAATAATGATAAGTTTATTAGCCACTATATTTTTTATTACTGGATGCAGTAACGTTAATAAACTTTCATATGATGATATAATAAATGAACTTGCACAAAAAAATAATTATCAGAATACGATTAACAGTGCATATAAGTTTAATATGCCAAATTATATGAGTCAAGCAAGTTATGATAATTATAATTCAGTTTTAGTTGATGAAAATTACAATTATTATTTATATGTGGATATTATTAATTATCATTCAAAAACTAAAAGTGATTACGAAATATGTAAAACCTGTTTTTATTCAAAGAGAATTGATTATGATGGTAAAACTGGTTATGTTGAAATTAATTTGAAAGAAAATAACCAATATTTGATTGAAATTATGTATAATTATGCTAAAATAGAAGTAATGGTAGATTATGATGATATTAATCTAACATTGTTTAACTGTGTAACTATCTTAAAAGACCTAGAATATAATGATATGACGGTAGAATCACTTGTAAGTAATAAATCTTATAATTTCAAAGAAGAAACTTATAATATTTTTAATCCTACAAGTAAAGATAGTAATTATTTAGATATTATCAATGATGATAATAATGATGAAACAATTGAAAAAAACAAAGATGCTGACATGATTAATTAGAAAGGTGATAAATATGGGTTTATTTAAAAAAGTTAAAGACATTCTATTTGATGAAGAAGAAGAAACACAACAAATTAAAATAACTCCGGAAATGCGTAATGAAACGCCTAAGAAAGAGGAAACTGTTGTCCAAAAACCTATTCAAAAAGTAGCTGAACCAGTAAAAGAAGAAAAGAAAGCAGTAACTAGTGAAAAAGAAGTATTTACTAGTAACTCTTATCCGTTTCTTGATTTTGATGAGGAAGAATTTGATAGTGTTAAACCACAAGCTCCGAAAAGTGTTGAGCCAAAACCTGTTCAAAGGCCTGCTTCAAGATATAGTAATGTTTTAGAATATGAAAGAAAAAAGAAAGTAGAAAAAAGGACAGATTATGGCAGGTATGAAAAAATAGAATCTGCAGAAACTATAGAAAGGAAGAAGTTTAAACCTTCTCCAATAATATCTCCAGTATATGGTGTTCTTGATAGAGATTATAAAAAGGAAGATATAGAAAAACTTGAACGTGACAAAGTTGATGTGCAAAAAGTAAGAGATAAAGCTTTTGGAGAAGTCAAAGAAAAACCAGTTGTAAGTTCTTATTATGATCAAAGTGAAACAGTTACTATTTCTAAACCAACAGAAAAAGCTGAAAAGGTAAAGACTATCGATGAACTTTTAGAGGATACTTCTGATGTTGTGGTAGATATTGACAGTGATTTAGAAAATGAGTTAAATGATGTTGAAGAAAAAATAGAACATAAAAAGGATAATGATGAAACAACTAAAGAAATCCCAAAAGTATCATCATCTGAAGATACACTTGAAAGTGATTTATTCGATTTAATTGATTCTATGTATGATTCAAAGGAAGGAGAATAAAAAATGGAGTTTTTGATTAAATTTTTACCAATTGTCATATACTTATTATTGATTGTACTTCTTGTAATTGGAATAGTTTTAGGAATTAAATTAATTGGTGCTATTACAAAAGTAGAAAGTATAATTGATAGTGTTGACAAAAAAGTTAATTCTTTAAATCCCATATTTGATGTAATAAATATGACATCATTTAAATTTAATAGAATTATTGATAGGGTAACAGATTTTTTCACAGGTATATTTAGCAAACTATTTTTAAATGGTAAAGAAAGGAAGGAAGAGGAAGATGAGTAAAAAAGGAAAATTTTTATTAGGAGCTGGGCTTGGTATTGGCCTTGGTATGTTACTTGCTCCAAAATCTGGTAAAGAAACTAGAAAAGATTTAATGGACAAATGTAATGAACTTTTAAACAAAGTTAAAGATTTAGATGCAGAAGAGGTAAAAGAAAATATTACAGAAAAAATTACAGAACTACAAAACGAAATTCGTGCTTTAGATAAAGAAACTGCAAAAGAACTTGCAATTAAAAAGGCAACAGAAATAAAAGATAAGGCAACTGAATTAGTTAAACTTGCAGCTGAAAAAGCAACTCCAACAGTTGAAAAAGCTGCTAAAGAAGTTAGAAATTCTGCTGCTGAGGCATTAAGAAAACTTGCTACTTCAATCGAAGATAAACCCAAAAAGAAATAATACGTTTTAATACGTATTTTTTTTATCTAAAATAAATAAAAATAAATGCTGCTAAAAAAATTACATAATATGCAAAATATATTAATTTGCCATTTTTAACTAGATTATTAAGCCATTTATATGAAAGTAGTGTAATTATTAATGATATACACATTCCTATCAAATACGGAGTTAAAAATAGGCTAAAATTAGGAATATTAACTAAATCGTTTATTCCAAGTATCATAGCACCGATGCTTACCGGAAAATATAACATAAAAGTGTATTTTAAGGCAGCATCAATTTTTAGTTTTCTTATTAAACATGCAACAAGAACTGTACCACTTCTTGAAATTCCTGGCAAAATTGTAAACATTTGAAATAAGCCAATAACAATAGCATCTTTTAAAGTAATGTCATTATCATTTTTATTTCCTTTAATATTTCTTACTATATAAAGACTAAGTGCAGTTAGTAAAAAGGCAAAACCCAGTATTTTTACGTCTGCGAGTTTTTTCTCAATGAACCCTTTTAAAAGAAAACCACTTATAGTAACAGGAATTGTACTTATAATTATATATAAACAATATAAAAAATTTTTTTTAGTTTCTTTACGTTTATTTTTGTTAAAAATATAAATACAAAAGTCTTTTAAAAGTTTTATAACATCTTTTCTAAATAAAAAGAATATTGCTAAAAAAGAGCCAAAATTACAAATAATTTCAAAATTTAAATCATTAAACATGTTTGTATTAAATATTTTTTTAAATAAATACATATGACCAGATGAAGATACTGGTAGTGGTTCAGTTATTCCCTGAATTATAGCAATTATGATATATTTTATTAAATCCATTTTTATCCCTCATTAAATTATATAAATAATAATAAAATTTTATTATGAAATATTTACTATTATATATATTTTCAATAATGCTTATTTCTATAGGCCTACTATTTATTATAATTAATCTAAACTTATTTGTTATTGGGTATAGTTTTTGGAAATTTGTTTATTTTATTATTATGCGATGTGAATGCAATATATTTTTTATAGGAATAATTTTATTAATATATATTTATGAAAGGGGAAAATTTTATGATTATAAATGATATTTATTTAAACTTTTTAGATATTTTTTACCCATTTTATGAATGGTTAAAAAATGATAAAATAAAACTTATAAAAAATTCTTACGTTTATAAAGTTAACAGTAAAGTGTTAGGTGATTTGAAAAATAATAAAGTATCAATTGATAAGACATTATTAAAAAAAGAACCAATTATTTTTTCAGACGGAATTGAATTAGTTGCTGTTTTATTCGATGTTAATGGTATTAGTAAATTAAAAAGTAGTATATCATTAAATGATGAGGAAAAGATATTTAATTTAACAAAATATTTAACTAAAATAGATCTAAAATATCAAATTATTTCAAAAGATGAAGTTAATAAAAAACTAAGATGTGAAGAACACATTAAAAAAGTTATAAATGAGGAACTTGATAATTTATACAAAAGTAATAATGTTGAAAAGTTAAGATATATATATTATGAATGGTTTAATAAGGAAGATGAGTCTATTGATAATATAATAAATGCTATGAAAAGTATGCTTAATAAAGACATTACCAATAATGAAATAAAAATATATAATTTAATATCATCACATTATAAGGTAGTATAAATAATTAAAATTTGGTAATAATATTAATGGTGAAAAGATGAAAAAAATTTTAAGTTTTATATTACTTCTTATTGTGCTAGTTAGTATATCTGGATGTTCTAAAACTGCTACGGATTCTGTTAAAAAATATTTAGATAGTTACAAAAATTTAGAACCTAAAGTTTTAACTGATATGCAAGAAATTATAGATAAAGAAAATTTATCAGAAGAAAACTCAAAAAAATATGCAGATATATTTAAAAAACAATATACAGATTTAACATATGAGATTGTAAATGAAGAGTATAATGGAGATGAAGCCACTATAGGAGTAAAAATAAAAGTTTATGATCTTTATAAAGCTCAAAAAGAAGCTACAAATTATCTCGCAAATAATCCAAAAGAATTCGAAGATAATAATAGAAAATATAATGCTGAAAAATTTATAACTTATAAATTAAATAAAATGAAAGAAACTAACGAACAGGTCGAATATACAATTGATTTTTATGTAGTAAATACTTCGGATGGTTGGGTTGTAAGTAGTCTTTCAAATTCTGATTTAGAAAAAATTCATGGCATATATGATTACGAATCTTAGAAAAAAGATTCGTTTTTTACTTTACTATTTTTCCTTTTTACCCTATAATTATAATAGAAGGGTGAGACGTAGATGGAAACTAAAAAAATTATTCCTATAGCTGTTGCAATATTAATTGTTATAGTAGGTATTTCTTTTTATGCAAAATCACATAAAAAAGAGGAAGGTTATACGAAACTTATTATTGAAATAAATGAAGAAGCAACAGAACTTGATAAAATTAGCGTTGGCTATAAAATAGACAAGATTGATGCAGACATTATTGCTACTGAGGGAAATAAAATAGTTGTTCGTAGTAATAATGGTTCTGAAACTGAAATAAAACTAAATCAATCAAAAAAAGTATGTAACACCAATGATGTTTGTGCAATAATTACTCTTAAGTAGGTGAATTATGAGTTTACTTGTTAAAAGTGTTATATGTATTGTTTGCGCTGTATTTTTTGTTATATTCAATACAATTATTTTATTTTTAAAACCTGAATTTGTATTTGCAAAAAACGATAATGAAAACTATAATGTTTACTATCAAAAATGGATTGGAACTATAGTTTTTATGGCTACGATAACTGTGGCATTATTTTGTATTTATTTTTCTATTAATTTAAAGTTAGTTATTAGTTATTCCTTACTTGTTATTGAGTGCATTTTACTTGTTATATATGCTTTATGTAAATATAAATGTGTAACAGTAAATGGTGATGACGTTAAAGTATTAAGACTATTTAGAAAGGAACTTAATACTAAGATATCAAAATTTCAACAAGTAATGTATTATCCAAATGCTAAAGTTGTTGTAAAAGTTGGTAAAAATAAAACATTTGATGTTTCATTTAATTCGGAAAATTTTCATAAATTTTATAAAACATTATTAAAAAATGATGTTAAATTTAAAACAAGTCGTATTCCTAATGATGAAAATAATGTTTATCTAACTAAATTTAATATATCAATCAAATTTCCTAAAACTATGTTTAGGGAATATTATCAATCACATAGTTATTTTAGAAATAGTGTTTATTTATTTTCTGCAAGAAGTCTAGAAAATAAAGAGTATATTGAAGGTTATTTAAAAGAATCAAATAAATCTATGACAGAGTTTACTGACCTTGTAAAAAATGATTTAGCTTTAAATGGATTTAAGGTTGTTAGTGATAAGAAAGAAGCTATTGATGGATATGACTTTATGGTAATAAAATCGCTTTCAACATTCGAGGAAGGAAAAGGCAGAATAGCGTTTATTTATCAATTAAAAAATAAATACTTTGTATTATATACAGATTATCTATTGAAAAATGAATTAGAATTTTATAGTAAAATTAAAAATTCTATTCATAAACCACTTTACGAAGATGGTAAATCAAGACTTACTAGAGTTTAAGTGCATGAAAATTGCACTTTTTTATTTATAAAAAAAACCTCACATTTTATTATTGTGAAGTCTTTTGATTTTCTTCAGCTTGAAGTTTTTTAAAATCTATTTTTCCCATTTTTGTTTTAGGAAGAGATTTTCTAAAGTCATATTTATATGGCCACTCATACTTTGCAAGCCTTTTTTCTACATACTTTTTTATGTTCATTCGAAGTATTGGAGTATCTATAACATCATTCTTAAGTACTATGCAGGCTTTAGGAACTTCAACTTTGTATGGATGAGGTATTCCAACGACAGAACATGTTAATACTGCATCATGTGATTCTATTACCTCTTCTACATGTTTAGGATATACATTATAACCTGATGAAATTATCATTCTTTTTAATCTTTGAGTATAAAATATTAATCCGTCGTTATCTATGTAGCCAAGATCTCCAGTATGAAGCCAAGTATATCCATCTTTATGAATTTGCAATGTTTTATTTGTTTCTTCTTCATTATTAAGATATCCAAGCATAACAGTAGGTGCAGAAATGCATATTTCTCCTTCTTCATTATTTCTTAATTCTGTTTGAGTATAAGGTTTAACGATTTTTATATCATTTCCTGGTCCAGGTATTCCAATGCTACCGACTTTGTAATGATAGTCAAAGTTGGCAACTGCACCAGCCAAACATTCCGTCATACCGTATCCCTGACTAATTTCAACTCTAGAATTGTGTTTTTTGAAAAACTCATTAATTCTTATTTCTAAGTTAGCAGATAAACTATCGCCACCAACTACAGCATATTTTACAAATGATAGGTCTTTAACTTCAGAATTTAATAAGGCTTCATAAAGCGTTGGAACTCCAATTATCATCTGAGGCTTATATTTTTCGATTATTTTGTTAAATTCAGTGGCTTTAAAGGTTGGAATAAGAATTACTTCACGACCTAAGCATAACATAGAGTTTATACTAAGTGCTAATCCAAATCCGTGAAAAACAGGCATAATTGCAAGTATCTTATCGCCTCTTTCAAGTTTTTTAAGCATTATAATTTCTTGTACTGTTAAACTATTGAAATTACCATTAGATAAAACTATTCCTTTACTTACTCCAGTAGTTCCTCCACTTTGTAAAATAACTGCAGGTTTATCGATAACTTCAAATTTCTTTTTGTATTCAAATGGTTTGCTATAACTCAAAAATTTATTATAACTTAAAAATATTTCTTTACATGGTTTAGTGTATTTTTTTAACATTTTAATTTTATAACCAATTTTAAGCATTAAAGGTAATGATCTTGAAGGTGAAACTCCAATTAATTTATCAACTTTAGTGCCATCTGTTATATTATTTACTTTGTCATAAGATGCATCTACTACGATAACAATTCTACTTTCATTATTTATTAATATGTTTTTAATTTCTTCTTCACTTGATAAAGGATGTACCATATTACTTACAGCACCAATTTTATTAATAGCATAAAAAAGTATTACAGCTTCCGGTATATTAGGTAAACACAAGGTTATTATATCAAGCTTTTCAACTCTTAAGGCATTTAAAGCGTTGGCAGTTTTATCTATTTTTTTTAAAACGTCTTCATAAGTAAACTTTCTGTTATAATAATTAAGTGCTATATCTTTTGGATGTTTACTTGCATAATTATAGAAGCAATCATAAATTGTTTCATCTTTGGCTTTCATTTTTCTTTCTTCTTTTGTATAGCATTTATTCCATCTGGAATATGATTTTAATTTTCTTTCTAATTTAAATAAAAACATTTTCACTCCTATATTCACATAATATTATATATTATTTTTTGTAAAATAGAAATGTTTTATCAATTTTTTACATTATTTGATATGTTTTAATTACTTGCATATTTTAATTGTTCATATATTATTTTAGAAAGGAAGAAAATGAAAAGATTATTATTTTGTCTTACAAATGTGAAGACTATTATTTCTCTTGCGGCTACCTTTGTATTTACTTATCTTGCTATTAGAAAAGAAATACCTATAGAAACTATTACTATGTTAATAGGTATGGTATTTACTTATTATTTTAATCATAAGGAGGATGATGAAAATGGAATATCTAAAGTTTCCTAAAAAAAGCTATTACTTAACTCAAGGGTTTGGTGTGAATACTTATTCTCATAAAAGAAGAAAAGCTTTAGATATTAGTGCAAGAAATGGTTATAAGGAAATATATGCGCCATTTTCAGGATATGTTGCTAAAATATTTGTGCGCAATAATGCCTCTTATACAATATGGTTAGTATCAAATGATAAAGTAGTCTGTGCTGATGGTAAAAAAAGATATGCAGTAGTTATGATGACTCATCCAAATGGAATAATAAATTATAAGGTAGGACAAACATTTAAAGAAAATGACTTTTTATTTAATGATGGTACTACTGGAGGGGTAAAAGCACATTTGGATTTTGAAGTAGCTGTGTATGATACTAAAAATAGTATTGATGCATCATGGCACTATGAACTCGGAGGTAATGGACTAAATAATTCTGTAGACCCTACAAAATATATGGTAATAAGCGATGATACCAAAATTGTAAATACATATTATCAACCGCAAAATAAAAATTATATATTCAAAAAAATTAGTGAAGTAAAAGTTGAACTTGAAAATTCTTATTCAGTGGGCAACTACAAAACGCTTTATAATATGTATGTAAGAACTGGCCCTGGTGTAAATTATCCAGTTAAAAAAGTTAAGGATTTAACTAGAAATGGAAAAGAAAATAGTGTTTATAAAAATGATAATTCAAGAGCGTTATATAAAAAAGGAACTATTTTTACTGCAAATATGATTATTAATAATGATTCAATTTGGGCAAAAACTCCAAGTGGATATATATGTTTAAAAGATAAAGATTTAGAGTATGCTGTCAAATTATAAATATTATATTAAGAAAAAATTATTGTAAAAGAGCAAAAACTAATTAGTCAAAAAAGAGTTGGATTTACAGTGGTTGAGTGTGGTGGAAGAGAACTAAATTAGTTCTTTTTTCATTTTACTGTAAATAATCAAAAATATTATAAGTAAATGAATGAAAATGAATTATAATGATAATGGAGTAGATATGACAAAAAATTATATGTTTTGGGTTATTTTATATTTAATAGCTTCTCTTTTCTTTGCACAAGAATTTAAAAAGGCAAATCGTAATGCAAAAGATGCCGGAGCTTTAACTATATTGTTAGAACTTTTTTCTGCGTTTTTTGCTTGTCTTTTAATACCATTTTTTGAATTTAAATTACCCACAAATAAAAACATTTACTTAACAATTTTTATCGTAACTATTATTTATGCTGTTACAGATAGACTTAATACCGAAGCAAGATATGGGCTTAATCCTTCAACATTTTCTATGTTAAAGCAACTATCTAGTGTTTTTCTTGTTATATTTGGTTTTATCTTTTTAAAAGAACCATTTGCATTTAAAAAAATTTTTGGCGCTATAATAATTATTTTTGCAAACATTCTACTTGCTTACAATAATGGTAAAATTTCTTTTAATAAATATTTTATAATGTGCTTTATATCAAATTTTTTATTTGCAGTTGCCATGCTTATAAATGTTAATATTTCTAGCAACTTTAATATTGCTTTTTATACGGTTTTGACTGTTTTTATTCCTTCAATATATATTTTTATATTTGGTAAATATTCTTTTAAAAAGCTTTCTAAAGAATTTAGTTTATATGATAAACCAAAATTCATTTTATCTGCATTTTTATGGAGTATGATGTTAATTTCTTCGGTAAAAGCATATGAATATGGTAATGTTTCTGTAGTAGCACCGCTTCTTACCTTATCAATGATAACAAATACAATTTATGAGTATTTTACAAACAAAAATAAAAAAGATTTTATTTTTAAACTAATTATTAGTATTGTTATTATAATTGGGGTTATATTAATAAAGGTGTAGGTTATGTGGCTTTTATATGTTTTTATAATAATTATTATAAGTGGTGTTTTAGACATTATTGAAAAGAGTGCTTCAGAAAAAGATGATTTAAAATTTTGGGCATTTGGTTGTTTAACTTTTGGTATATTTGAGACCATTTTAGGTCTTATATTTTTAGATAAAGATTTTATATTTTCATTTAAGAATCTTTTTTTAGTTTTGCCAGTATCATTATTATCTTCGATAGGCTATTATTTTTCTGTTATGGCTTTTAAAAATGGTAATGTGTCAAAAGTGTCCGTCATAATGCGCTCTAAAATTATCTGGGTTCTTATACTTTCAAGCATATTTTTGCCTAGTGAAAGACTTAAATTTTCTCAAATTATATTAGTATTTATAATTTTACTTTTAAACATTTTATTAACATATGATAAAAAGGGAAGAGAAAAAAGTCTTGGAACAATTTATGCATTTGGTTATTTATTTTCAAACGGAAGTGCAACATTTATAAATAAAATAGTAACAAATAAAATTAGCGATACTATGTCAATAACATTTTATTCTGGTATAACAAGTATATTTTCAATAGTCTTAATTCTTTTATTAATTAATAAGTTATATTTACTTGATTTAAAGAAATTTAAAAGCAAAAAAGAAGTTTTAATAATGGAATCTTTAGAGGTTATTTCAATGATTTTATTAAGACTGGCATTAAAAACTGGTAATGTAGTAATTATATCAAGTTTAAGTTCTTGTTCTATTATTATAGCTATACTTTTTGCAAAAATAATTTTCAAAGAGAAAGTAAATTATAAAAAATGGTTAATTATAATTCTTACTGTACTAAATTTAATATTATTATCTTATTTAAGTGTTAAATAATAAAAAAGCCCATAAATATGGACTTTTTTTGGTAACATGCGTTTTTTTAATTATTATTTGATGTTGGGTTATGCTTGATTGTACTTAATAACTTTGTCTTGCTAAGAGTTTCGTAAGGCAACTCTTTTTTAGTGAACAAAAATTTTATAAATGACGAAAATTCAAAAATAAACACCCATAATAGTAAAAGTACTCCTAAAATAAATTCGTTTTTTATATGAATAAATCCATATATTTTAAAAAGTATAATAGGTATTAAAATGTATATTGCAAAAAATAAAATCCTTCTTAATATAGTTTTTATAACTTTATAATTATTTTCATAATCTACTACTTGAATATTTAAAAATTTTTCTGCAAAAGTTTGACCTTTAAAAAATAGTGGTAAAATCAAATAATATATTGGAGTTGTAATTAAAAAAATATATTTGTAATTTCTTAGAAAAAAATAAAATACAATTTGAATCAATGTTAATAGAAATAAATCTAAACATATTGTTGTAAGTTTTCTTAAACCAGAGATATTTTTTCCTTTTTCTGTAGCTTTATAATCTATATCTTCACGTTTAGGAAAAAGCTTAGATAATGGCTTCATTATTAAATAACCAAGAGTTCCACCAACAGTATTTAAAAATAAGTCGTCAACATCAAATAGTCTATATCCACGTGGATAAATGAAATATAGACCTGATAATTGAGTTAATTCAAAAAATAAACTTAAACAAAAGGTTAAAAATACAGTTTTTTTGAAACTACATTTAAAATAATATTTTAAATACATTCCAAATGGTAAAGTTAAAAATATGTTATATAAAGGAACGTAAAAATATGATTCTTTTAAAGCGGAAATATAAGTATGAATGTCATTTATTTTAAATGATGAATGTTTAATAAAATCTATAATAAATTCAAAAGGTATTAACTGCATTTTTGGAGTAGTAAGTGCCTTTACCTCACTAAATTTTGGTAGTGGTAAAATTATTAAAAAATAAGCACATAACAAATAAAGAATAAAAGAATAAATAATAATTGTTTTTAATAAAGAAATTGAACCATATTTATGATATTCAATTAATATAAAAGGAAAACTTATAAAAAAAGCTATTACTGGAAAAAATAGTAACGCTGTTTTAATAATATCTATATAACTACCCATACATGCACCTTCCAACCAAATAATTATAACATAGATTAAAAGAAAAAGGTTATTAACTTACTTACATCGTTAATAACCTTGAATTGTGAGATTTATTTATATATATTTTAATTACTTACGCAAATATTTTAACATAATTTTTAATTTCTCTATCGGTTAAAATTTTTCCATTACTGATTATTTTATCGTTTATTATAAATATTGGTTTATTGACATTTCTATATTTTTCTAAACTTTTTTCATCGTCTACGACAACAATGTCAATATCAATATCGGAGTTTTTAGTGACTTTATTAAGGTTTTTTAAGAGTTTCATACGATTACTTGAATTTTCCCCGATAATCTGTATCTTCATATCCCACCTCCTTTCAAAGTAGTAGTTTTTGAAAAAATTATTTTAAATCATTAATTATTATTATTTTTTAATTTATTTTTTTAACTTATATTTTATTCTCCTTTCTATCACAATTTAATAATATAACATAGGCCTTAAATGAAACTTAAATATTTTTATTTTTTGCAGTTAATTTAATTTTTATATCTTTTTCTTTATTGTTACGTAAAACAGTAATAGTAATTTCGTCATTTACGCTACATTTATATAACTCATATCTAAAGTAGGCAATATTACTTACATCCACATCATTTACTTTAACAATAATGTCACCATTTTCAAGTTTGCCATAGGCAGGAGAGTTTTTTTCAATACTTAATATGTAAACACCATTACTCACTGTAATATTTTGATATTTAAATGAATTTTTTAAATTACTAACATTTGCAATTGAAACACCTATATATGGATATTCAGTAACTTTATTATTTATAATTTCATCAGCTTTTTTTGTGGCAGTTTCAATAGGAATAGCAAATCCCATACCTTCGATTCCAGTTCCGGAAAGTTTAGCGTTAACAACTCCTATAACTTCACCATTAGCATTACAAAGTGGACCACCACTATTACCAGAGTTAACTGCTGCATCAGTTTGAATTACATTTATAACAAAATCATTATTAATAGAACTACTTACTTCAACAAGTCTTTCTTTACCAGAAATAATTCCTCTTGTAACAGTAAATGAGTAAGTACTATCAAGTGGAGTTCCTAAAACAAATGTTGTATCTCCGGGATTTACCTTATCACTTTCTCCAATAGTAACTGCATTATAACCATCTACAGTAGCAACTTTTAATACAGCAATGTCATTATACTCATCACTACCAACTAAAACTGCATCTATAGTTTTGTTATTTGAATAAGTTACTTTAAATGTTTGACCATTTTCGATAACATGATGATTTGTTATAATATAAGTATCATTTCCATCAATTTTATAAATGAAGCCACTTCCTGATGCATATAACTCATCATTAACATAACTTGAAATAATTGCTACACTATTATAAACTTTGCTAACTGACTCAGACAAACCAGTATCAGTAATTGTAACATTTTTTTCATAAACTGTTTTATTTTGATTTATCAAAGTAGGGTAGTTATAAAAAGTTACGATTGTAAGCATTACTCCAATAAAAAATGAACCAATTATTGTAACTATATTTTTTGTTTTATTTTCCATCTTTTCCTCCTTACATGATAATTTTAAGATTGTTATCTTAAATAAACCTTAAAAAAAAGCCAATTATTTTTGGCTTAATGTTACTTTGAAAATAGTATATCCATTTTTTGAACTTGCTGTTATCATTCCATTATGTTTTAAGACAATTTCCTTTGCTATTGCAAGACCTAGTCCATATCTATTACTATCTCGATTTCTTGATTCATCAACTTTGTAAAATCTTTCAAATATTTTTTTCTCATCTTCTTTTTTTATTTTTTCACCATCATTTTTAACCTCTAAAACAATGTCTTTGCCAGTTTTATATAAATTAATAATAACTTTTCCTTTAGTGTGTTTTATTGCATTATCCATAAGTATTCCAAGAAGTTCTTTTATCATATCAATATTACAAATACATTTAATATTTTTCTTTACGTCATATTTTAATTTAATATTTTTTTCATAAAATAAACTTTCAAACGTAAGAATTTCTCCTTCAGTAATTTTAGAAAGATTTTCTTCTTTCATATCAATACTTTTATCCCTGTCTAATGATGCTAAATCTAGTAATTCAATAACAAGCTTGTTCATTTTTTCTGACTCACTTTTAATATTATGAATCCATTTTTCATTTTTATCATTGAAATATGCATCACAACTTGCTCCAATAACTGTAAGGGGAGTTTTAAGTTCATGTGACGCATCTGCGATAAATCTTTTTTGTCTTTCAAAACTTTCACTTACTGGTACAGTAATCCAATTTGTTAGAGTATAAGCAAGAGCTATTACTAATGCTTCCATTATGATGAATATTATTAAAGTAGTTATAAGTGTTTTTAATAAATCACTTTTTATAAGTGTATTGTCCATTATTATTAAACTATTTGAATTTGTAAATGCATAAGCATACTTATGAGTATAAAGATTTCCTATATAATAACTTGAGTTATGCATTTTAATTATTTTATTAGCAATATTTTTAATTTTTACTATGTCAATTATATCTTCGAATGTATGACTAACGGTTTCTTTGTAGGCTCCAGATTCATCAAGAATGACGTTATATACAGTAAAATCCATGAATACTTTTTTATAGTTTTGGTCAAGCAAATTATTATTTGAGGATTCAAGCATTTTATTTAATACATTTTCAATATTATCTTTTTTTTCTTTGTAAGCATTAATATTTGTAAAAATAAACACCGAAAATATAAATATTGTTAAAATACTACTTATTGTAAAAAAAACTTTAGATTTTAATTTTTTCATTTTGCAACTCCAATTTATAACCCATATTTCGTATAACTTTAATTTTAACTTTAGAATTTATTAATTTTAATTTTTTTCTTAAAAATGACATATATACCTCTAAACTATTAATATCAGAGTCACTATCATAGCCCCATATCTTATTAAATATCTGTTCTTTAGAAATAATACTATTTGAGTTATTTATAAGTAGTTCTAATAAGTTAAATTCTTTACCAATAATATTAATTTCATCATTTGTTTTATTATTTTTTAAAATTAATTTTTCTAGGTTTAAGGTTATATCACCATATTCAATTAAATTTGTTCCATTGTCATTTTTTCTTAATTGCACATTTACTCTTGCTAGAAGTTCTTCCATGTGAAAAGGTTTGGTTAAATAATCATTTGCACCATCATTAAATCCTTCGAGCTTATCGCCAATATTACTTTTAGCAGTAAGCATAATTATTTTAGATTTAATTTTGTTTAATTTAATATTTTTTAAAATATCAAAACCGTTTTTATGTGGTAACATGACGTCTAAAATTATTAAATCATACATTCCGGTTAAAGCTTCGTCTTCACCTGTTATTCCATCAGTGCATATATTTACCAAATATTTTTGTGATTTGAGCATGCTTGCAACAGCATCCGCTAAATTAAATTCATCTTCAATAATAAGAATGTTCATAAAACACCACCCTAAAATATATTAGTTATTTTATCTTAAATAAACCTTAAATTTACTATTTTATTATAACATAATTTTTATTGATTAATTGATTATTTTAAGTTAAACTTAATATATAATTGGAAGTGGTAAGTTTGAAGAAAAGTAAAAGTTTAATAATTTCAATAGGATTATTTATAATATTTGTAATTTTTACAATTCTTTTAAAAATTGTTGATGTAAAAGGTATTGGCCCAAATGATTCAAAGGTAGGATTTGCTTTTTTAAATGGACATTTTCAAATGTTAATTGGATATAATCGTGCTCTTTATAAAATAACTGAAGTATTAGGAATTATTTCTTTATTAATTGTTTTAGTTTATGGTTTAATAGGCTTAATTGAACTAGTAAGAACTAAAAGTTTTAAAAAAGTTGATAAAAATCTATATAAGTTACTAGCATTTTATATAATTGTTTTAATTTTCTACGTATTCTTTGAAAAGGTAATAATAAACTATAGACCTATTTTGCTAATAACAAATAATTATTTGCTAGAACCATCTTATCCATCATCTCACACCATATTAAGTTTATGTGTATGCGGAAGTGCTATTATTATCAATAAAAATTTATGTAAGAAATATAACTTTTTAAAAATTGTTAGTATTATTTCTCTTGTTTTAATGTTTTTAATTCCCATAGGAAGACTTTTTTCTGGCGTTCACTGGCTTACAGACATTATTGGTGGTGTTTTGTTATCAAGCTCTTTATTAGCTGGTTTTTACTTTGTAATAAAAAGGTAGATATAAATCTTCTTATATTATATTTTTCTTATATATTTACACTTTGGATAATTAGAGCAACCATAAAATTTTTCTCCGGTATGTTTTCCGTATTTTGCCACTTTTAATAATAATTTGTTCCCACATTTAGGGCATGTTAATAGTTTGCTTTTTTCAATTTGATTATTATCGTTTAATTCAAAGCACTATCATGTGTTTAATTTTTTACAAGAATTTTATTTAGATTTGAAATTTTACTAATTTCATCAATTGGTTTGAAATTAGTATTTAATATATTATCTTTTTATACAGCAAAAAGGTAATTATAGAATATATTTTATTAAGCAAGAACAATAACTATATGTTTTTTATAGAATAATAATTGTGTTATAATACTTTACCAAGAGGTATATTATGATTATTGCATATGATAAAAATAAAGTTAGAATACATGTTGACGATGCAAGCCGTAAAGAAAAATACTATTGTCCAACCTGTGGTGGAGAATTATGCATAAAAAGGGGTAACATTAAAATACATCATTTTTCTCATTTATCTACTTCAACTTGTGATGGTTGGCATTATGATATGTCTGAGTGGCATAGTTCATGGCAAAATCAGTTTCCTATAGATAATCAAGAAGTTGTATTTAGAAAAGGAGAGGAAAAGCATAGAGCAGATGTTTTTATAAAAAATACGGTTATCGAATTTCAACACAGTCATATAAAATACGATGAATTTAAGGAAAGAAATATTTTTTATAATTCATTAGGTTATAAGGTTATATGGATTTTTGATGCTACGACAGCATTTTTAAATGGAGATATTAAAGAGTACTATAATTGCAATTATTCATGGAATAATAGTTTGATTAATCTTAGAGGATATGATTCTAAAATGGTTGATGTCTATTTGCAAGAATTTAATAATATCTGGTGTTCCATTCCCGATTATAAAGAATTAAGTTTAACTAATGATGAATTACTAGAATATGCTTATCTTCATCATGTTGATGAAACATCTTCTATTTCACCAGATACATTTCTGTCGGGTGGAAATAATAATTTACATGATTATGATTTTGTTGACAAATATATAGAAGTAAAATTTCTTCATGATGGAAGTTTTGATAGAAATCTAAGTATGAGAAAATATTCTATAGATGATTTATCAGATCAAGTTTTCTATCCTGAAGACATACTTTTTGGTGTAAAATCATATTCTTGGTGTCCTGCTGTCAATCATTTTATTGATGCAAATAATATTTGCTATGATTGTGCATATTTATCTGAAAAAAAAGATAGATGTAAATATAGATTTGAAAAACTTCTAAAAAAAACTATTGATAAAATAATTGATATTAAATATTCGGAAACTGGCAAAGTCGAGTACGTGATTATTATAAAGGATAAAAAAAGATATAAGATAAATTATGAAAAAGTGCCATCAGGAATTTTTACAATTAAAGAGGCTTTTGAAGATAAAAAGGGTACACAGATTGTAAGACTGAGAAATATTAATACTGGTTGGAAAGTTCAAATAAGTAGATATAATTATGACATGATGTTAAAAAATGATAAATGTTTTGGAAAAGTTCAAGCACCTAACTTCCAATATGTATATTTTTCAAAAAATGAACACGAAATTTTCTCTTTTAACAGAAAGGAATGGGAAATCATTTGGAGAAAGTAGGATATAGTAAGTAATATTGTGCTATAAAATATGTTAGATGCAATAAAATATTCTTTAATTATGTAGTATAAAAATTTGAATTATATATTGATAAATTAATAATATCCTTAATGAAGTTGTGTAAAACCAGAATTATTTAATAATTATTATTAATAAAAAATAGCTCATTCATTTTTAAGCTATTTATAATATATACAATATAATTGAGTTATTACTAAAAATTATTTAGTGATTTCTCAGTTTTTTTAAATAATATATTTTTATATTTCAACAAGGTTGTAAGAAGTGCTTCCAAGGCCAAGACTTTCAGCATATGAAAGAATGTGTCTTCCTTCACGAGAATCTATTCTTTCTTTTATAAGTTCTACGCCATCTTCTTTACATGCCCATATCATGTCAATAAATGCTTGATCATTTGCTACAGGATCTAGTGATGCCACAATTCCTAAATCACTTATAACTGGATCTTTTTGATTTTTATCACAGTCACAATCAACAGAAATTGCATTCATTACAGTAATATAAACTATTTGTTTATTATTATCTTTTATGTAGTCACTAACTGCTTTAGCGGCTTCAGCCATTGATTCGATAAAATCTTTTTGCTCATATTTTACATTCCATGCATCAGGAATTTTAGAGGTTTGTCCACAGCCATGAATATATGCTTTTCCAGCACTTGAGGCAATACCAATAGATTGGTTTTTTAAGTTTGCTCCAAATCCGCCCATTGCGTGTCCTTTACCATGAGCAAGGTTTATTATTGAATCATAGTTTTGCAAATGAGAACCAACTATATCATATTCTAAATGCTTACCATTTTTTACGGGTATTTTAAATTCTTCTTCGTTATCCATAATGTCAACTTTTGCATAAGATGTAAAACCATGCTTTTCAGCAACTTTTAAGTGGTCTTCAGTATTTAGTCTTTTTCCAGGGTAGGCAGTGTTACACTCAATTATTGTGCCATTTAATTTTTGAACTAAGGGAGCAATTAATTCTTTTTTTAGATAACCTTTGCTTCCATCTTCTCCCGTAGAAACTTTAATACCAATATTTCCTTTTAAGTCGACACCTAATTTTTCATATATTTTTATTAAAGATTCACTGTCAATCTTTTTTGTAAAGTATACAATGATTTTTCCAAATTTTATCATCTTTTCTAAATATAATATACCTTATACTTATTAAAATAATATATTTTCTAATTATTTGCAAGTGTAAAAGAAATGTGTTATAGTATAACGGAAATTTGGAGGGTTTTATGAGTGTTGAAAAAATAAATGGTATAAAATGTGTTTGTAGTTGTTGCAATGGAAGTGGAATAAGTTTTATTGATGGTGAGTATGGTTATATTTGTAGTTCTTGCCTTGGAGAAGGTTATGTTATCGAGCAAAATATTATTAAAATAAAAGACATTTTTTATAAAGTAGTAAAAGTAGGCGAAGAAAAAAAGTTAATTGAAATTAGCCCATTTTATGAAAAAAAGGTTATTGCAGGACTTAGTTTTGTTAAGATATTTTCACCTTATGATGATGAAGATGTAGTACCTTCGATAATATTTTATGAAGATTTTAAAAAGGGTATTTATCCTACTTTGGGTGGTAATAATGGATGCCCTGTGGATTATATGGACTATATTGGCGTGGGCCATTCAGAAAACATTTGTCCTAATAATTGTAGTTTTGAAAATTGCCCAGATAAACAAAATACCGAAAATTGCTGGCAAACTATAAATCATCCTTTTACGAGAAAATTCAAAAGAAAATAACTTAATAGTTTTTTTACTATTAAGTTTTTTTGTATGTTATAATATTTTTATAAGAAAGGGTAAATGTATGAATAGAGAAGTTAAACCTTATACTATATGGAAACATTTCAAAGGCTCAAGAGCACTAGTTATAAGTATTGCAACTCATAGTGAAACAAAAGAAAAATTAGTTATTTATTATTGTCTAGATAATGAAGGCAAAACAAATCATGAAGATGGAATTTACGCAAGACCATTAGATATGTTTTTGTCAGAAGTTGATCATAAAAAATATCCTGATGAAAAGCAAAAATATCGTTTTGAAAGGATAAATTAAAATTATGGAATTATATGATGCAAATGCCATGCCTCTTTCTAATGATGAAAGAGTTAAAAATATTCAGTTAAAACTATTAAATAATGAAAAAATAAGTGCATTTGAAAGCGTTATATTAGGAAGAGATAGAATAACTAAATCATTTGGAGATTATAATACAAAGTCAGATCATGTGTATAGAGTTATAAGCAATGATACATTAAATCGTTATTTAGAATGTGGCTTTATTATTGGAGATGGTGAAAATGATGAATATAAAGAAACTTATGAGGATGGAAAAGTTTATAATAATAATAAAGGCGTGAATTGGTATTTAGGTGGTGCATGTGTAGATTATGGTGATATTATAATTGAATGTCCTGCTGATAAAAACTATTTTTTCCCGGCATATGATAATGGTTGTAAAATGGCATTAGATGCTAAAGTAAGATTTTTTAAATCATCAGGATATAATAATCCAGTACCTGTATCACTTATATCAAAGGTATTTTCTAAAAAAATAATAAATAATGAACTATTTTATGAAGATATAACAGACTTTATAAAAGGAAAAAGGAGAGGTTAAATAATGAAAAAAGCTTTAATATTTGGACTTACTAGTCTTTTATTACTTACAGGTGGCTGTGCAAAAACTGAAAATGAAATAGTTAATAAAGAAAACATAAAATACACAAATAAATATGAATGTTCTAGGATAGAAAAGTATACTGTAATGCAGATGAAAATGAAAACAGGATATTTTCCAAATGATGAAAATATTTCAAATAGTGAAAATTCTGTTGAAACTAATATTTCTCATGTTTATGATTTTAGTAGTGATGGAAAAAAACTTTTATCTTACTATGATGAAGTAACATATAAATATTTAACAAACTACGATATGGATAAGCAAAAAGAGTACTTTGAACAAGAATGTGAAAATATTGATAAAAAGAATTATAAAACATGCACGGTTAGTGTTTTAAATGATTCTATAAAAGTTACATCTGAGGTCAATTTAGATTCTGAAGAAAGCAAAAATTACTTAACAAATGTAACTTTAGATGAAGTAAAGGAAAACTACGCTGAATCTACATATACATGTAAATAAAGGAGAATTATGGAGAAAGTATATAATAAATTAGTTAGAGATAATATTCCTGATATTATTAAAAATAATAATGAAGTTCCTTTTACGAAAGTTTTAGGTGATGATGAATATAAAATGGAACTTGATAAAAAATTATTAGAGGAATGTAATGAAGTATTATCATCTAGTGGAGATGATAGATTACATGAACTTGCGGATGTAATTGAAGTTGTTTCAGCTTTAGCTAAAATCGAAGGAAAAAATTTAAACAATGTAATTACTATTGCTAATGAAAAATCTAATAAACGTGGTGCTTTTGATAAAAAAATATTTTTAGAAAAGGTTATTAGTAAAGATAGTGAAAATACATGAAAATATTAGCTTTTTATGTAATTATTTTTATAATTCAAATTTATAATTTACTAAAATTTACTAAAGTTTCGTCTAAAACAAATCAGTTAAGAACATTAATAACAATATTGATGTCAATATTGTTTACAATAGCATTTACATCTTCTTGTAAATTTATTTTGATGAATAAAAATGCTGAATGGGCGGCTCTTTATTTTGTAGAAAGTTTTGTGGCATTAATTACTTATATTATTATGTTAATAATTTTCATAGTAGTTAATATAAATAAAGATATTGTTGGAAAAACAGATGTAAAAAACCTAATACTTGGTGCGAGTTTGTTTTTAATGATATTTATATTTTTTTCTTTATTAGAACTTGTACCATGCGTTAAAACTCAAATAATTGAAAGGAATTTAGAAAAAAATGCAAAAATAAAAGTTATTCAGTTATTAAATGAAAAATATGGAGATGGTGATTTTAAAATTGCTAATATGTATGAAGAAAATATTAGTGAGTCATATATTCAACCAATAGATGGTTATCATTTTATTGTCAGTACAAAATATTTTGATGGTTTCTTTGATGTGGAACTCAATAAATCTAAAATGGAGATTTCTAAAGATAATTTTTTATCTATATACTACAGAAAAAATTATGATATTAAAAATTTAGATGAATATTTAAAGGAATATGCTTTAAAAAAAGTACAAGATAGATTTAATGAAAAATATAATGTTAATATAAATTTTGAAAGGGTGGTTGAAACAGAATATCAAAAATTATATGGAAGAGTACCTGACATAGATGACTTATCTAAGGAAATAAAATTATATAATCCAATAATTGAGATAAAAATTCATTTACAAACAAAAGAGGAACTTATTGATTATTTAATCGAGTTATTAAATATTTTTGTAACAAATGCCGATGATTTTAATTTTAATTATACTATAAACACAACGGCATTTTCTTTTAAATATGATAACGGTACCAATAAATATAATGGAACGGTTATGCTTGGTACTTATGAATACTCAGATGAATTTAGTAAATATGTAATTGTTAATAAAAGCAGTGTTGCTAGAATAAC
Organism: uncultured Bacilli bacterium; assembly: GCA_934096705.1. Taxonomy (GTDB): domain Bacteria; phylum Bacillota_I; class Bacilli_A; order RF39; family UBA660; genus UBA6448. Next base: position 39,430 of record CAKOMR010000008.1, read on the forward strand.
AATAATGAACAAAATAATTATTGTAAATTTAAAAAACGTAAACCCTAAGAGTTGACTTACGTTTTTTTTTGTTTATTCATTTCCCTTCAAACTTGTTACCATATCAATATTTTTGATTTTTCTTGCAAGTATTTTAGAAACAATATAGGTAATAATAAACGTTCCTATTGCAGATATTACATAAGAGCTAATACTTATATTAGCACAAAAATCATAATGCTCTTCTATAGCGGTTTTAAATAGCCAATCTGTTAAATAATATCCTAAAGGAAGTCCAATAATAATTGATATGCACGCGATTATATTATTTTGTTTAATAAAAATATCTTTAATTTGTTTATCCTTAAATCCTAGTACTTTTAAGGTTGCAAATTGATATTGTTTTTCACTATATGAAAGTATGCCCAAATTGTATATAATTACACTACCTAGTAGGATTGCTATAAATATGATTAGTGTTAACATTGTTTTCATCATTGATAATAAATTATTCATACTTTCTTTTAATGATTCAATATCTTGAATAAATGAAACATTTTCAATTTCATTTGTTTTGCTTAAATCATAATTTGTATAAATTGTATCAGGTTCATATTTGATGCCTAAACTTTCCAGATATTTTCTTGTCATTGTAATGTTTTGATTTTGAGGATCTTTATTAAAACCAACAATTTTACTTGTATAATAATTATCATCACCATAAATATGCCATGTAATTTCATCACCAACTTTGATATTATTTTTGACTGCGTAAAAAATATCAAGCCAGACACCAGATTTATTTACATCAAATTTTTCTCCTTTGATTATGTAAAATTTTGATATATTATTTGATTCAATAAAACTAATTAATAATGTTTTGTTATTATCAGTAAGTCCTGTAATGGTAAGTTTTCTTTCTGCATCATTTATATTATCAATATTTTTAATAGTGTCTAAATCATCATTTGTAAAATTACTTCTAATCAGATTTAAATCTTGTAAATTATTTTCCTTATAAAAAATATCAGCTGTTTTAGTCATGCCAATCATATAAGCATTTATACCACAGTAGGCCATTATACCAATTGTTACCATAAGGAAAATTGTAATAAATTGAGATATATTATTTTTAATATCCCTAAACATTTTTTTCTTTAGCATATTACCATTTAACCTCATCAATATTTTTAGGATGTTTATTAATTTCATTAGTTTCTATTTGACCATTTTTTATACGTATAACTCTATCTGCAATATCAGCGATTAAAGAGTTATGAGTTACTATAATTACAGTTGTGTGATTATCTGCTTGACTTTTTAAAAGTTTTAAAACTTCGACTCCTGTTTTAGAATCAAGTGCACCCGTAGGTTCATCACAAAGAAGAATCTGAAGATTTTTCATGATTGCTCTTGCAATAGATACTCTTTGTTGTTCACCACCAGAAAGCTCTTGAGGAAACTTATTTGCATGTTTTAAAAGCCCAACACTTTTTAAAACTTCATTTACATCATAAGTTGTTTTAGTTATAGATTTAATTAATTCAACATTTTCTTTAACTGTTAGAGTGGGCATAATATTATAAAACTGAAATATAAAACCGACATCACTTGCTCTATAACTAGTTAATTGTTTATCACTAAATTTAGTAATATATTTATCTCCAACTCTAATACTTCCGAATGTAGCTTTATCTATTCCGCCTAAAAGGTTAAGTAAAGTAGATTTACCTGCTCCAGATGGACCTAAAATAATTACAAATTCACCTTGACTAATTTTTAAATCGACACCATTAAGTGCATTGAAATTTTGATTACCAACAGTATAAGTTTTCTTTACGTTTTTAAGTTATATAAAATTTTCTTTCATTTTTACCTCTTTTTAAAATGTGAAAAACATTCCATATTTATTATATTTAATATGCTTACAATAGCCAACAAGATATGAAAAATAGTTCACATTTTTTATAATGAATGATAAAATGTATATAAGTAAGGAGCAAGTATTTATGGAATTAGGTATAAGGGATCCAAAACAGCAAAGGGCCATTGAAAAGAAAGAAATGATTATTGAATCTGGTTTTAAACTTATTTGTGAAAAAGGTTATTATAATATTAATACAGCACAAATTGCTAAAAAGGCTGGCGTTTCAACAGGAATTGTATATCAATATTTTAATGATAAATATGACATTTTTATAACAGCATTAGAAAAATATGGAGATGATATATTTTTTCCAATGCTTAAAATGAAAAATGATAAAATTGATGTTAAGAACTTTAAAAATATTATGAATGATATGATAAAACGTTATACAGAAAATCATTTAGTTTCTAAAATTGCTCACGAAGAGATTATGGCTATGGTCCATTCCGATAAAAAAGTTGCTGAGTATTATTATAAAAGAGAATTAGAAATGACTGATTTTATAAAAAAATTATTATTGGATAGTGGTATTACTGATGAATTTTTAAGTGAAAAGGTTCACGTTATGATAGGTATGGTAGATAATTTGTGTCATGAAGTTATATATCATAAACATGAACAAATGAATTATAATGCTATGACAAATATAGTTCTTGAAAATATATTATACTTATTTAAAATACAATAAAAAATGCAAAAATCTATTTTGCATCATTAATTAAATTATGAATTAGATTAATTATTTTAGCACTATCATTAATAAATTTATTTTTATCCTTTGTTTTTAATTTTTGTGTCAAAATTATTAAGTAATAAGGATTTTTTTCGTCAACGTATCCAGCTTCGTGATACGCTATATCGTAGCTACCATATTTTTTTATAAAAGGTTTATTTTCAATAGATTTTGGTAGTATTATGCTAAATGTTGGATTTTTAAGCCAATTATAAAATTCTTTACCATATTTACTGTTATTAATGAAATCTCTTATTTTTTTCCAGTAAACTTTCATGTCATCGCAGTTTATTAGTCCAAATAAATCTTTTCCTTCCATAGTGTGTAGTGCTCCTAAAGACTTACCATACTTTTCTAAATTTTCCTTTTTTACATAGTTAACTAATTTAATGTATGCCGTATTATCACTTTCAACAATTGTAAGATGAATTAGTTCTTTAATACTATAATAGGTATCTTCTTTTTGAAATTTTATAATTCCAGAATCTTTTTTTAAATCTTTCATTTCAATTAATAATTTTTCATCTAAAGAGATTTTTTTATTTTCTGCCATTTCAAGGAGCATTACACATACTACTATTTTAATGCTTGAGGCAGCATAAAATAGTATATCAGAATTATATGAAATTATACTTTTGGAATTTATGTCTTCATAATAATATGCAACTTTTTCATCGGACTTTAAGTACATAGAATTTAGTTTTAAAAATAAATTTCTAAACTTTTTCTCATCACAATTCACATTTTTTAAATCACACTTAATATTTATTTTATAGTCCATAATTATTATCCTTTCAAAGAAATTATATCATAAAATTTTATATTTAAAAAAATATGTTATAATAGATTTGTTAAGTAGAGGTTCACATGAAAAATAAAAAAGTGATAGCAATTATAATATGCACATTATGCTTGTTAATTTCATTTTTGGGGTTAATAATGGGAATTTGCAGTATTAATGCTTCTGGATTTGGACAAATAGGGGTAATTTTTATATTACCATCAATATTTGCTATTTCAATTATCACAATAGACTTATTAATAACCCTTGATATAATAAAAAAGGGATTGATTTTTTCGTATATTAGCACCCTAATAAAACTTGGAATTGCTATATTTGCTTTGCCAAATTTATTTGATGAAATAATTTATGAAATGAATTATGGCTTTTCAAATTTAATTGTATATCTATTTTTAATTATACCTTGCATTTTATTAATCCTGCCGTCGGTATTTAATATAAAAAAGCTAAAAAAACGTCAATAATTTATAAGTCTGTATTAACTTCTTGAACCTTCAGATAAATTAATAGAAAATAATTGCATAATACTTGTAATAGAATAATCTTGTAAATGCTCAGTTACAAAAACCATGTCATTATTTGCACTTTTTTTATTATTTTTTTCTAAAATATACGAAGATAGCAAGCTACCAACGAGGTATTGGTAACCATTTAAAATTAGTACTCCGGATTTAATAAATTCGTTTATTTTTTCATCAATACCTTGATAGGTTATTTCTACTGGATCACGTGTTTCTAAATTAAATATTGATTGTGGTATGTCATTAAGTCCTTCATTCTTAAGAAGCTTAACCATATTTATCTTATATTGGTTTAAACCTTCAATTAAATTTCTATTAAGCTCAATTCTTTTTTCAATAGAAAATGTTCCATTTTTTTTATACTCTAATACTTCTATAAATTGTATTATTTGAGCAGCATATAATTCATAGTTATTTGCATTTCTCCAGTTTAAAATTTCGTCTACTATTTCTTCTTCATAACCATTATCTTTTAAAAATCTTGCTGCAATGTTTTCATAATATATTGAAGGGAATTCAAGTAAAGAAAAATTAATATCTGGATTTTGACTAAGAGAAACATAATGAATAAATTCATGAACAAATGTTACAAAAGTTCTCATTGTTCCGTTAGAAATTAAGCTTATTTTCCATTTGTTTTCTTTTTCATCAAAATAGCATTTTCCATTTTCAAATTCATTATTATACTCAAATTCAATCAAATTATTTACTTTTAAGTAATTATAAAATTCAAACCATTTTTGAGGTGCATTAATATAAGTTAAAAATTCACAGAATAGTTTATCAAATTCTTCATTTGTTAATTGTTTAAGGTTATTTAATTTGCTGTCACTTATTGTAGCATTAAAATAACTTGTTGCATTACTTATAATTTTATTTATTATATCACTTAAATTATCTAACATTGCTTGATCATATTCTTCTAAAAAAGTTGATATACAATTTAGGCAATAATTATAAGTATCCATTCTTTGTGTACTTTTGAGGTCTTTTATAATTTGTTCATATTCAGATGAGTTATCAGATAATAATGCATCACTTATTTTAGAAGTATCATAATTATAATATTTAATTGATAAGAAAAATAAAACTAATTCAATTGTAACATTATTAGGAATTGTAATTATTGTATTATCTGCCATATTGTTTTTAAGTATTAAATATACTAAATAAAATGATGGCAAAAAATCTTTTGATTCAATAACATTTCTAGTGTTATTATCTTGAACAATTTGTTTAACAAAATCTTTAATAAAGCTATTAAATTCATTAATATCTATGGTTTCATCATGATTATTATTTTCGTATTCATTAAAGATAAACGTATATTTTTTTATAAAATTTACAACTTTATCTAATTTTTCTTGTTCTAATCCTTCATTGTAAGAAATACTTAAACCATTTAATACTTGAATTTTTTGCATTTAAAATCACCCCTTTTTATAAAGTGCCTACTATTATAGCAAAATTTTTTATAAAGTAAATTAAATTTTAATATTTTTATAGAAAGCATATTTATTTTGTGATACACTCTTTATAAGAGTAGAGGTGTTTAATGGAAAAACATATTTTAGAAAAAATGACAGATATAATGAATAATTTAGCAACTGCAAATGCAGAAGAAGTAACAGAACTACTAAATTATTATAATGGCCCTGCTGTAGTAATAAATGGAATAGCCCATCATCCATTTAATGATCCAATGACAGCAGCAAGACTTAATGCCAGATATCATGAACTTACTGGAAGGGATCATCCGAGATTTGTAGAGCAAGTTCCAATTGTTATAGACGATTTATTAGCAAATAAAGACTCTTTATTAAATACAGGTGCATATACACCTTCGTATTTTGATAGACTTAATCAAATTAAAAATAATATAACGAAAGATGCTAATGGAATTGAAATAACAGAACAACATCATCCACTACAAGATTTTAGTAATGTATTAAGTCATTTAGATACTGCAACTTTAGAAGAAGTAGCGCAGCAATTAAATTATTATAATGGTCCTGCTGTAATGATAAATGGAATAGCACATCATCCATTTAATGATCCAATGACAGCAGCAAGATTTAATGCTAGATATCATGAACTTACAGGAAAAGACCATCCAAGATTTGCAGAACAGGTTAGAATTGTAATAGATAAATTAATGCAAAATAAAGATGCTTTATTAAAGGCAGGTGTATATACGCCTTCGTATTTTGATAGACTTAATCAAATTAAAAATAATGTAACAAAACAGGCTAATGGTATTGAGATAACAGAACAACATCATCCACTACAAGATTTTAGTAATGTATTAAGTCATTTAGATACTGCAACTTTAGAAGAAGTAGCGCAGCAATTAAATTATTATAATGGTCCTGCTGTAATGATAAATGGAATAGCACATCATCCATTTAATGATCCAATGACAGCAGCAAGATTTAATGCTAGATATCATGAACTTACAGGAAAAGACCATCCAAGATTTGCAGAGCAAACACCGAAAATTATAGATGAGTTATTAGCAAATAAAGAAAGCCTAATACAAAGTGGAGCATATAGACCTGAATATTTTGATAATCTTGAACAAATTTATGAAGCAATTGAAAATAATGATTTAACTCAATCAGCAGAAAAAGGCGTAGGTAGATAATAAAATATCTACAGTTTTTTTATTTGAAATAAGGATATAAAATGGAAAATGAATTAAAAACGTGGCATTTTGGAATGGATAATGATAGATTAGTAAATTTAGTATTAGCAGGCAAAAAGACGGCTACAACTTATTTATATGATGAAAATGATCCTTTAGATGATGAAGAGTCAGTGTTAGTTTTTGTCAACGAAAAAAAAGCTTGTGTAACAAAAATGAGAAAAGTAATTATAACTGAGTTTAAAAATATAAATGAACAGCTTTCAAATCTTGAAGGTGAAGGAAGTTTTCATGAGTGGAAAGAAACACATATTAATTTTTTCAAAAGTATTAATCCTGATTTTAATGAAAATACCAAAGTAGTTTTTGAAATTTTTGAAGTAACTAAAAATTTAATTAATGAACGTCAAAAAATTGCTGAAAAGATAGCAGAAGCAAATAACAATATATTTGGAACAATCAAAACTATTAGTGAAATTAATGCTGGTTTTAATAATAGTATTTTTTCTATAAATGATAAGTATATAATAAAAATTTGTAGTGATAAAAATAAAGAAAATTTATTTGATGTAGAGGCAAATTTTTATAATTCTAATAAGGATAATGAAAGTATTCCAACTCTTTACCTATATGATAAGACAAAAAATGTTGTACCTTATGTTTATGAAATTATTGAAAAAGTTAATGGAAAGTCAGCTTATTATCATTGGTATAAAATGAATGAATTACAAAAAGAAGAATTAATTAGAAAATTAATGAAGTCTTTAAAAAGTATTCATAAGAAAAAGTATTTACCAACATGTAATTGGGGTTCTTCAATAAAGAAAAAAGTCTTGGATAAATTTAATGAAGCCATTGATATGTTTAATGATGAAGAGAGAAATATTATTTTAGAGTCACTAAAAAAATATGATGAAATTTTATCTGATAATAGATTTAGTTTAATTCATAATGATTTACATTTTGATAACGTTTTAATAGATGAAAATCAAAATATAAAATTAATTGATTTTAATGATTCTATAATCGCACCATTTGATTTTGATTTAAGAATATTATATATGAGTGTACACTTACCATGGAAATGGGCAAATATTGAAATGGATCCATTACAAAAACCTAAAGATTACAGGTATTTATTTGATTATGTAAAAAAATATTATCCGGAAGTTAATAGAATAAATCATTTAGAAGAAAGAATGTTAATATATTGGGTACTTGACGAATTTAAACTACTTCCGAAATATAGAGAAGAAGATAGTAAAAATAGAATTTTAATGATTTGTAAAAAAATTCTTAACCAATAATATATATTTTTAATTAAAATAATGATATATTATTTATAATAAAGGAGAACTTAAATTGAAAAAACTTATACTTGTATTATTGATTTGTATGTTTATGCTATTTGGATTAACTGGTTGTGGAAAAAAACGTAATTTAGGGGGAGATGAAATCTTAAAGGATCATCAAGAAATGGTAATGTCTATTAGTGCAGGAAATAAGTCATGTGTTCCAGTTGAACTTTCCATATACGCGGATGGCACTTATGAGTTATTTACTGCTTATAAAGCATGTAGACCTGGTGAAGCATGTATAAGTATGCTTGAATATTCTAAATCAATTAAAGGTAAAACTAATTTTGATACTTTACAAATTGTGAAAGAAGACGGTATTGAAGTTGACAAAGCTCATGCAATGGATAATTTATCAGAATACGAAATATATATGGGAAATTCTTATGTAGAGCAAGGATATGGTTATTATTATACTGTAGAAAAAGGAACAACTAATAAAGCATTAGAAAAATTATTAAATGAATTAAATATTGATTTAAGTATTTGTGCTGAACCTGAGTATTTTGACTAAAATAGTGTGTACACATAGAATAAGATAAGAAATAATATAAACTTGTTATAAAATATTTAAAAGGATATGACTATTATGACTTCTGTAACACAAAGGATAAAACAAATTGCACAGCCACATGGTGGATATCTAAATCCTAATGAATTTAAAAAAATTGAATATATAGATAATGAAATTTTAAAAGAAGAGAATATTCATAGCAGTTTAGTTGGACTTGCTGTTGAATATTTAACGAAATTTATGTTTGAATTTCTGCCAAAAGAAGTATTTAAGGTTTCTTTACTTGGTGCCAGTTTAATAAATGAAACAGACAAAGCAAATAATATTTTAGAAAAAATAAAAGGCTTGGATAATTCTTCAATTTATAATACATGTAAATTAGTTGGATATGATGTTTGTTGTAGAGCGGGAGTAAATGCATATAAAAGTGTTGATAAGATAGAAGCTGATAATAATACAATAACATAAAAATTATGGTTAAAAGAAGTATTTTGTTTTTTAATAAATATGGGCCAATAATTAAAGGGGGATTCACCTTTGATGGTGGATATACTGATATTATTAATTCTGGAGATGGAGATTTTTTAACTTCTGATACATTATGGGATTTTAAAGTTAGTAAAAATAATTTAACGTCAGTGCAAACTTTACAAATACTAATTTATTATATTATGGGAATACATTCAATGCATGATGAATTTAGAAGTATACAAAAATTAGGAATTTTTAACCCTAGAATTAATTGCACATATTTAAAAGTAATAACTGATATACCTACGGAAATAATTGCTGAAGTTTCTACTAAGGTAATAGGGTATGAAAATACATTACCAAATAATTATATATTTCAAACATTTGTAAAATTAAAAAAGGATGACTTATTATCATTGCCCGATATAATGAAAATATTATCTTGTTCCAGATATTTTGTACTTAAATGTTATTCAGAAAAAGGGTTGCCATTAATTAAAATAAATAACAAGTATTTTATCGATAAATATGACTTGATTGATTGGTTAGAAAGAAAGAGAATCATTGAGGAAAAGCAACAGAAATTTACACTAATTGTCAGTATTATTTCCACTATTGTAATTGTTATACTTTTACTAATAGCTTTTCTATAATATAAAGACTATTAAAAAAATTTTAGGGCTTTAACTATATAAAGCATGAAGTTAGTAATTTTATTATAATTGGTATAAATTTAATTCAAACTTTATACATTCATCTATATCAGTGACTAGATTAAATATTAGTTTAGTTTTTGATGATAGTAGTAAGTATCTTCAACTTAAATATGATTTCCAATCTTTTATTTTAAAAGATTTATTAGAATTACTTAAAATTAATGAGAATTATTGATAATAATAAGTATTTAAGAAAATATAAAAATGATTATAAATTAAAATACAAAATTTCTTTATTCACATCCTTGATAATTAATATGGTATACGCTATATTTGAATTACTATCAGGTATAGTCTTTAAATTTTTTTGTTTTATATCATTTGCTTTGTATTATTTTTTACTAATTGTACTTCATTCTAATATTGCAAAAGAAGAATTAAAAGATAAATTTGTAGTATATAGAAAAACTGGAATTATATTGTTATTTACTAATGTAATATTAACAATTATTATTTTAGTTATAGTAAACAAAAAAATAATGAATATTTATCCTGATTGGATGGCAATAACAGTAGCAGTTTATACTTTTTATTTATTATTTAATTCATTTTTTAGTTTAGTAAAATATCATAAATATAAAAGACCTTTAATATCATCCTCAAAGGTCATAAAAGTTGTTACCAGTTTAGTTTCCTTAATTTCATTAGAAATAATTCTTATACCAACTTTTGGTGAAGGTCAAACCGAGTTTTTTGAAACGATGGTAATGGCAACAGGTGGGGGAATTGCTTTAATTATAATAATCATAAGTTTATATATGATTATAAAGTCAACTGAATGGTTGAATAAAAAAATGTAATTGTATACAAAAGATATTGATTATTATTTTATTTTTATGTTATAATTCAAATACATTAATTGACTTGCCGAAAAACGTTAATGTACTACATTCTAATCGATAATTTATATTTTATGGCAAGAAAAATATATCTATTCGGATTTCTTTAATAAAAGAAATCCTTTTTTTATTATCAGAAAAGGAGAATTGGAAAATGAATTATGGATATCAAAATGAAAATGATTTTGTTTATTTATTTAATAATAAATATTTGAAAGAACTAGATAAAAATTCGCAAGAATTTTTAAAAGACATTTATGATGGACAAATTACTAGTGATGATCCTATTAAATGTTGGAAAAATAAAATGGTACAAAAAGCAGATATATTTATTAAATATAAAAATAAAATAAAAAATATTAGTTTAAAATGTGGCAACAGTAATTCAATACATCATGAGCAGATTCAAGAGTTTGAAAGATATCTATGGAATATTGGATTATCAAACGAGATAATACAAAAATATGTTGGATATCATTATGGCTATAGAAAAGATGAAAGCGGTCATAATGATTATAATAATCAATTATCTTCGGAAGAGTATAAAACATTATATCAAAAAGATTTAGATGAATTTAATATAGCAATTAATAAAACTAAAATTATTGTTGATATGATAGATAGATTTATTATTAGAGGAAGAAACTCAGATTATGATATTGATGCCTTGGTTTGCGGTAAAACTAATGATTATGTGTGGATAACAAAATATGAAATATATGATTTGATATTAGCAAAACGATGCTTAGAATTTAACTCACCGCATATTGCTTGTTTAACTATAGGACCAAAGAAACGATGTATAAATGGATTAACCAATAATGTAAAAGATAAATACTTAGTTTGTATAAGATGGAATTTTATTAGAGAAGATATTGTTAATTTCAAGAAAAAATAAATTATTATTTGATGGAACTATTTTTGCTGAGCGGCGGTTAATTTAAATAAAAAAACTTACGAACAATTAAGCCGTAAGTTATATTTAAATGGAGCGATTTAAATACATCTTACGAACTTGCTCTCTTTCTATATACGATTATACATCATTTTTCTTTAAATAACAAATTTTAATAATTATGGATAATTTTTTTATGTCTACCCAAAAATATTTTACACCATCATTCATATACTTCTTAAAAAATAATCGTGAACTTGTGGTACAATTATATAAAAGAGATATTAGATTTATTTTTTAGAATGGAGTGGTAGGTGATAAATATTGTGAAAAAGATCTATATAATAACAGGAGCAAATGGCTTTTTAGGTAATAACATTATAAGAAAGTTAGGGCAAGATGCTGATAATGAAATTAGGGCTTTTGTATTAAAAGGTGATTCTATTAAATCACTAGAAAAATTAAAATGTAAAATATACTTTGGTGATGTAACTAAAAAAGAAACTTTATCATCAATTTTTGAAAATACTGATGGACAAGAAGTTTTTGTAATTCATTGTGCTGCAGTAGTATATATAAAATCAAAATACAATCCACTTGTTTATAATGTTAATGTTAATGGAACTAAAAATATAGTAGATAAAGTAATAGAGGCAAAAGCAAAACTTATCTATATTAGTAGTGTTCACGCAATTCCAGAAAAACCTAACAATGGATTAATAACAGAGATAGCTAATTTTAATCCTGACAATGTTGAGGGATTATATGCAAAAACAAAAGCAGAAGCTGCGAAGTATGTAATTGATGCAGTAAAGAGTAAAAATTTGAATGCTTGTATAATTCATCCATCTGGTATTATAGGTCCAAATGATTTTGGCAATAGTCACTTAACA
>CAKOMR010000009.1 GCA_934096705.1 uncultured Bacilli bacterium
AATTAGGTTATGGTGTAGAATGCTTATTCATTAAGTACATAAGAATCCTAAAATAACTTATGTGATGCCCACCTGCGAGAGCGCGGGATTTTATCTAGCATAGACTATTTTTACTGGGTTTTTTAATAGGAGCATGATATGGAAGAAAGGTTAATAAGATTATTCGGTATAGAAAATTTATCTTTACTTAAAACAAAAAATATTTTACTTGTGGGTATTGGTGGAGTAGGCTCTTTTTGCTTTGAAACATTAATTCGCTGTGGAATAAATAATATTACAGTTATTGATTTTGACACATATGAAGAAAGCAATTTAAATAGACAATTATATGCACTTCATAGCACTATTGGTAAAAAAAAGATTGATACAGCTTTAGAAAGAGCTAAGGATATTAATCCAAATTGTAATATAATTGTTTATGATGAGTTTTTAGATATAAGTAGTAATCTTGATTTTTCAAAATATGATTATATAATTGATGCATGCGATAGCGTTCCTGCGAAAGTAAATATTATTTTAAAGGCAAAAGAACATGGTATTAAAGTAATAAGTAGTTTAGGCATTGGTAATAGAGTAAGACCTGAAATGGTACAAATAAGCACTTTAAAAGAGTCTTTAAGTGATCCTCTTGGTAAAAAACTAAATCATTATTTAGTAAAAAAATATAATTTTCTTGATGATGTTGTAGTTGTTAAAAGTAATGAAAAGCCTATTAAAAGTGAGCCTGTATCATCTTACGTATGTGTTACATCAATTGCAGGAATTTTACTTGCGGACTATGTTATAAAGGATATTATTAAATGATAGATTTAAAAAAAATAAAGAATCCAGATTTTCTAAAATCTATGAATAATGATGAATTAGAAAACCTTGGTAGTGAAATAAGAAATTTTATCATTGAAAATGTATCTAATACCGGAGGTCATTTATCTTCGAATTTAGGAATAACCGATTTGACTATTGCTATGCTTAAAGTGTTTGACGCAAAAAAAGACAAAATTATTTTTGATGTTGGCCATCAGTGTTATCCATATAAAATTCTTACTGGAAGAGCTGATAGATTTAATACTCTTCGAAAGTATCAAGGCTTAGATGGGTTTCAAAAGACGAATGAATCAAAATATGATCATTATGAAGCAGGTCATAGTTCAACATCTTTGTCTGTCGGACTTGGTTATGCAATTGCAAGAGACCTAGATAATAAAAAGCATAATGTTATATGTGTTATCGGCGATGGTGCTATTGCAAACGGTCTTGCTTATGAAGCATTAAATCATATTGGAAATTCCAATACAAGACTTATAATCATTCTTAATGATAATGAAATGAGTATATCTCAAAATGTTGGGGCTATTCATAATTTGCTTGATCAAATTAGAGCAGGTAAATCATATAATAAAACTAAAAAAAATACTAGAAATATCTTATATAAAACAAAAATCGGTTCTTTTGTTGGAGATATTTTAGATAGAACTAAAAATAATCTTAAAATGTTATATACAAAAAATGGTGCTTTTTTTAATTATTTAGGACTTGAATATTACGGCCCAATTAATGGACATGACTATAAAGAAATGGTTAAGTACTTAGAAATAGTAAAAAATGAAGATAAACCTGTAATTTTACATGTTATTACTAAAAAAGGCTATGGTTATACGCCTGCCGAAAATGATAAAATAGGTTTATATCACGGCGTTAATCCATTTAATATTAGTGATGGTAGTCCTAAGATTATTAATAATTTACCTTCCTATAGTGAAGTCATTAGTTCTTATGTTTTTAATTATGCAAAAAAAGATAAAGATATTATATGCATTACACCGGCGATGACAAATGGATCTAAACTGGAGATTATTAAAGAAAAACTTCCTAAACAATACATTGATGTTGGTATAAATGAGGAACATAGTATTTTATTAGCAGGTGCTCTTGCAATCAATAATAAAAAACCGATAGTATTTATGTACTCAACGTTTTTACAAAGAGGTTATGATGAGATTGTTCATGATATAGCAAGGATGAAACAAAAAGTAATTTTTTGCATTGATAGAGCAGGTTTTGTTTCTAGTGATGGTGATACTCATCAAGGACTATTTGATGTACCTTTTCTATTAGATATTCCTAATATGGTAGTTACAATGCCAAAAGATGCAGAAGAAGCTAATAGTTTATTAAATACAGCATTAAATTATAATGGACCATTTACAATAAGATATCCAAAAATAAATTTAAAATATGCCTTTAATAGACCTAAAAGTTATGAAATTGGCACTTGGGAAGTTATTGGTAGTGGTGAAGATGGAGTAGTGATTACCTACGGAGATTTTGTTAATAGAGCTATAAATATTTGCGATAGATTAAAAACTGATAATATTAATTTAATAATTATAAATGCTTTATTCTTAAAACCTATGGATGAAAAAATGCTTAGTAAAATATTAAAGTATTATAATAAAGTATTTATATATGAAGAAAACTTTGTAAATAGCTCTTTAGGCTCTAAAATTTTAACTTATGCTGGTGAAAATAATTTTAATAATGAATTTTACTTATATGGAGTGCCAGAAAAGTTTATGTTTACTGCTTCAAGAGAAGAACTTATAAAATTAAATTGCCTAGACGAAGAAACTATTTATAAAAAAATTAAGAGTGTATATAAAAAGTAAGTAGAAATTAATCTCTACTTACTTTTTATTTATAAGAAATTCTACTAAAGTATGAGGCTCTTTTTTATTATCAACTATATCATTTATAAGCTTAATAAGTTCAATATTTATATGATGCTTATCAAGTAGAACCATAATAGTTTTTAATGTATAATATCCTTCAACTGTATGAGTGGATAAAAAGTCATCTATTTCTTTTTTATTTTTAGCGTTTCCTATAACGTAGCCAAATGAATAATTACGACTTTTCGTAGACATACAAGTCATTAATAAATCTCCAACACCAGCAAAGGAAAGAATTGTTTTAGACTTACCTTTTAAAAATCTAATTAAATCTTTTATATCATGAAGTGATTCATTAATTAAAAATGCTCTAGTACTTTCTGAGTATCCAAGGCCACCTAATATACCAGATGCTATTGCAATTATATTTTTTACACAGCCACATATTTGCACTCCAATTAAATCTTTGGATGGTCTTAATTTTAAAGTTTTGCCTGATAAAACATTCATGACTTTATTTTTACTTTTGTAATTTGTTCCTGCAATTGCTAATGCTACAGGCTCATTTTGAAGCATGTCCACTGCAAATGTTGGACCTGAAATAACTGTAATATTTTTGGCTTTTAAAATAAATTTAATAACAGTTGAAAGTAGTTCACAACTATTTTCATCAATTCCTTTGCTTGCGATACATATAGTAGTTTTAGGATTATAGTAGGGAAGAATGTTTGACGCTACAGAGCTTACATATTTTGATGCACAAGTAAAGAAAATTATTTCAGCGTTTTCTACAGCATCCTTTATATTTGATGTAACCTCAATATTTTCTGGTATACTATAATTTTCATAAATGCTTTTTAAATTATGTGTTTTTTGATATTCCGTTTCTTTTTCTTTGTCTTCAGTCCACATTACAATTTTGTGCTCATTTTGCGCAAGTTTGCTTGCTATTGCAAGACCATATACTCCAGTTCCTAATAGTGCTATTTTCATTTTTTTCCAGTCCTTTCATAAAATACTTTATTTAAACCATTTTCTATATTATTATTTTGTGGGATATAATACTTAACTCCTTGATATTCATTTGGCAAATAATTTTGTTTAACATAATGATTATGATAATTATGTGGGTATAAATAATCTTTCGAATTAGTTTTGATATTACTAGGTATTTTTGTAGCTCCCTTTAAATTTAAATCACTAATTGCTTTTTCAATAGCAAGTGTTGTACTATTACTTTTCGGAGATAAAGCCATTTCAGTAACAATATTTGCAAGTATTATTTGTGCTTCAGGAAGTCCAACTCTTTCACTTGCATTTATTGCACTATCAAGTCTTGGTCCAATTCCCGGATTTGCAAGGCCGATATCTTCGTAAGCAATAACTGATAATCTTCTTTCAATCGAGTCTAAATCTCCAGCATATAAAAGTCTTGCTAAATAATGTAAAGATGCATCTACATCACTTCCCCTTATAGATTTCTGCAAAGCACTTAGTGCATCATAATGTCCATCATCGCTATCATCAATAAAAACGTTTGATTTACTAGCTATTTCAAGAATACTTTCTTTAGTTATTTTTATATTTTTAAAAGCATAATAACTTATTTCTAATAAATTATATGCATATCTTAAATCACCACCTGCAATTTTTGAAATAGCAGATAATGCTTCTTCGTCAATATTTATATTATCTAATTTAAGTATTGCTTTTTTTAATCCTTTTAAAATATCTTCCTGGCTAAGAGGGTGAAGCTCAAATATTGTACATCTACTTCTTATAGCAGGATTTACTTTTAAATATGGATTCGAGGTAGTAAGACCTATTAAAATAATCGTTCCATTTTCTAAAAATGGTAATAATATATCTTGTTTATCCTTATTCATTCGATGAATTTCATCAATAATAATAATTTTTTGCCCATTTAGTCTGGCATCATTCATTGCCATTTCAAAATCAGCTTTATTATTTTGAGTTGCATTTAAAAATTCAAAAGGCATATCCATTTCATAGGCTATTACTTTTGCTAAAGTTGTTTTTCCAATTCCCGGGTTACCATATAATATAAGAGAAAACATTTTCTTATTTTCAATTAAATTATATAGAACCTTTCCTTTACCAATTAAATGTTCTTGCCCTAAAACATCGTTAATGTTTTTAGGCCTTAATTCATCTGCTAATAATTTCATAATTCATCTTTTCTATTATATCATCATATACTAAATTTGACTATTGTTTTAATTTGTGGTATTATACGTTTTACAAAAAAGGGGGATATAAATATGGAGATTTCTGCCTTAAAAGATAATATATATAATGTAATAAAAGATTTTTATATATCATCTAGTGATGATAAGAATGGGATGTTAGATCTTGCTTCAATGCAAAGAGTATTTTTGTGCGATGGTAGTTTCATATTAGTTAGTAACGATAAAATAAGTGTTTTGGACAGTCAAAACCAAGTATTTCAATATTATTTATTTGATAATGCTAAAGAAATATTTAAGAGTATTACCATGAGATTTGATGATAAGCAGGTTATCATTACATTTACTAAAGCATTAAGCGAAAATGATGAAATAGTGATAAAAACTCAAGGGGCACTTATGGAAAAAAGTGGAAGTAATAGCATAGGTATAAGCGATGGCGTAATCGGAGATGATTTAATTAGCACTTTAATTGCTATTCAAAAAACTGGCTATGCTTTTATATTAAATATTAATGCCATGGATAGAGTTGTTTCAAATCAAGAAGCTCTTTTAAGTGATGTGAGTAGTTGTGAAAATAAAATGCTTGCAACAATAAATGGTGACTTATCTCGCCGAAGAACAAAAAAGGATTAATATATGGAAGCATTAGGAATTGCAAACTGTAATCTTTCAAATATAGATTATAAAATTGGCACAAAAATATTAAATGCTTTAGCTAATATTGACGAAAGATATCCAGGAAGTATTAAAAGAATAGATTATATTGGAGATATCAAAAGTACAATTATAGAAAAAAATAGAGTTGCAAAAAGTGTTGATAATCAAAGTAAAGATTATTCGAGAAAAGAAATTACTGATGTATTAGATACTTCTTTATTTGTTAGTTTATACTCATATCAAGTTCACGAAAATAAATCTTATTCCAGTTTTTTAGATTTAATTTTAGATTCAAATCCATATTTTGTGGGCCTTGGAATAAGTAAAAATATGTCACTACATAAATATCGTGATATATTACTTAAATATAGAGCAACTAATTATAGCTATTCAACGTCTATAGAATCTTGTATTTATCATGAATTCGGCCACGTATTTGAAAGACTTTTTTGTTTTGATTTAAACCCATATTTTATGGAAAAAATTCGAGAATTCATGGCTGATAAATCAAAAAACTATCCTAAAATGGCGCTTTTAAGTGAAAGCGAATTTATTGCTGAATGTTTTGCTAAATATATGGTAGATCCGAATTTCAATGATGCTGTTAACTTTGTAGGGACACAAATTGATGAATTTTATAATTTATTAAAAAATTCTACCTTATTTAGGCAAAATAAAACCTACAGAACAAGGGTGCTTAAAATTGCTATATAAATGGAGGACATTTATGAAAAGAATTAATGCATTAGAAAATATTGAAAGAAAGTTATTAGCAAATTATAGAGAATTAAATTACCTTTTGATGGATAGCCAAACGGAATCTTTTTTATTTTCTCAGTTATTAAAGGAAACTAAATTATTATATGGTTTACAAGAAAATATAATTTCTTCTTTTTCTGTAGAAGAAATTCAAGATATGATATCTCATTTTAAATATTTTGATGAAATTCAAGATATAAATATTAAAACGCGTATCACAAGACTTTTTTTAGAACAATATATATTAGTCTCAAATGAAGAAAGTGAGTTTTTAATTAATAAGGAAAATGCTACATATCATATGCTTGAAGCTTTAAAAAAGACTTATTTAGCTATATTTTTTGATGATGAGTTAAAAGAAATTGACTGGAGTTTTCAAAATGCTTTGGAAAAAGAATTTTATACTTATCTTATTTCAGTTATGTTAATAAACTCTAAAATTGAAAAACTTGTAATAACAAATAATTTTGATATAAACAAATGTGCTATTCCCAAACTTGATGGTGATTTTCAAGCAAATAGTTTTAATCTATGTAGATTATTAGTAACCGAAAGAAGCAATAATAATGAGGAAATAATGAATCCAAATGGAGTAGTAGAAATGCTTTATATTAGTTTTTTATTAGAATCTTATTTAAATGATTTATCGCAAGATGGTATAATGCAATTAAAAGATTTTATTTCATATGTATCAGGAAGATTTACTAATCCATATTTAAATGTATTTTTAGAGAAACTAAATGGTTTTTCTAGGAAATAATTGTATTATTTAACTTATTATAATATAATAGACTATAAATTCGGAGGGTTATTATGAATTATGACATAGAGACAGAAATATTAAAATCTAATTATTTAATCTACTTAACTATGTTAAATAAAAAAAGTTCTAATAATATAGTTAAAACAGGAAATGAAAATTTTGATAATTTATATACATTAACTAAAATATTATTTGAGACAATTATTCCATTATATGGAAATGTCTCTGAAATGGAAAATTATATATTTACGGCGATGCTTCCTGCATTAAATAAAGTATCTGATTTAAATAGTTTTGTTTTATTTGCTTTAGAATTTTTAAGTAATATTTCAAAAAAATATAGTTCAGTAAAACTTTCTGTAGCACGAGCTGCCTATTTGGGTGCTACAAATGACGTTGTTTCATTTTTAAGTAGTTATATTTCATTTCAAAAAAATGTAATTAACTCGCTTAATGTTTTTTTAGATGACAATGAAAAAGTTGATATAAGTTCTTACCAAAACAATCTAAATGATTTTTATTTTCTACAAGCAGAAATACATAGAATATATAGCATTTTGCTTTCTAAAGCAAGAGATAACGTAATAATTATTTATACAACGCTAAAATAGTTTTAAAAGTTGATTAAAACTATTTTTTTTTATATAATTAGTTTATGAAAAATATTGAACATAATATTGATAAATATATTGATTATTTAAAATACGAACGTAAATTAAGTAGTAATACTATATCATCTTATTATGATAATTTAAAAAAATTTTATTTGCATTTTGAAAATAAAAATATTTTGAATTTAAGTACAGATGAAATAAGGGATTTTTTATATGATGATAGTGTTTTGGCTAGAACAAGAGCACATTATCTAACCGTTTTAAATTCATTTTATAATTATTTAATAAGTGAAAATATAACTAATTATAATCCTACGGAAACAATTAAGCTTCCAAAACTTGCAAAAAAGTTGCCAGAATTTTTAACCATTGAAGAAGTCGATAAACTTCTTAATATAAATCCGGTTAAAATATATGATTATCGAAATATAGCTATGCTAGAAACATTGTATGCTACAGGAGTAAGGGTTAGTGAACTTTGCAATATGAAATTATCAGATATAAATTATGATGATTGCACTATAAAAATATTCGGTAAAGGGAAAAAGGAAAGGATTGTTCCTATAAATGAAAGTTCATACAAAGCTTTGACTGAATACATAAATAGCTATAGGTCATTTTTATTAAAATCTAAAACTAGCGAATACGTTTTTATAAATAATTTTGGCAATCCTATTAGTAGGGTAGGTTTTTTCAAAATATTAAAAAAAGTATGTAATGATGCCGGAATTCAAAAAGATGTGTCCCCACATACATTAAGGCATTCTTTTGCCACACATTTACTTAATAATGGTGCAAATCTTAGAGTAATTCAACAACTTTTAGGTCATAGTAATATTACAACGACCCAAATATATTCCCACTTATCTAATGAATCATTAAAAAACGATTATAAATTTCACCCAAGAAATAAGGAAGACTAAAAAAGCTTCCTTATTTTTTTACGCAATATTATTCAGTTTCTCTAGCTTTACATTTTTGAGCTCTAGCATTTGAACGAGCATTACATTTTGCATTACTTCTAGCGTTACTTCTAGCATTTGATCTTGCATTATTTTTTGCTCTTGCGTTAGATCTTGAATTACTCATTAATCATTTCCTCCTAATAATATTATGGAAAATATATCATTTTTTACTATGGAAATAATTGGTTTATTAAACATATAGTTTAGTATGAGTATATTTATTGCATTATTAATTTCCTTAATTGCATCTTTCAGTACTTGCATTGGAGCTATGTTTATTTTTCTTAATATTAAAAAGGAAAATATTAACAAATTTATTGCTTTTTCCTTATCGTTTTCTATTGCAATTATGATTGGTGTAAGTATATTTGATCTTTTGCCAGAATCAATGATTTTTTTAATTAAAACATTCAATTTTTTTTCTTTATTTATATTTCTAGTATTATTTTTAATAAGTTTTTATTTAATAAAATATTTAAATAAGTGTTTAGAAAAATATGAAAACAATTTATATAAATTAGGATTGCTTTCGATGATTGTTTTGATTATGCATAATCTTCCCGAGGGTATAATTACTTTTATAAGTAGTTATAAAGATGTTCATCTAGGTATCAAAATGGCTTTAGCAATAGCACTTCATAATCTTCCTGAAGGAATATGTATTGCAGTTCCAATATATTATTCTACACATAGTAAGAAAAATGCATTTTTTAAAACTTTTATATCTGGTTTCTCTGAATTTATAGGTGCAATTTTAGCTTATTTATTTTTAGCAAAGTATGTAAATGATATATTGTTATCAATAATACTTGTAATGGTTGCATTTTTAATGATAGCACTTTCAATTGAACAAATGTTTCCTCAGACAAATAAATATAATGAAAAAAAATACGTTTTATTAGGACTTATTATTGGATTTATAATTATTATAGGAAGTGTTATAATTTAATTATGAAAAAAGTAGCAATATTTACAAGAATTACTAATTATAATAATAAGGATATTTTTTACGTGCCGAAAGCGATTTATGATAAAATATATGATAAAGTAGATATTATAATAATACCTTTTAAAGAAAATGAAACATATTTAAACAAACTTGATTTAATTAATTTAGTAGATGGAGTTATTTTGCCAGGTGGCGATGATATATATGATTTTGAGATTGGATTAGTTAAATATCTTTATGAAAAAAATATTCCCACATTAGGTATATGTCTTGGTATGCAAACCATTGGTGTTAGCATGAATGGAGAACTTGGAAAACTTAATAATTCAAAACATAAAAGCAAAAATGAATATGTCCATGATATAAAAATAGACAAAAAGTCTTTATTATACAAAATATTAATGAAAAAAGAAATTAAAGTAAATTCTAGACATCAAGACTATTTAATACATACAAATTTAACTATTGGAGCAAAATTTAAAAACATAATTGAAGAAATAGAGGATAAAGATAAAAGATTTTTTATTGGCGTACAGTGGCATCCAGAAAATTTAAATGACGACAACAGTGACAAATTATTTAATTATTTTATAAAAAAATTATAAAAATATGTTATACTAGAAATAGTAAGGTTGGTTGATATGAAGAAAAAAATTATTTTATTTATTACTCTGTTATGTATTCCATATTTAGCTATGGCAAAAGATATTACTAGTGAATGTGATATTACAATTAACACCGCGAGACAAAAAGAATTAAAAGATGAAAATTATAATACGTATATTACTAAATCATATAATAGTGCTATAATGGTTTCTTGTCCCGAAGAAATAAAAAACATTTATATTGTATATCATGATAAAGCTATTAAGGGAAAAATATTATTTGAGAACTCAGAAAATTTAGTAGGTCAAAAAGGATATTTACATGAACTTGTTAAGGTCAATAGTAATATAAGCTCTTTCAAACTTTCATATGAAGAAAAATACTCTTTAGCGGATATTTATATTTTTACTGATGATAATTTGCCAGATTATGTACAAGATTGGAGTACTTTAGATACTGCAGATCTTATGCTTTTTTCAACCCACGCAGATGATGAACAGCTTTTTTTTGCAGGACTTTTACCAAAATATGTAGATGCACGAAAAGATGTACAAGTTGTATATTTTACTAATCATTTTGACAATAAAATGAGGTATCATGAATTATTAAATGGTTTATGGGCCGTCGGAATTAAAAACTATCCTTTAATAAGTGAATTTCCAGATGCATATTCTCAGACACGTGATGGTGCATTAATGAATTTTACAAATGCAGGATTTAAAATTGATGATTTACTTAAATTTCAAGTAGATGCTATAAGAAAATATAGACCATATGTTGTTGTTGGACATGATGAAAATGGAGAGTATGGTCATGGACAACATATTTTAAATACATATTTATTAGAAACAGCCTATAAAAAAGCTATGGATAAAACTTTCGATGAGGAAAGCGTAAAAAAATATGGTACATGGGAAATTCAAAAATTATATTTACATTTATATCCCGAAAATAAGCTATGTTTAGATTATGATGTACCCCTTAAATCATTTGGAGGTAAAACAGCGTATGAAGTATCAAAAATAGGTTATAGTAAGCACATTTCACAGCAGGGAACATGGTTCACTGAATGGCTTAATGGTAAAAATAATAAATTTACATCAGTAACAGAAATTAAAACATTTAATCCATGTGAATTTGGTTTATATTATACTGGAGTAGGGGATGATGTTTCAAAAGATGATTTATTTGAAAATGTTAAAGATACAAAAAATCAACCTATTAAAAATGAAGATAAACACGATGAAGACATTAATATTAATAAAGATACAGAAATTAAAACCACAAATGATACAGTTTTATATATAGCAATTGGTATTGTAATTGTTGTTATAATTGCACTTTTAATAAGTATATTTTTAAAAAGGTAATTGTTAAAATATAAATTACAATATTTAAAAGAAAAAAGATTAAGTTAACATAATATATATTATACGAAGTTATATAAACTGAAAAATAATAACTGATTTAACTGAATTTATATATATTATAATATTAATTTCTTAATAAATTTTATTATTTATTACTATAATGATTTGCTTTAAAATTTTTTTATAATTTATTAGCAAAAAATAATTTTAAAAAATTTTAAACTATAAATTTTTATTTAGAATTTATAGTTTTTTTATTATCCTTATTTATATATAAAATAAGGTTATAATATATATATCCTATTATAATATATTAATAAGGTTATATAATACCCTATTTTTTAATAAAAAAAAAGAGGGGAAATAATTATTTAATAGGGGAAGAACTTTCCCAATAATAATTATTTGTCTCTTCATTTAATTTAAATATGTGCTTATATTTTTGACCATATTTTTTTACAAATGTATTATTTATTTTAGTTTTAGGATTAGATTTTAAAACTTTACTGCAATCCTTATCTTCAGTTTCATTATTATCTATATAGCAAATATTGGAATTAATAAGCATAAAATAGTCATAAATAATTATTGTACTACCCTTTTTTACTACTTTATCAATTAACCTATATGAAGTTGGTTCCCACCCTACTACAATATTTCTTTGATTAGCAGTGCCACATAAATATGAATTATCTTCCTTACTATAAAAGCAGCTTGTTTCTCCAGAAAGTTTAATATCTTGAGTACTTTCTAAAGATTTATTATAAAGATTTTCATATTCTTTTTTTACGAGTAAATAATCAATTTTTTTAATATTGCATTTTTTATTTTCTTCGTCAGTTACTAAAAATAACTTATCTTTAGCAAACGCACAATAATCTTTATTCTTTTTGACTGATAGTTCTACATTTTCATTTGATGATACCAAATCTAATGCTAAGCATATCTTTTCTTCATCATTTAAGTTAACATAATCTATTTGCTTATCTTGATATAAAATCATCCCATTACAATTATCTAAACTTTGTTCGATTAAACCATATAAATTTTTAACTAATTTATCTTCAGGATTTAGTCTACCTCTATTTAGTAAAACAATAGTTAGAGCTATTAATACAGCAATAACTATAATTAAAATAACCACTACCCTATTTTTATTTTTTTTCATATTAAACCTTGCGTGATTGAATTTCTGCTATTTTCTCAAATACTTCAGCGGCATTACTTTCATTAATATCATTATACCCAAGTTCGTGTAATGCTTGAATTCTAATAGTATTTAACGCTTGTGTACGGCTCATTTTTTCTTCATTTTTAAGCTCAATTTCACGAATAAACCTTCTTCGAGATTCTGCTACACGACTTTTCGAAGCACCACCATTATTGTATAAATTTAATCCAGAGTACAATATTCCTTCAAAAATAAATTGTTTATCTTCATTATACATAAATTCATCTGGTTTGATAAAACCATTTGTTTTAGCAATATATGCCATAATATATTTAATTTCAGGAACATTATTCATTGATTGTAATAAATAATATGTATATTTTACTGTAGCTTTTTCAGCATCAGAGCCTTCAAGCAATTTTTCTTTTAATAAATATATTATGTCAGAAAGTAAAGCTTTACCTTCTTTATCAACTCCCGTCAAATCGAAGTTATTAACTAAAATTTCTTCTTTTTGACAATTAGTATTTAATTTTTTTTCTACAGAAAGCATATATTCTGTAGTTATTTTTATTTTATCAAATCCTTTGAAATTGCTTGAATCTATATCAAGTAATTGAAATAATAATAATTTTTTTTCTTTTGGCCATTTATCCATACTATCAAAAGTTAGATAATTATAAACCATTTGTCTTGATACTCCTAAGTATTTTGCTAATTTAACCTTTGATATTCCTAGTTCTTGTAATAAATTATTTAATGTGTCCATCATATTCTCCTTTACATTTTAATTATACATTACTTAACACTATTTTGTAAATAATAAAAATATTAATTATTGTTTTCAAGCTTAACGCTAACTAATTTAGATACTCCACTTTCCTGCATTGTTACACCATAAAGATTACTTGCATATTCCATCATTTTCTTTTTATGAGTTATTAAAATAAATTGACTATTACCTTGCATTGATTTTAAATAGTCCCCGAACATTGAAACGTTTTCCTCATCTAAAGGTGCCTCAACTTCATCTAAGACAATAAATGGTGCGGGTTTAACATTTAATATCGAAAATATTAAACATATTGCAGTAAGAGCTTTTTCTCCACCAGATAAAGCAGCTGTAGAATTAAGTTTCTTTCCCGGAGGAACAGCTAATATAGAAATACCCGTATTAAGTAAATCATTTTCATCAGTTAATTTTAAAATTCCATTTCCACCCTTAAACATTTTTCTAAACACTTCAGTAAACTCTTTAGAGATTTTATCAAAAGTTACTTTAAATCTTTTTTTCATAATATCATCCATTTCATCAATAATATTATAAAGTTCCTTCGAAGATGTTTCTAAATCTGTTTTTTGTTTATCTAAAAAATCATATCTTGTTTTAAGCCTTTCATATTCAGAAATACTTCCTAAATTGATATTTGTTAGTCCCTTTAGCTCATTACGATAAGATATAACCTTACTTCTTGCTTCATCAATAGGTATTTTAAGTTCATAATTATTTATTGCATATTCATAAGTAATATTATATTCATTTTTTAAATTTTCTAATAATGAGTCAATTTTAACCTCAATCTTACCAATTTCAATTTCATTATTTTTAATTAAAGTTTCATTTTTATTATATTTACTATTAACTTCATTAATTCTTTTTTCTAGATCTTCAATTTTATTATTTAAATCGAATTTTCGGCTTCTTACACCAATAAGTCTATTTTCTAATATTTCTTTTTCTTTTGATTTATTATTAAGTGTAATTAAAATATTTTCTATTATGTCATTTAAAGTATTATTATTTAAGTTTTTAAAGCCGTCAATATTACTTTGAATATAACTTAATTTGTCTTTATAATCCGCCATGATTTTTTCTTTATTTTCAATAAGAATTCTTTTTTCCATGACTAAAGAATTAATATTATTTATTTCACTTTCTAAATTATCGTGATTTGTAATTGCACTTTCAAGTGTAACATTTATACTTTCAAGAAGTGCTTTTTTATCATTGTATTCATTAGTAAGTTTTATTAAAGATAATTTATCATCGCTATTATTAGTGGCCTCTCCACCACTTACTGCTCCCCCTGGGAAAAGAATATCACCTTCTAAAGAAACAATTTTAAATTTAAAATTTACTATTTTTCCTATCGAATCTAACTCATCGATGGTTTCGACAATAATAACATTACCGAGCTGATTTTCAATTATATTTTTATATTTTTTATCATAACTAACTAAATCGGAAGCAATCCCAATAAATCCATTTAATGACTTAATCTTATTAAATAATGATTCATCAATATATCTTGATTTTATTGTATCAAGTGGAAAAAAAGTAGCTCTTCCTAAATGAAAATTCTTAAGATAGTTTATAGCTCTTTTTGCACAAGAAAAATCATCAGTAACAATAAAATTACTTGCTCCAGCTAAAGATGCTTTAATTGCAAGTATATGGGCATCATTAACTGTGATTAAATTGCCTATAGTATTGTGAATACCAGATAAAGCCTTTGAGTTAATAATAGCATTTACGCTTTTAGGAAGTGATGAATTACTATCAATGTTTGATTTTAAAATATTTATTCTATTTTCTAAAGCAAATAATTCTTTTGATTTTACATTATAATCATTTTTAAGTGTAGTAATTCTAAGTTTTTCTTTAAGTTCAGAATTATTTTTATCATTATATTCTTTTATAAGCTCATTATAAATGATTTTCAATTCTTCAATTTCATTTGCAATTACATCAATATTTTTTTTCATTGCAAGTTTTTCTTCTTTTAAATGATATAAATTTTCATTAAATTTATCATGACTTGCAGTAAGTTTAACCCTTTCTAAATTGATTTGTTTTTGACTTTGAAGTTTGCTTATTTCATCATTTATTTGAATTACTTTATCATTTAACGTACCTATTTCATCATCCATTTTAACTAGTTCTAACTTTAATTTTTCTAATTCTTCAGGATGAAAAAATACATTTACTTCCTGTTCTTTTTTTAATGAGCTGTTTTCAAGTTTTAGGTTATCATATTTCTCTTTATAAGTTGTAATGTCACTTGCTATTAAAGATACTTCAATATTTTCCAAATCATTTTTATATTTAAGATATTTTTCTGCCTCTTTTTTTTGCTTTTCAAGTGGTTTTAATGAACTCATAACTTCTTTAATTATTAAATCTAGTCTAGTAAGATTCTCTTTAGTACTTTCAAGCTTCTTTAAAGTTTCTTCTTTTCTTTTTTTATATTTCAGTACCCCAGCAGCATTTTCAAATAAAACCCTTCTTTCAGAGGATTTATTATCCACTAAAGCATTAATATTTCCCTGAGTAATTATATTAAACTTTGAAGATACATCTAAAATTAAATCAGTAATATCCTTTAAACGTACTCTAGCATTATTTATAAAATATTCATTTTCACCAGTTTTATATATAGCACGTTTAACTTCAACTTCACTATATTCGGAATTTAGCTTGTGATCAGAATTATCAAATAATATACTTACTGATGCTTTTGTTAAAGCATCTCTTGTTTTAGAACCACTAAAAATAATGTCACTCATTTTTTCTTCGCCACGTAATAATTTTACACTTTGTTCTCCTAAAACCCATAAAAGAGCATCAACAACATTACTTTTACCACTTCCATTTGGTCCAACTATTGCACAAATATCTTTGCTAAAGTCTAGTTCAGTCTTATCAGCAAAAGATTTAAATCCTTGAATTTTAATATTTTTTATATACATAAACTACCTACCTAGCACTTTTTCTTAAAGCATCTTTTGCAGCCATTTGCTCTGCCTCTTTTTTAGTTTTACCAGTTCCAACTCCCAAAATAATACCATCAACCTTTGCATTAGCTTTGAAAACCGGATTAGCAATATCATCTGTGATCGTTTCAATATCATAAACTACAGACTTTTGGTTAGTTTGAACCAATTCTTGAAAAGTAGTTTTGTAGTCTAAAAAGAAATTATCATGTTTTTGTATATGAGGTATTACCACTTCATATATGTATCTTTTACATACATCAAATCCTTGATCTAAATAAATAACTGCCAAGATTGCTTCGAATACATCCGCAATTATTGTAGCATTAGGTATTCCATGAAGACCGTTGCCAACTTTTATATCTTTTTCATAACCAACATCTTTTGCATAAACATTTAATGCTTCTTCACAAACATAACTTGCCCTAATTTTAGACATTTGTCCTTCTTTTAAATCATTTTTATTATATAAATATTCGCTTATTATTACTTGTAAAACTGCATCGCCAAGATACTCTAATCTTTCATAATGGTCTAAATGCTTTTCATTTGCATATGAAGAATGTGTCAATGCAATTGATAGCAACTTTTTATTTTTTATATCTATACCATATTTTTGTAAAAAGTCCACTTTATCACCCTACTACTTTCTCTAGTTAAGTATACCATACTATAAATGAATTGTAAAATTATAAAAGATATAGTATAATTATTTTTGTGGACAAATTATGAAAAAAATTATCATATTTTTAATTAGATGCTACCAAATTTTTCCAAATATATCACATAACATGTGTAGATTTACACCCACATGTAGTGAATATATGATTATTGCTATTAATAAATATGGCGTAATAAAAGGTATTAAATTGGGCATTAAAAGATTAAAAAAATGTCGACCAAATGGAGAAATGGGATGTGATCCTGTACCATGAAAGGAAAGTAATGAAAAAAAGTATTTTAAAAATGGGGTTTTTGTTTACTATATTTGCATTTATATTATGTTCGTGTTCAATTCAAAAAGATGATCTCGAAGGAGCAAATATTTATACAACTGTGTATCCAATAAATTATTTAACTAAATATTTATATGGTTCTTACTCTACCATAAATAGTATTTATCCAAAGGATTGCGATTTAAATACATTTAAGCTAACCAGTAAGCAAGTTAAAAATTATTCCGAAGCAGACCTATTTATATACAATGGTTTAACAAAAGAAAAAGAAATTGCTAAAACATTATTAAATAAAAACAAGAATTTATTGATTATCGATGTCTCATATGGATTATGGACAAATAATGACTCTACTGATTTATGGCTTAGTCCTAAAAACTATTTAATGCTTGCTAAAAATATAAAAGATAATTTAACCAATTATTTAACAAGTAAGTATATAATTGAAGAAGTTGAAAAAAATTATGACGATTTTGAGGAAAAAATTTCTCTAATGGATGCCAATTTACGAAGCATTGGTTCTGAAGCTAAAGATAATAATAAAAACACAATAATTGCAAGTAGCAATACCTTAAAATTTCTAAATGATTATGGTTTTAATGTTATAAGCCTTGGAGATAATGAAAATTTAAAAGAAGTAAAATTAAATAGTATTAAAAATAGATTTAAAAATAAAAAGTCAACTTACATATTATGCTTAGATACTGATAAGAATAATAGTGTTATTACTGATTTAGTAAAAACTAGTAATGCTAAACTTATGGAAGTTGATTCCCTAACATTAACATTAGATGACGAAGATTATTTTAATGTTATGACAAGTTTTATAGAAAATATCAAAAATGTACTTAGTTAATTGACAAATAAGCTACTTTTATAGTAAAATTAAGAAGTAGCTTGGTATGGAGTAGTACTCAAGAGGCTGAAGAGGCGCCCCTGCTAAGGGTGTAGACCGGGTAACTGGTGCGAGAGTTCGAATCTCTCCTGCTCCGCCATTTTATATATTAAAGTCTTGAATAAGACTTTTTTATTTTATAAAAATTTAATTCATCCACTAAAAAAAGTCCTTGAAATAGGACTTTTTATTATTATTTTGGTGACCCGTACGGGATTAAAATATGCTATAAAAAGCCTTATTTTAAGGCCAAATTATTTTTTTACCCCCATTATTTACCCCACTATTATGAATTTAATAATTTTGCATTTTTTTTATTGACACTATCTATAGAGATTCTTACTCAAATGTATTGATGTTATGAAATCAAATGATAATCCAATTACAGTCAAGTAATATGCATAAAAAAAGAGTTTGGAATAGATTATTAATCTACATCCAAACTTTTTTATATTATTTATACATTTTATTTACTAAATCTTGAACTTTATTATAGTCATAACCAGCATTTGTTAATCTAACTTTTCTATCAATACCATTACCCCATTTGCCAGCAATAACTTCTTTAGCAAGTTCTTCATTAGATTTTAAGTTAGTATGATTTTTATTAACAATTTCATTTACTCTTGCTTGAATTTTTGCATAATCATAACCAGCCTTAATTAAATTTTCTTTTCTTTGAGGATTATTACCCCACTTACCATCAAGAACCTCTTGTACAAGATCATCAATTGTTTTAGTGGTTTCATAATCTACATAAGGTAAGAAACCATGTTTTTCCCAATTTCTACTTCCACCTTTACCTTTGTAAGTTCTTTCACCATTTTTACCAATTTGAGATTTAACAACTTTCCAAGTATTCCATCCAGCAGTTGCTTCGATAACATTACCATCACCGACATAAACACCCGCGTGGCCATCCATCCAAACCATTTCACCTTTTTGAATTTTAGTAAAATCTGATGATACATTTTTACACTGTTTAATCATTGAGTTTTCACCGATATCTGGAACGCCATTTGAACCATATACTGCTCCACCGCCACGAAGTTTTGTTTTATCATTTTTCCAACCCCATAAAATACCTTTAATTAAGCAAATACAGTCCCAATTCCAATACTTGCCATCCCATTTACCCCAGCCTCCGCTTTGGTATTTAGATGGCTCTTTTAAAGCTAATTCAAGTCTATTTATAAAATCATTTAATTTCATCATAATTATTAACTCTCTTTAATTTCTGGTAAACCAGCAACAGATGTTAAAAGTGATGTAATACCTGCAAGTAATGATGCAGATAATACTACTTTCCAGTTTACTTCACTAATAATCGCACTTGCTCCAATAATTCCTACTGCAGTTTGTGCAACTGTTTTAATTGCTCTCACACCTGCTGCTTTAATCCATTTTTTAAAACTTTTCATTATATTTCCTCACTTTCTTTTAAAATTTTTTCACAATGTTTTTTTGTTAAAGAATTATACCCAGCCTTTAAATAAGTATCACAAGCAGTTGTCCTTTCGCCTAAAGGAATATTATCATTCCAAATTACGCTTTTTAATGACATTTGCTGGGTTGTTTTGAGTGTGTTAATTATTTCTTCATTATTGTCCAAATACTTTTGATAGAAGCCAAAAATAGCCCAAATAGCAATAATAAAACCGGAAATTGTTTTCCAGTAATCTTTTAGTTTTTTTAATTTTTCCATAATTTCCTTTCTCATTTATTATAATAAAAATAAAAGTAAACTTGAACGATCGTGCCTGTTCTATCAAATCCATTACTATTTGCTATAAATTTATCAGATAAATAATTCCAATATGTAAATAACTGTGATGATTGAGTTTCAATTCCAATTGCTCGTGGTGTATTAGCTTGAAATATTGATGAACCATTATCAATACATGCATCATATTTTACAGGTGTAATATTTTGACTTTGTAATCCAATTATAAATGAATTATTGCTATCTCCATCCATAATAAAACTTTTTTTTAACACATACATTTCATGATTATCAATTTTATATCCGCATTTTGAAGGACTGCCTTCAGTTGTAATATCTTCAATCTTGGTGTTATTAAACTCGTTTTCTACATTATCTTGTAAAAGATTTAAATTTGTTCCATTAATAGGTATTGCACCATCTTCACCTTTATTTTTAAAATTTAATTTTTCCAATTTATTTGGTTATTTTATTAATTATGCTATTCTCCTCCAATAAGCGACTACTTGATATGGTTGCAAGTTGTTGTGAGCCTCTCCACCTTGTTCGTTAACTACATTATAAAGTCCTGAACGATATTTATTTGACCATTGTGTCATTAATGCATCCGTTTGTGAAGATTGTTCTTCTGCATTGCTATCATAAAGTAATGCTTGCCCGATTGTTTTTGGCAAATCATTTTTAGTTAATGTTACTTTCTTTGTGCCACCAGTTTTACCAATTGTATTAAAATCATTGTCATTTACATCTAATCCTATTGGAGTCATTCCAATTAATTCTCTTTCCCAAGTAAATCCTAAATAATTAGAATAATCTGTATCAGTAAAATCAATAAAGCCTCTTCCAATAGGATAAACTAAATTTAAAATTTCTGTGAAATTATAATTTAGGTTATTTGCATTTATTGGAATTGAATTTGTTTCCCCTTTATTTTTAAATATTTTTAAAGCCATATAATCGGCTTTTCATTGCTCTATGCTGTTCTATGCCATATAACACATATTTTTGTTGGCTGAATATTATTGTGTGGTTTGCTTTCGCCACTATAATCTATGCCTTGACCAGTTCCGCCATCAGTTTTATTTCCAGCAGAAGAATTCCAATTTAAGCCAATTGCCCAGTCACTACCATCGCCAGCGTTTCCATAATATAGCCCGTGACGATGTTTAGGCATTTCATTTATTGTTAATGTATGGTTTTCCTCACCAATAATTGTTCCAACATCAACATTAAACTTACTTCCACTAACATTTGAACGGGATGCAAGAACTGTTCCATCTTCGATTTTTTCCCAAGTTCCACCCCAACTTACATTAGGATCAAAATTAACATCAGATGTTTCAAAATATTCGCCTATTGGATGAAATACATTCAATAGTTGTTTTATTAAATTAAAATTATAATTGACATTACCAGCATTCAAAGGTATTGCACCATCTTCACCTTTATTTTTAAAAACTAATAAAGAGTCTAGCATAATGCACCTTTAAAAGAAAAAGAGCAATGATTTATTAAGCCATTGCCCCCTTTCTCAAATGAGGTGCAGTTAAATAACCACACCTCCTCTCCATAACATTTGATTTTTGGCGTGAGCCTTGTACATACATACATACATACAATTGTAAATTTTGTCATTGACTTGCGTCAATGATTTTTTTATATTTTTTAACATATTTCCTCCTAACTTATGTTTTCACTTTCATATCCAAAAATATATAATTGTGCTAGAACACCACCGGTTGCTTCATAAATTTGTTGCATCCCACTTGGTGATGAATCACTTTTTAAACGAATAGAATATGTTCCTGGATTTTTTATATAATTACTAATATCAATTGATGTTGCTTGAGTAAATCCACTTGATGAACCAGTAAATCCTCCAGAACCAAAGCAATTTGAAATTTCATTGTAATTACCGCTTATTTCAGGAGCAGAGTTAGCATAACTTATTACGCGACCAAATGAATTATCAGTGCAAATATACGCTTTAACATTTCTCGAATATCCTGTATAAGCTTCTTCACTTGCTCCGCCACTAAAGTATCCTTTATGCGTTATTGGTTTATGTTTGAGATAAATATATGCTTTTTGTGGCTTGAAATTTGATGGAATTATAAATTCTAACATTTGACTTTGGGCAACTCCATTACCATTTACTGCATCAAATCCTAGTGGCATTAGTCCTTGCCCTCCAAGAAATCTTAAACTCCAAATGGATGCATTAACTATCATTACAGATAAAATACCATCGCCTCCAATAACTTTGCCTCCCTCATTCAAAAAGATGTTTCCAGAAAAACTTCCGTTTTTAGCAAGTATTGAACCATCTTGCAATACCTTGAAATTTTCATTTGCTGTTACTGTACCAGTTAAATCAATTTGTCCTGGTTTTAAATTAATTTTTGCAATTAATTCATCTGAACCAGTTGCAGTTTCTATCTTTTGTTCCGTAGATAAATCAATTTCATTTTTTGCTAAAGTAATGTTTGCATTCATTTCAGCTTTAGTTGCAAAAACATCTGTATAATCATTTACCAATGCATACTTACAAGAATACTGTAATTGCTTATCTGAAAATGACTCTAACCACAATTTATTATAGCCTTCATATAAAGGTAATTCAAAACTTCCTAAATCCTCAACTTGAGGTGTTTCTAAAATTGATTTTTGACTGCCAACAACTGATATATATCTAATTATTTTTGCTTTATTATCTTCTATAACAAATTTATCAGATACATTGTCGGATACATTAAGCCAATTTAATGGTAAATGAATTTTATTTGAATCACCACTTGCATTTTGAATTATTAAATAGCTATCAAGTGGATATAATGTATCTTCCGGATAAAGAGTATCTTCTGGATAAATCAATGACATTTCACCACTTATTTCAAATTTCAAAGCATTGTCCTTAAATGCATTTGTGATTTCAATATATGATGTAGAAGTAACTTCTCTAGTTAAATCTGCTACATTTTCAACCTTTTGAACAAGGCTATCATATCCTTCAATTAAAGATGTGTTAATTTTTCCTGAAGTTATAAAATCTGCTACAATTGAACCATCGCCAGTAATTGCAATTCCATATGGACCATTAATTCCAGTTGAAGAATAGCCTAATCCATTTAAATTCCAACGCCATACTTTCTTTGCAGTTTTTGGATCATCTGTATCCATAATAAATAATTCACTTCTTGTTTTATAAACATTACCGCCCATTGCAGATGTAAGCAGTTTTGTTGCTTTATCTTGGGCTTGTTTCAAATATGAAGTAAGATTTAATTCTTTAGTTTCATTTACAATAGAGTTAATATAACTATTAAGTGATGTTTTAACTGTACCAACTTCAAATGCATCAAAAGAGTCTGTTAAAACATTATAAGTTGTTTTAATAACTCTTGTTTCATAATTTAAATCAAATAACTGTGCAGTAATAGTATCGCCAAGATGTACCGTTTCAAGAAAATTATATTTATTATAGTATTCTTTTGTTTTAGATAACTCTAACCAATTAATTTTGATATTAATTGAAGGTTTATCTAAACCATTATCAAATAATGCTTGTGATGCGTTTCTTAATGCCTCATAGGCTTCATCTAAAGTATGATATGCATCTTCACTATCTGGATCATATTTTATATCACTAAATAAATATTTTTTAATTAATGGTGATGGGTAATTATTTATTAAAGGACTATCAACATATTTATTATTTTCTGGTAAAATTAATCCATCAAATCCGACTGGATAAATTCTAGTACACAAGTTTGATATATCAATTGAAATATTAATTTCTTGTATGTTTTTACCAATAATTAATTTTAAATGATTATCACTACCTCTTCTTGACAACAGTTTTATATTAAAATTATCTCTTTCAAGTTCACCACCAAATTTTTTTAAAATTGAATTATCAATATCACCTATTATACATTCAGTGACATTTCGGCGAACATATTTAGCAGTATTTAATGTAGTAATATCTGATGTTGCAGTAAATGAAGTTTTATTTTCTGCTCTATTTAAAAGCCAATTTACCGCATCTCCAGGATTTTTATTTGTGGGTGTAGAATTAATTATAAAATTACTATTTAGATCATAGAAGATATGAAGAGCATTAACTGTTATTTCATAAAATGTTTTATCAATGGAATTAATCCTAAATAATTGATAATTATTAAATCCAACATTACATTTTATAATATTACCTACAACTAAATATTCTGATAATTGAGCATTAATTGGATATTTTAATTGTAAATAATATTCACCGTTTAATTCTTCATTAACTTTAGCCTCTAATACACTTGTTAAAAATCCTAAACCATTATTATCAAAGTCTGTTTCATTTTTAAGATAAATATTCATATATCACCTATAAATATGCTTTCTTATAGATTATTTTAAATTCAGTTACTGTACCGACATAAGATATCGTATTTTCTCCTGGTTTTAAAATTGGAAAATCATATTGCATTTTATTTGAAATATTAATATTATTACTTGTAATAACTTTATTTTCACAGTCTAAAATACATTTACCATCAATATTTATTAATTTAAATGTATTATCGTTTATCGTAACATCTATATTGCCAGTTCCGGTAATTTCAATTACAGGTTCCATCTTATATGTAGCATTAGAAATATTTAATATCGATGGGGTTGAAGTTACATTATATGTTGTTGAATTAATATCATGAGCTATAGGATTTACTAAAAATTGTACTAAAAATGATTTAAAATTTTGTACTTTTTCAAAGTCTATTTGATTTTGAATTATGGCAGTATATTCTTTTTGACCATCCATAGTAATTGTTCCATAACCATCTAAAAATTCTTTAATATCTTCAAAATTCACGTTATTTGAATTATAGTGACAAGAAACTGACAATATGAAAGAATCATATGTACCAGTATCAATTGATAGGAAACCATTTCTACCTTCAATCGTATATACATTGATCCTTTTTTTTGGTTTAGCAATTTTTGGTGTGTGTTCAACAATAATTCCCTTATCTCTAAATTCAATGTTATTCCATTTAAACATATTAATTACCACCTTTCGCTAGTGCCGCTTGTCTTCTATAAAATTCCATTTCTTCCGCAAGACCTTGAACATCTTGCTCTCTATTATTAACGAATTTATCTATCTGTAGAATAAATGGATTAGTATTCGTAGTCGGATTAATCACAGGATTAAAACTTGTTTGAACTTTTCCAGATAAATATGACATTGCATTTTGAACATCTGATACAGACTTTGTAATACCATTTGCAACACCTCTACCGATTTGTAATCCTACTTCATCTCTCATAACTCTTGATGGTGAATGAATACCAAATAAATTCTTTATAAATGACATTACATTACCTACCCAGCCTTTGATTTTCTTTTTAAACCAATCAAAACCATTGCTGATTCCTTCCCAAATTCCTTTAACAATTTGCTTACCAACATCCCATATATTTGATGGGCTTAATAAATCAAGTAAGGCTTTTATAATCTTTACTGTTAGTATTACAATTTTAGTAAGAATTTCTGGTATTGATTGTACAATACCTTTACTTATACCAATCATTAATTTAATAGCCGCATCAATTATTAAGTCGACATTATCAACAATTATTTCTACTATTTTTAAAATAACACTAATAACCGCTGGAATAATATCATCGATTCTATCAGTAATTCCTGTTGCAAGAGCAAGTACAATTTGTAATCCAACTTCAATGATTCTAGGTAAGTTATCTAATATAAAATTAATAAATGATGTAACTAAATCAAGTACAGTATTAACTAGAGGATCAACATTTTCACTTATCAGATTCAAAGTAGATGTTAATAGTTCATTTAATGTATCCCAAAGCATTGGAACTAAATTGATTAACAGTTGTCCAACTTGAGGAACCAATTGATTAATAACTGTTACTATTCCATTTAAAATATTTGGTGCAAGTTGAACAATTGCCTTAGTAACATTTCCTACAAAAACAGTAATAGTCGATGCTAACGCTTCTGGCGAACCGCTTCCATTTAAAAAATTATCAAAGGCAGATTTCATCGATGCCGCAGAACCAGTAATAGTACTCTCTGCTTCTTTAGCGGTAGTACCAGTTACACCAAGATTCTCTTGTATTGCGTGAATAGCATTATATACATCACTCAAATTATTGATATTATATTCAACATCGGTTAATTTTTGCGCATCCATAAGCAATCTTCCCATTTCTTCTTTTGCGCCACCATAACCGAGTTTTAAATTGTCAAGCATAGTATAATTTTGTTTAGCAAATCCTTGATATGCGTGTTGAATGCTTGACATATCAGTACCAAATTTATTTGCATTGTCTGCCATATCAATTAATGCCATATCTGCTACACTTGCAGCCTCTTGAGTATTTCCATCTAGAGATTGTAATAAACTTGCTGTAAATGAAGTTACATTTTCCATATATTCATTAGCAGATAAACCAGCAGTTTTATAAGCCTGTTTTGCATTGTTCATAACAGTATTAATGGAACTATTCATTATTTCATTATTGGCTTTAACTTCTTCAACACTGATTCCGTAAGTATCAGCATACTCTTGTATTTCCTTTTCACTCAATGCATATAAAGTTTCTACGCCACCAACATTTTGTTCATATGAAGAATAAGACTTAACTCCCATTCCAACAACAGCAGTTAATGCACCACTTATTGCGGTTGTAACAGTAGCAACTTTTTTCATTACTTCACTAGCAACATTTCCAACCGATTTTAAAGTATTTCCTAATTCTTTAAAATGAACTGCACTAGAACTACTTTTAAATAATTCTTTATTCATTGATTCAACTGCTTTTTTAGAAGAGGATATTGCAACTGACAATTCTCTATACTTTTCTTTTTGTTCTTCAGTAAGATTTTGGTATTTGCCTAACTGTTGTTGTGCAGTTATTAATTGCTGTAATTTATCTCTTGATGCTTGAATATTCTTTTTCAAAACATCTTGCTTTTCCGCTAATAATTGAGTATTTTTTGGATCTAGTTTAAGTGCACTATTTAATTTTTTTAATTCATCATTTGCTTTATAAATAGTACTATTAACATTTTTTAATGATTCATTTAATTTAGAAGTATTACCATTTATTTCAATAGTAATTCCTTGTAATTTTTTACTAGCCATTTTTAACACTCCTTTCTTTTATATAAATAAAAAAAGGTCCCCAAACAAATGAGGACCTCAAGTTAAACTGATGATGTTTTTTCGTAAACTTCTGAAAAGAAACTATCATATTTTGTTTTGTTGGAATCAGTAAGTTCCATAACTGCTTTAATAGCATGATCATTTAATCTAGGCATAGCTTTAATAGTTAGTTTTTCAGTAGATGGTAAAATGCTTTTTTCTTTTGTTTTTGCATCAACATTCGGTCTTGAAGCATTACAATTGTAAAACCAAATTCTTCTGGCTTTAACATCTCCAGATACTTCAAAGCCTAGAGCAAATCCGTTTTGTTCAGCATCAGCATTTTCAATTAGTGCACCATTCGAATCTTTTGTTTCTCCCAAAATATCAGTTTTAAATTCTTCTGGTATAAGAGCAATTTCAAGATCACCTTCATAACCTTGATTAGCATTTGAAGAATGATAAATTACATCATCTGCAAAAAATTCATTACTATCGCCAGATGTAGACAATGATAAACTTACTGCTCCAGGGATTTTAAATGGTGTAGCATATTCATATGAGCCATCAGTTTTAATTGTATATTTAGCACATACAACATTTTTTAATCCATAAATAATTTTCATTAATTTCCTCCTTCTTTAAAATTAAATAAAATATCTTATTTGATAGATTTTTTCACTATCAATAAAATCTTCAGTTTTTTCATAACAAATATTGTTATCATCAAATAATTTTTCTATTTTTTTCTCATTTGTAACATTTTTTTTAATATCAATATAATCAATTATGTAACTATTTGATTTATAATAGATTTTGTCATCAGCACCAAACAAATCAGGGTCCGTATTTCTATATAAAATAAAAGGTGGCTGTTCATCATCATTATCAAAATGATCATATGCAACATCAATTCCTAATGATGTTAATAAAATAAACATATCATTTTCTTCCATAAATTATCCTTTCCTGATTAAATTTTCACATTCTTTTTGATATTTTTTTGAGACATAACTTTCAACTGGAGCAATGTGTGTAAATGCTCTTGTTTTTTTACCGTTTCTGGTAGCGTGTCCGAATTCAAGTAAGTGTGTTAATCTATAATGTTTTTTATTATAGATAGTGGCTTTTACAAAATCTTTTCCTTTTTGTGATTTAACACTCCAGGATTTGTTATAATTGCCGCTTCTGATTTTATAGGTATTTTTAGTATTTACTAATTTGTCTTTTCCTTCTTTAGCAATTTGAATTGCTGAATCGCTTATTTTTTCTTTAATATCTTCAGAATAATCTTCTAAAATTTCTTTGATATCTAAAAAAGAATCTGCCATTATTTAGTTCCTTGCTTAACACCTAAAACTAGAATTATATCTAGTGGATCATTTGCGGGTAATGTTCTAATAATTGAATATATCTTATCAT
This sequence comes from uncultured Bacilli bacterium, assembly GCA_934096705.1. Taxonomy (GTDB): domain Bacteria; phylum Bacillota_I; class Bacilli_A; order RF39; family UBA660; genus UBA6448. The sequence continues at coordinate 28,676 of CAKOMR010000009.1, forward strand.
TGTATTTTGCTTTAGATTCATTATCATAATTTAATCTATTTATTTGCAGTTCAGCAGTTGGAGTAATTCCAACTGCTACTGCATTATAAAATTCTTTTGAACCAACTTTATTTTTCTTTGCATAGATTTTTCTTTCAACCGTTTTAGAATTCAATATATTACCAATATCATCCTTTTCAGAAGTATTTTTAATTAAATAAAGTATTTCAGTATATTCCATTTAAACCTCACTTTGTTCAGTTTGACCTAAATTTTTTTCAGATATTATTTTGAATATTTCTTTACTCGGAGATTTTATTCCTAATATCTTTTTTAAAATCTTATTTATTATTTTCATATAATACACTTTCAAGTTCACTGTTGTCTATTACATCAGTTCGATATGTTTTACATTTTCTGATATGGTCTTTTTGCAAAGAATAAGCATCAAAATACATTTCACTATTCGTTGAATCTATTTGAGATTTTACATAGTTAATTATTGCTGATTCCAATAATTTATCTGGGTTTTTAACCCAGGATTTAGCAACACCAGATGCTACTAAATCAAGTTTTGCAGCTTCAATATAATCATTAATAATGTCATCAAAATCATTATGATTAATGCCTTTTATTTTTTTAATCTTCTCTAGCATTGCTTTTCCTCATTAATTATTAATTAGACACCAGTTGAAGATGATGCAGGAGTATATTTTCCGTATGCAAATGCATTAGCTTTTTTATTACCATCATAGATTCCATAAGCACCATAAGTAACTTTTCTACCTTTAACAGTAATTTCACGGTCAACTCTAATAGGTGTATTTTCATTTAAAACATACATTCTAGCATTACCTACAACTACATCATTGTCTTTTAAATATGGATCAACTTCTGTTTTAACAAGTGAATTATTTGAAATTCCTTGTAAAAATGGATAGTTACCATTTTTATCTTTATAACCACAAATTGCAATATTTAGATTTGTAGAGATATATGCTTTAGCACCAACTCTCTCATCGCTACTTAATGAAGCATATGTTTTAATAATAGTATCAATTGGATCTTCTCCTGATGTTACTGGTGTTAAACCATTTGTTACACCTGTAGGTTCATTTGAACCAGTACCATATAAAACAGCATTAATAAGTGCTTTACCCATTTTATTTTGTAATTCATCTAAAATGAAATTTAAGAATGATTCAACAGACATCTCTTCAACTTTCCAAGTAAGTACAATATCTTTAGCAAGTTCAAAACCAGTAAGTTTAATACTTTTATATTGCTTTCCTTCATTTGTTGTATCAGAGCCTTCTGCTACCCATTTAGCATCATCAGCGCTAAATAAAAATGGTAATTCAACATTTCCATTAACTTGTAATTTTCTAATATCTCTAAAGAATGGTGATTCTTGAGAAATTAAATCTAATAAATCAGTGATTAATGTTGTAGGAACTAAAAGTCCACCATTATTAACTCCACTTGCTGATGCTGTTGCAGCAACAAATGTTGATGCAGTTGTTGTAACAGCATCGCCTAATGCTCTTTTTTCTTCTTCAGTAAATCTATCTTCAGATAAACCCATCATTTTTTTAGCCCAAGCAGTTCTATATTCTTTATCTGCAATGGTATATTTTCTTTCGTTCATATTATCCTCCTTATCTTTAACTTGAACGCCTTTTTTTTCAACTTCTAACACTAGTTTTCTTCTTTCTTCTCTAGCATCTTCATCCGCTCTTTCTTCTTTTTCGATTTGAGCGTTAAGTTCTCTTTCCTCTTTTTCTAAAGATTCAAGTTCACTTCTAATTTCTTCTAGATTAACATCAGATTTTTCATCTTCTAATAAACTTTTAATCTGTGCTTTTCTAGTATTAATTTCATTTAATCTGTCCATTTTATCCTCCTTTCAGATTAAAATAATAAATATACTCTCCAGCATATATCATAAATTCCTATCTCATTGTCCAAATCAAAAAAAGAACACTCTCCAGTATTCTTTCTTGTCGGAAATTATAATCTTTTTAATAATTCATTTCTAGTCATTTTATTAAGCAACTTTTCTCTTTTTCTTTTTTCAAATTCTTTAGCAAAATCTTTTGAATTATCCAAATTCCTTGCATATAGAGAAGTGCTATCATAAAATGGTACATCAACAACTGATACATCGAATAACTTATCAATTGCTAAAATTGTTCTTGTTTCACTATCTTCATTATAACTTGATTCTTTAGTTGTAAATGCAAAAGACATTTTATCTAATAATCCTGATTTAATTGATTTATAAATATCTATATTCGTTTGAGTATCAATTAATTCAGCACGCATTTTAAGCCCAATGGAATCAATTGTTAATTGCAAACTTCCATTTCTAGTTCTAGCTAATATCAAATGACTATCCTCGTGATTATATTTTAAAGGTACATCACTCATATCAGTGTTATCTAGTGCGTGCTTATCAATTAATTCAGTGTAACCCCAATGAGTTGCTGGTTTATCAAATGTTATTGGATAACCTTCGATTATCATTTTACCTTCATCTTCAACAGCACGCATTTCTACAACTAATGATCTAAATTCTTTCTTTGCCTTATCCATTATTCTTCACCTCCTTGATAATTGTCAGCAATTTTATTATTGATATGATTTAAATCTTGCATAATCTTATCACCATCATCGATAGGTGGTAAGTTAAATATTTCTCGTATTTCATTTATAGTCATATAATTGTTGCATTTTTGAGCAACTTCAATTTTCGTTTTATTTGAAGCATATTGTAATCTATTTGCCTCAAAAACTATTTTATTTCCGTGATTAATTTCAGATAATGTAAATAATTTATTTGTAAATTCTAATCCTAACATTATTCCTATCGGTTCAATGACACTTTCATAAAATGCATTCCACTCATCTTCGGAATAATTTGACTGAATAATATGATCATTTACTCCATAATAATCTTTTATTTCTTTATCGATTCCAGATATTTGACTGTCAGTTGCTGTTTGTGGTTCAATTTTAACTGGTTCAAATTTAGTGGTTGAATCTAATGCACCTATACCGGTTTCATTATCTTCGACAAAACTTGATATAAAATCATCCCTTATTTGCTTAATATCAGTAGGATTAAGCATTGTTTTTAATGAATACAATATTCCTTTAATACCTTGTGTTGTTTTAATTGCATTAATAATACCTTCATTAATAATTTGTTTAAATGAAAGTGATTTAATGATTGGCGTATTATCGCCACCTAAAATATCATTCTCACAAAACATTCTCTTTAAATGAATAACATCATCATACGCAACCATTTTTGTTTTTCCTGAAGAAAAAGAAAATTGTACAAAGTACATTTGCTTATATTCATATAATCTTACTGATTTAGAACGAATTGGATATAAGCCTATAGGATTATCCTTTTCATCTCTCATTATGTAAACAAATGCATCATTGTCTAAATACAGATATGTAACAATTTTGTAATAGAAATCATAAGCATTCATCATTTCATTAGGTCTTTGACTAATTAATCTCGTAATATTATTATTTAATTTTTCAAATTTTTTATCTTTGCTGCGAATATGTTTTGGATTTAACTTTGCAGCATTTCGAGCAATTGCATCAATACACGATCTTGCTGAAGTATTGTATATTAAACCATCAAATGCTTTAAATGAGCCACCCCACCCACTCAACATTTCTAATTGAGTACCATAAGTTTCATTTGGCTTTTTCGTACCAAAAATCTTACTAAATAAACTTCTTTTTTCTTTCCTTTTCATAACTATCACCTCCTAACATAATTTGAATATTCTTGTAAATGTTCAAAATAAACAACATAAGCATCTAATAAACTAACCGCACCATCAATTCTCGCTCTAGACTTTCTTTTAACTGGTCTAATGTTTTCATTATCATCCTCTTTTACTGCAACATTTGATAAGCACCATTTTAATATTGGGTTATTGTTATAATTAATTTTTTTATCAATTAAATCAGCCTTCATTTGCTTCATTGGTGTACTAAATGTTTTAGCTCCTTGTCTAACTTCTACCATATCAAAGCCATTTTGTTTCATTTCATCACACCAATATGATGCAGACCAACTATCATAACCAACCCATAAAGGTCGTAAGTTATATTTATTTACTTGTTCTAAAAACCAATTTGTAACTTCATGATAGTCTACTTTACTGCCCTTGCAAGTTCTAACCCATCCTAATTGTTCCCAAATATCATAAGGAATTTGGTCTTCTTTAATTTTAAATTCCATAATATCTTCTGGAATAAAATACATTTGTTTTACCTTTATTTCTTCACCATCAAGGCAAAGCAGAGTTGCACAAGTTAAGTCTGTTGTAGATGACAAATCACAGCCTCCGATACAGTATTTATTAGTTAATTCTTGATATGTATTTTCATTATTTAATTCTTGGAACTTTAACCAAGAATTAGCATTTGTTTGTCGAACATTTAAATCTTTACTTAAAAAATTAGGTAAAGATGATGGATTATTAAGTGCTTTTGTGGCTTTACCTCTCATATAAGTTAAAGCTTTTAAAACTCCTAAACCTGGATTTGCTTGATACCATGCATCTTCATCTTGCCATTTTTTAGGATCATCAATTTCATAAATAATTGGTAATACAGTGTCATCAATTATTCCTCCAGGTTCGCTTTTATATCCTAAAATAATTCTATCTGCATAATCATATTCATTATCAAATACTGCTTCACGCACATTTCCCATTGTAGATGTTTCAACCAGTAATGGCTGTTCCCTAGATGATGAACCATCTTCCATAATGTCTAATAATCCCTGGTCGGTCCACGCCCATATTTCATCTGCTAAAGTACAACTAGGATTCTTACCATCTAACGAATTTGTTTCGCTTGCAAGTGGAGCAAATACTGCATCTTTCTTATCAAAAAATAATCCAGAAATCGTTGCTCTTGTTCTTGACCTTATTGATGGTGATTTATTTCTCATTCTTACTGCTTCTTGAAATACAATTTTTGCCTGTTCTTTTACTTTGGCAATAGAATAGACTTCGGCTCCACCTTCACCATCAGCTGTTAAACAATATAAACCTATACCAGAAGATAAAGTTGATTTTCCATTTTTCTTTGCAACAAAAAAGATTACTTTCTTATATTTTCGTAATCCAGTTTCTTTATCTACAAATCCAAATATTGCTTCCAAAAAAGCCTTTTGCCATAATTCTAATACGATAGGTTTACCCGCCCATTTTCCTTTTGAATGTTTGCAAAATTTCTGAATAAAATCTATAACTCTTTGACCTTTTTCTTTATCAAATATAAAAGTTTTTGTTTCCATTTCACCTGTATATTTGTTTTGATGAGTTACTGTTTGTGGGGTACTAATATCATTAACTAACTTTGAATAAACAGTTTTAATTTTATCATTAATGCGTTTTGGATTTTCTTTAATATATTCCCAATACTTTTCAATATTTGTTAACGAATTCATCAAAATCATCTCCAGTTGGAACTTCTGGCGTTTCTGGAACTAATGCACTAAATGTCTTATAATATGTATCCAGGATTTTCATTGTTTGATTATAAGACTTTAATGCTGGGCTTTCCCTTTCAAATTTTTGACTACCTTGTTCAAATAATTCAGTGGGTCCATTTTTATTAATTTTTGCTTTTAAAACTTTAGTTGTTTTAAGCATAAATTTTATCTCATCTAATAAGATTTTTGCCTGACTTTTCTTATCTTCGGGTATTTTCTCAAACATTTCCTGAAGTTCTTTTGTTTTCATTCAAATTTCGCCACCTTTCAATTTACCCCCCTCCTATGCGCACGAGTCACACATTTTTTGAAGGTTCCCTACCCGTTCCCTTCGTAGACATCAATTTAACTGAATGTAGGGGGGTATCACTCTTCTTTAACTTCAATTAAATTGCCAAATTCATCGAATTTAATATCACTTCTTACAGCATTATCATCAGTTTTAAAGTGTTCTTTGTTATGACAGTCGATGCAAATACCTTCTAAATTACTTCTTGCTAAAGCAATATTAATATCATTTACATTGCTATCATCTAGATATTTAATATGATGTACAATGCCTTTAACTCTTTTTTTAAATGGAATCTTGGGACTAGATAGTCCTTTAATCCATACAGGCTTATGACATCTATTACATAACAATGACTGTTCTATCCATACTAGTTTTTTAATTGACTGCCAAGATTTATTATGTTTATAGAATTTAGTTCTTAATTTACTATTTCCTGGGATTTCTTTTATCTTTTAAAGTTGCTGTTTCTATCTCTTTGTTTTCTTCTTTTACTTCAATTTCATTTGTATTATTTATTTCATTTTCTTTTAAATTAATCTCTTTGTTTTGTTCTTCAACTTCTATTTCATTTTCTTTTTCATCTGGATTAAGTTCTTTAACCAGCTCAACAAATTTAATCCCAAATCCATTTTCACCAAGAAGAACATCTAATCTCTCTTTAGAAACTTCCCACTCGTAGCCTTCTTCAGGAATAAAGCCTAATTCATTATCTAATAAATTATGTTCCTTATAAGCATTTAATGCTTTAACTAGATATCTCATTTTTAATTCCTCCTTATAATTTGAATATCTCTTTATTTTTCCTATTATTTTTTTCCAAGAGTCATAATCATCCAATTTATGATAATTAAAATTCTTTGGAATATTGTAAATATTTTTAATAACATCATTCCAATTAGATCTATCTTTTTTTAAAAGATAACCGTTTTTACCATCAAAAAAACCTATTTCATTTAAAATAGGTTTCTCAAAAGTTAATATTGGAATATCATATGATAATGATTCAACAATTGAATATCCGTAACTTTCAGTATACGAGCCATCAAAATAATAATCAAAGCCTAATAAATAATCTTTAATATTAAGTACTGGAGTTCTAAATAATATTCCGTGGTCCTCACCAGTTTTAATATTTGTAAAGCATATCCAATTAAATTTAATATCGTTTTTTGTTAAATATTCTGCAAAAGCATACATATTATCTAACCCTTTTTCTTTTTGTAATCTTGTAGCAGAGATTATATTTATTGGCTTTTTGATTTTTTCATCTAAAGTTAAAGGATTATAAATAACTTCAACTGGAGCATCATTATATTTTGATGTACTTAATGCAGATAATTTACTCACTGCAATCATTTTATCAATATATTTCATTTGTTTCATTGGAACATTAATAGCATTTAAATCTGCGTGATTTATACAATAAACTCTTTTTGCTATAACATTATCTTGTATATTATCCATCACGCTACAATTTAAATAAACATCACACTCATATATGATATTTTTATATTTAACGCATCTCACAAACTTTGAATACCTTTTTATTTGATTATAATCACCAGATTTATATACAAATAAAATATCATATTCATCAGAATATCTTTTAAAAAATTCATATAAAAATGTTTCAATTCCACCAATTGAAGCGATATAACTATGAAATACTAATAAACCACTTTTCACATAACCTCCTAACTAAAGAGCATATCTATATCATTTTGCGATGCAGAATTTGATTTTTCTTCAACAGATGCCATTACAATATTGAAAAATGATACAAAAGACATTTCTTTCATATCATCCAATGTAATATTTAACCTTTTTGCTAAAGCAACTATGCTATAGATATCAAATGTTGGATCAAAATCTGCATTATTTGTTTCGGGAGTTTTGTATTCTCCCACAAAAGGGTGAACTGCCAACTAAAATTACATCTTTAATCCAAGTTGTATCTTCATACAATGTATCGATACTTCTTAAAAAATCATCATAAGATAATTTAAATGAAGCATCGCCTTCCATAATCAAAATATAAGCAAGCTTTAATCCTAAATTAGTCATTTTATATAAATTATTTATAGAAGATTCCTTTGAATTACGCATTTTCTCTAGTGATGATATATCATCAAGTAATTCTCTTCCAGTTTCATTTTTATATGCAAAAATTGTATATGCACTTGATTTTAAAATATAATCTTTATCACCTATTCTAGTTGTTTTAATCATTTTTTATCACCACCAATCAAAGAAAGCAATACTAATGTAAAGCAAATAATTGTTGTAATAATAATCGATTTATCCATTATTTTTTTCCTTTCTATATCATAAAAAAAGATGGCAAAAATCGTGCTTTTGTCATCTCGTTTTACAATAATTTCATTTTACCCATTATAATATATAAAAATCGGTATGTCAATTGCGCACTTTTTGCACGATTTTTGCACGACACCTTAATCAAAAGCCCAAAATATCGGATAAAACATCATTCGGCATAAAGTATATTTTTAGGTCATTTATTAAACGATTTTTATTTCTAGATATTGTTGCTACATCTTTTTCAAGTGCATTTGCAACTTCTTCTATAGATTTTTTTTCAAAATATTTTAATTTAATTATATCGTAATAAGGATCTAACATAAATTTCGATAATATTGAATCAATGTATTTAATTAATGTTTTTGTTTTAATAATAGATTTTTCAATATTTTTAATTGTAACATCAAGTAAATCATTATCTTCAATTCTAATCGAATTATTTTTGCTTACTGGACATAATGATTTAGATTTTTTGGGAATACCATATTTTTTCAAATCATTAATTTGATTTTTTCGTTGTCCGATAGTTTCTTTAATTGCTTTATAATTATACAAAATTGATTCAGTATTTTTAAATAATTCATTTCTAGGTTTTATAATTCCCATTGTTTCTAATTCAGATAAGACAGTTTTAATTATATCTTTATCATTCATAAAGCCTCTGTGAAAATTCTTTCAAATAATCTTCAGTTAAATCAGTTGAAGAGAATACAATATCATTTTTATTTGTAAATTTAATTTCTATATAATTATTCCAATTATCATAAATTTGAAACATTTTGATATTACGCTCTATATCAACTAATTTTACTTTTGACACTCGAGTTGGACCCCAAAACTTCTTTTTTTTGATAAAATCAGCAAGGTCTTGTCTCCAAATTTTTTGATTAAAATTCACAATAAGTTTTTGTGCATCCCAGTAATGATTATATTTTTTCATTTTTTTCCTTTCTTTTTTCTTCTTTTTTTACTTTTTTTTATGAATGAAATTAACTTGTCATAACAACTGAAACTGTAAAGTTTATATGTACACACAATTTAATATCATTTTCAAAGTAAACATCTAACATTTCACTATTTTATTTTTTTAAAAACTTTACAATAAGTAATATTTGCGATTTTTCAATATTTTTTATAGTATTTATTAACCTTTAGTTACCGTATTCTTTCAGAATATAACAAGTATCATTTAATTCTTCTAATGATCTCATTTTACTCACCAACCTCCGTTATGGCTTTTTGTGTTAATTCAATTGTATAAAACAATACATTATTTCTATTAACACAACATTTACAACATTTAATATCATCACCTATAAAATTTATAAATATATTATCCTTTGTATTAAATTTTTCACTTGTTTCATCTGCAAATTCATTTATATCTAATTGACTGTCTATATAAGTTTCAAAATTTGTTTTATCTAAAGAATAAATTACTACATGATATCTATTCATTTTCCCACCCAAAACTATAAAAAGGGTCGTTATAATCTTTTATCGATATTATTTTGTTAATAAATCCACTATAAGTTCCATAAAGCATATTTTCCCTAAGTTCTAATTTCATTATTTATCATCTCCTATATTTATACATTTATTTTCAAATTTTTTATAAGCATCAAAATATATTTCATTTTTATTTGAATTATAAGTTATTTCATAATACATACCATCTAATAACGTTGTACTCAATAATGCTTTACTATGTCCTAATTCATAAGCATACCAAACTACAAATACATCAAATTCAGGTATGTCATCGCTTTTATCTAAATGCTCATTAGCATATTTTTTTACTAATTCTTTTGCTTTAATTATAAATTCTCTACTTTTCATCTTTATTTTCTCCTATTATACTTTTGTATTTTTGTAAAATTCCTTTATAAAAATCTATTAATAATTTTGATGCTTCAACAGCTGCTTCATGTTTTTTTATTAAATCTTCTAAATAATTTATAAACTCCTTTTGTTGCATTGTGTTTTCATAATCCCATTTATCTAATTTATCTTTAGTTGCTTGTAATTTATTTATGTAATCTTCTTTATCTTCAAGTTGTTTCTTTAATTCCTGGTTTTCTTCTTTTAAATCATAATTTTCAACATTTAAACTTTCATTTGCATTTGTCATATCTTCATATTCTTCCCTAGAACAGTCCTTGCTGCTCCAAAAAATACTACCGCTATCAGAACATTCAAAAGGATAATTTTTAATATTTTTAAGTCTACATTATCTTTAATCTTCATCATTATTTACTTTCTCTACTAAATCGGCTTTTATTAAATCAAATAAAGTATCTTCTTTAGTATAAAACAAATCACTAATTCCAGTAGACACAATTAATCTAGAATTTGGATCTACTCTTAATTCAATAACTTCCCAAGTACCTTTTTTAGGTTTCCAAATCATTCTACCCTTAATTTTAAAACCAAACTTTTCTAATTCTTTTAAATCTACAAAATCTTTAATCTTCAACATTGCTATCACTTCCCATCAGTATATTTAAAATCTCTTTTTCTCTATTTATTGCGATATTACATACATCATAAGCACATTGACTATCGTTTTCACAATATTCAATTGATTTTTTTAATAGTTCTATTGCTTTTATTATCTGCCTATTTTGTTTTAAATAATCTTCCCTAATAGGCTTATCATATTTAATCCATCTTCTTCGTACATCTTTCAAATTTCTAACAAATAATTTTTTTAAATATTGTAAATCGTTAATATCTGTGATTGAATAAAACTCAATCAGTTCATTTAATGCATCTTCAACTGTTTTGTTCATTTTTAACCTCCTTAACACTCAATATTTTTAATACATAATATTTTTTATCGGGTTCTGCACCTAAATCTGGTTTACCATATCCTTTACTAATTTCACATTCACATAAAATAGTAGGTCTATCTTTACCATATCCATTTCTAAACATAATATTTGATATAAATTTGGCGTTAGAACCATTAATCAATTCTTGTATTATTAATCTAACACCTAAACGAGAATTATAATAAGGTTTAATTTCCCTGTATTCTTCTTTCTTTTCGCCTGATAAAATCATATCAAACCATTTTTTCTTAATCGGTAATGTTAGCATTATTCCATCCTAATTCATTTATTTGTTGAATTATGGCTTGTAATTCTCTTAGAGTAATTATTGTGCTATCTTCATCGGTATGAAACAATTCTCTTTTCTCTATTGTTTTATAGGTTAAATTAAATTCTATTTGTATTTCATTTTGTGTACGATAAAAATTTACTCGCTGCTTTTTAGCAAGTTTCCAATATATTAAATAATCTTCTTGTTTATCTAATTTATATCCTAGTTTTCCAAATAACTCTCTAGCACTTTTCATATTTTAATCCTCCTTATTCAACACAAGCATCATAAATTTTTACAATACAATCTATTTTTTCATCTTTTTCTTTGTAAATATCAATAGTAGTTTTGTCACTATCAATAATCAATGAATGATAAATTTTTAATAATTCTTCGAGAGTGTTTATTTCTTTGACTTCTTTATAATCCCAATCACTTGCTTTTATTATTATTACTTTCATAACTATTTCTCCTTTAAATTGTTAATTCATCTATCAGTTCATTTAATGCTTCTTCAACTGTTTTGTTCATTTTTAGCCTCCTTAACTATAATTCCACAAATTATTAGATCATAAAATAGATCATAACCATAATTAATAAATGCAAGCCTTTTTGTATCTAAATCAAAATACATTTGGCATATATCATCATCAATGTATATGCAAGGCGGTAATGTACTCTTATTTATTTTAAAACCCCACTTTTTTAATTTTTCAAATTCTATATCATCACTAATCTTTAGCATACAAACCTACTTATTAAAATATATTTCTTGACAATATTCATAGTTTTCAGTTTTTAAGCAATTGTCATATTCTGTATAATCTATTTGATTATCTCTGATAACATTTATAGTTACAAATATAGTTAAAATTATTAAGCAAAATATTACAATATTAGCACCAACTTTAACCTCTTTACTCATTTAGATACCTCTTATATACAAGTAATATTTTCTTATAAATTTTTAGTAAAATACTATCTTTGTAGATTTCTGAAACAACCTCAGTAAGAATTACTTCTCTTAATTTTTTATCATAAATTTCAACTCTAAAGCACTCTTTTCCGAGTGTATCTTGAAATTCATTGAATATTACATTAACATCATAAATATCAGTTTTGATGTCTTTAATTACTTTTTTAATATCGTTAAACATTATTCCTCCATTATTTAAAATTCAACTATTATTATTTTGAATACAAGCATTAATACCACCAACCTCTTGCTTGTATTCGAGGTATGAAAAAATATCGTTTTTAGAAAGGATGTAAGTGTGGTTTTTAGAATTCATTCAAGGTCTTTAAAACTATTTTTTTATTTTATCAAGTTCTTTTTTTAATTCTTTGTATTTTTTTTGAAAAAATGCTTTGGAATCAGAGTCAATTGTTCTTTTTTCACCTAAAATAATTGATAGCAAATGCCTTGATAAATTTTTATATTTATTGACTTCTTTTCGTTCAGCGCCAAATTTACTTTGATACAATTTCAATTTATTTGAAACACCATCTAATTCCGTTAGAAGGTTCAATTTTTCAGTATTTAATTCATCATTTTTTTCAGCTAATGCAATATTAACTTCTTGCAAATCCGATGTACCTTTAAGCAAATTATTTACTTTTGAATTAAGATTTCTATTATCAATATTAGATTTTGAAAGTTGTTCTTTCAAAGAATTAATTTCTTTATCTTTTTCATTAGTTTTTTTGCTAAATTCATCATTAATGATTTTTAATGATTGTTCATATAAATCTTTTGTATCATTTGTTGCGATATAAACTTCATTTTGCAAGTCTTTTTTTGTATATAAACCAACTTTGTTTAAAAAATTACTCATTTCTACATTCCTCCTTTTTGATAATTTTTTATTTTATCCCCCCGATAAATGTAGCAGTACGATCTGATTCAGCATCTTCTTTGCCCCACATAATGTATAGAAGTGTAATACTTGGTGAATCGTGATTATACATCTTCATAAGTGTTACAACATTACCTCCATGCTTAATGTACATATAACCAAATGTCTTTCTTAAACTATGTAATCCAAATTTAAAATCAATTCCTACAGCTTTTGCAACATCTTTAAAAATTAATCTGGCGTTTTGGCGTGTAATTGGATAAATGATTTTCCAAGATTTGCCTTTATAAGTATCATTTTTCTTTTGCCCCATAAATAGGTAATCATTTTGCTGAAGATTATAATATTCAATGTATTCAAGTATTTGCTTATGTAATTCTTTATTCATTCTAAAGTTTTGCACTTTTCCAGTTTTATTTTCTTTTATAGATACAAAACCTTTAAATACATCCTTTACACGAAGCTGTAATAAATCCTCTGCTCTAAATGCTGTATTAAGACCAATTAGGAATAACATATAATTTCGATATGCAATATATTCTTTTATTTTGGATTTTGCGTGTTCTTTTTTCTGAAGCAAATACAACATAACTGACTTTAATTGTTTTTCAGATTTTATTGGTAATGTTTCTTGCTGACCCCCAAAATACTTAATTCTTCTTGCCATTTTCACCTCACTTTTTTCTTATTTTTGTTAAACTTGGATTCATATCGTTTAATCTCTTCTTTGTAATTTTTATTTTTTATTCTTAATCTCTTATTTTCCTCTTTCAAAGGCTTAACAAGTGATAAATTGCTAATTTGTTCATAAATAACATCAAAGCAATTATCAGATATATTGTCTTTTAATGCCTCATATTTAAGCAAAACTGTGTTATATTTTTTAGATAACTTTTTATATCTAGTTTTGTAATCAAAAAATTCTTTTAAATTAAACATCAGTATCACCCAACCAGTCATAATTCATTAACTGCTGTTGTTCTTCTGTTAGTTCAGCTTTAGAAATATTATCTTTTTGATTATTAACCGTATTAATAATATCTGTTTTAAAATCACTAGATTTTGTTTTTCCTTGAGTTTTCCAATTATTTAAAATTCCATCAATATAGCCAATTGACATCTTGTTATTTCTTTTTGCAATATTAAAAGCAGCCTTTATAACTTCTCCATCAAAAGTTTCAAACCATAATTTAATATTTGACTTTTCATCATCAGATATCTTTTTCTTTATTTCTTTTTCTAAAGAAAGAATAAAAATATTAATATTATTATTATTATCATTATCATTTTCATTATCATTAAGGTTGTTTTGCTTGTTTTTGCTTGTTTTGTTTGTTTTGCTTGTTTTTGTTGCGTTTGAATTTCCAATTGGTGCCCCACCTTTTTGTCCGGAAATACGGCGTTTTTCAACAGTTTGCATATATTTTTCATCATCGGTAATAATTTGATTTATTATAAATTTGTAAGCCATAATAGTTTTATCATCTAATTCAAAATTATTAGGTTGTTTTAGGTTGTTTTTAATTGTTTCTAAATCTTCATTGGTTGTTTTGCTTGTTTTTGCTTGTTTTGCTTGTTTTAGGTTGTTTTTGCTTGTTTCTACATTTTTAAAAATAGTTCTAAATAATTTACCTAATTGTTCATCGGTTAAATCATCTTTAATTATATTAAAATGTGAAATGTAAAATATTATACTATCTTTTGTATTCAAATTTATCTTTCCTTTCTAAACAACCAAAATCACCCCTGAAATTGTTTATTTTATGTAATTAAATATAAATTCTAATCCATAAGCACACATAGTCATTTCAATTAAATTAATAATAATTCCAAATACTGTAAATGATGCAGTTGTAAATGCCACTATAACCCATTGAGAAATAACAGATACAAGTAATATTAAAGTTCCTATAAAAATGAATGTTCTTCTAAAATTTAGTTTCATTCTTATCACCATCCTCGTTCATTTCAAATTGTTTGTCCCAAACATTCTTTAATATTCTTCCTTTAAAGATAACTAAATCTGGATATTGTTCTTTAAGTTTTTTATTAAGATTATCAATTAATCTATAACATTTTGAACTTGCATAGCCAGTCATTTCCACTAAATCTTTGACAGTATAAAATTGTTTTTTTTCCATAATAAATAGATCCTCCTTATATCATTTTTTGTTTTTAGTTTTTGTTTTCAGTCCTAGCAGGCTTTAATATATAAGTTCATTATTTTTGAACTTTTTTGTCAAAAAAATATAAATGAATATTTTCTAATGGTTCAGCAAACAAAACCATTATTTTTTGTATCTCATCTTGTCTAAACGGTCTTTTATTATTAAATCTTAATATTAAAGTTTGTTCTGTAATACCAATTTTTTTTGCAAAATCATATTGTGTTAAGCCTAATTCTCTAATTTTTGCTTTAATTTTCGAATAATTATATTCTGCCATTTTATCCTCCTTACTCAAGTTCTATTTTTTTGAACTTAATTAAAGTATACTTTGTTTTTATTTTATTGTCAATATAAAAGTTCTATATTTTTAAACTTTTATTTAATTTATATATATTTTAGTTGAGTTTTTTTAAACTTTAGTTTATAATTAAAGTGGAGTTGAGGTGATAACTATGATGAATGATACCTTTGCAAATCGTTTAAAAAAGGCTTTGGATGTTAATAATATGAAGCCAATTGATTTAGCAAAAAAAGCAAAAATTAACAAGTCTCTAATCAGTAGTTATATGAGTGGCGTATGTAAAGCAAAACAAGATAAATTAGATGCTATTGCTACTGTGCTGAATGTCAGTGAGGCGTGGTTAATGGGATACGATGTTCCTATGGACAGGGAATTTACTGAAAATAGTAATGCAGAGTTAATAAAAAAAATTGATTCTTTAAATGAATCACAAAAAGAAGCAATAATAAAAATTATAGACAATATGAAATAGCAGTAATTAAGTTTAATTATATTTAAATAAAAATAAATATAGTATTTTTTTGGAAGGTGGTGAAAAAATGAAGTGTTCTAAATGTGGGAGTGATAATATTTCAATTCAAGTAGTTAATGAGGTAAAACTAGTAACTAAACATCATAGCATAATTTGGTGGTTGCTTATTGGTTGGTGGTGGTTGTTAATTAAATGGTTATTTTTAACTGTACCAGCATTAATATTCAAAATATTTCACAAAAAAGATAAAAAAGCGATTAATAAAACTAAAAAAATTGCCGTATGTCAAAATTGTGGTAATACATTCAATATCAAATAAAAAAAAGACCTCGTGCGGTAACACGAAGTCAAATTGAAAAATCACAAAGTCTGCTAGGACTAAAAACAAAATATCAATGATATAATGTTTTGGATCTTTCTAATACATTATACCATAGATATTGAAAAAATCAAAGAAAATATCAGGAGGTATAATAAAAAATGAATACAAAAATATATGAAAAAACCAGATGGGAAAATATATTTAGACATAAAGTTAATAAAAATTATATAATTAGACTTCACGGCAATGTACAAACTAGTATTTCTAAAGATGAACGAGGAAATAAAATATACGATTCAGACACTGCTAAAAAGATAAGAGATAATCAAATTTTAATCCAAAAAAAGAAAGTTGAAATCAAACATAAGGAAACATTTGATGATTTATGGAAAAAATACATTAATGCTTGCAAGTATGTAAAAAAACAAGCATACAACACTATTATGAGAAAAACTAAAACTTATAATAAATATTTAAAAAATAAAATTAATATGCCTATTAATAAAATTGATAAAGAATATTGGGCGAAGTTTATTGATGAAAGTGATTGTTCTGATAAGCAAAAAAATAATATGATCAAAACAATTAAAGCATTTCTTAATTGGTGTCTTGATGAAAATATAATAGTTAATAATGAAATTACTAAAATAAAAAAATATAAAGTGGTTAATTCTGAGATGAAATATTGGACTGTTGAAGAAGTCAAAAAATTCTTTAATCAAATTGGCATTTTAATAAATGATAGTACAGATGTTATTTTCAAAAAACAAGCTCTTATGATTAAAACTCTTGTTATGATAGGATTTTCTCTTGGAGATAGAATCGGTGAAACAAGAGCATTAAAATTTTCTTCAATAAATGTAGAAAAACAAAGTATTATTATTTTTCATTCTATTAACTACAATAAAAAAGAAAAGAATTTTCTTTCAAACACAAAAACATATCATTCACAAAGAGAAATATTAATAACGCCTAAATTAATCAAGCAAATAAATGAATATAGAACATTTTTGGAAAATGAAATGCATTATACAGTTGATGATGATTCATTAATATTTTTTAACTATTCTACTTATGCACCCTATTCAGATACATTCTTAAGAAAGCAATTTCATAGATTTTGTGACCTATGCAAAGTAACAAAAATCAGATTATATGACTTAAGGCATACCTATGTAGCAACAATGATGTATGAAGGAAAAGAATTATATCAAATAAGTAATAGGATTGGGCATAGTAATTATTCAACAACTGTAAATAAATATGGTCATCTTTCAACAGAAATAAAAAAAGAAATAGCAAATAGCACTGACAAATACATATAAAAAGTGCTATTTTTTTTACCCCATTTTTACCCCGAACTATGTAGAAAATATGGAAAATATATAAAATGGGGTAATTTTTAGCATAAAAAAAGCCCGAAAATACGGACTTTTGGTTATTATCTGGTGACCCGTACGGGATTCGAACCCATGAATGCTGCCGTGAAAGGGCAGTGTGTTAAGCCGCTTCACCAACGGGCCAAAAATGGTGGGCCTGGGGGGACTTGAACCTCCGACCTCACGCTTATCAGGCGTGCGCTCTAACCAGCTGAGCTACAAGCCCATTTCTTTTTCGTACTTTTTCATTTTACCTTATTTTTCAAATAAATGCAACTCTTTTTTTATATTTTTATAATAATTTATTATATTTCTTTTATTTTTACATAAAACTACTCTATTTTATTAAGAATATAAGTTTAAAAGTTTATTGCTAATTACCTATATATTTATTATAATTATTACAGGAAGTGAAAAATATGCAATATAAAGTTATAAAAAATGCTGATAAAATTATTAACAATAGTCCTTATTTAGTTAAAGATCCTGAGGCACATCAAAAAAAATGGAATGAAGTTTTTAAGAATAATAACCCTATTTGTTTAGAACTTGGTATGGGTCGTGGAGATTTTATTATAGATATGGCAACTGCTAACCCAAATATAAATTTTATTGGTCTTGAAATTGTAGATTCACAAATGGTTATGGCAGTAAATAGATTGATTAATAAAAATTTGCCTAATTTAAAATTAATAAATATGGATGCCAAAAATATTGGCAATGTTTTTCAAAGAGAAATTGATACCATATATTTAACATTTTGTGACCCTTGGCCAAAAAAACAAGATGAAAAACGTAGATTTACTCATGAAGGATATTTAAGAGTATATGATAAGGTATTTAAAAAAGAAAAACATATTATTTTAAAGACTGATAATAAAGGCTTTTTTGCCTACTCTATTGAAAGTTTATCTAATTATTGGTATATATTTAATACCATTTCATTAGACCTTCATAAGGACGAAAGAAATATTAAAAACATTATGACTAATTATGAAAAACAATATCAAAAAGAAGGAAGGCCAATTTATTACCTTGATGCAAAGTCTAATAGTTAATATTAGGCTTTTTAATTGCAATAAAAAAATCTAGCTAAAGAATCTAGCTAGATTAACTTTTAAATTTAATGGTGTCCCCTTAGGGATTCGAACCCTAGACCCACTGATTAAGAGTCAGTTGCTCTACCAGCTGAGCTAAGGAGAC
>CAKOMR010000010.1 GCA_934096705.1 uncultured Bacilli bacterium
TCATTTATAAGATTATTTAAATCAAATATATCACCTGTTTCTATTACATTTGGATTTAAATCTGTTGTCCATGTATATTCGCTTAACTCCTCCATAGTGTCTTTTTTTACTGCTTTTATTTTAAATACTTCTTTATACCATTTATTTTCTATTACACTATTATCTATTTTTCTTATATTTATTGCATAATTTTCTTCGAGAGTTTCATTACAATCACTATCTCTTTCATCAAGCGTTGCCTTTTCAGTTGTCGTACTTATATTAACGATATGACAATTTAGTTCTTTTGAATTTCTTGGATCAAGGATCTTTTTACTTTCATTATCCGTTTTTAAATATCCTTCATCAATTAACGTTTGTACATACATTTGTGTACTTTCTGTATCTGTATAATATTTTTCACCCGCAAGCTCTATTTCAATTTTTATATTTTTATATTGCTTTTCTAATATGCTTGTTCTTATAGAGCTTACTCCAAGTACTCCTATAGATAAAACTATTCCTATTAATACTATTACGCTTAAAAGTTCTATTAATGTAAATCCTTTTTTATTCATTTAACTACTCTCTACTTTCTTCTTTATTATAACAAAACATATTTACTTCTTCAATTAAAAAAACTTATAATTTTATAAGTTTTTTGTATCTATTAACACTCCATTATTTTTAATTTCTATTTTATCGTCATTTATTTCATAAGTTAATTTATCATCTGCAGATAAAACAGTATAACTATTTATTATTTCAGAAAAATCATTATTATAAATATATATATTTCCATTACTATTTTGATAAATTACTAAATTATTTAGTGTATTAATTTTTACTATAGTTTGATAATCTAAAATAGTACTTCCATCATAATAATATATATTATAGTTACCACCATTTTTACAAATTACAATTTTATCATTGTAGTCATAAATTGGGTTAACAAAATTGCTAGTCAATTTTTCTTCATTAATATTAATTATAAAGTATACGCCATCCTTTTTAGCAATGAAAGAATCAGATTTTAATGCTCCATCCATATAATTGTCCTTTAAAGCTAAGTATTCATAAGTTTTTCCTATTTTAATACTAATATTGTTTAAATCAAGTAATCCATATAAATTATCAGTATCTTTTATAATCAAATAGTTGCCTTCAATTGATACACCATAATTTTTTATAAGGCTTAAATTTAAAATACTTGCATTATTAGTTAAATTATAAAGTTTAATAACATTATTATCATTTATAAAAACATAATTATTATAAATTCCTAAAGTGTTGCTATTTCCCTTGTTATAATATAAATTATCCTTATCATCAATCATAGTTATAGCATCATCACAAATATTACTTTGACAAGTATATGTGCCAATTAATTTATCTGAGCTATCATAATAATACAATTTGTTATTAAGCTTATGCATATGTTCTGGATTTCCATCCTCTTTAGCAACATTATAATTATAATAAATTGCATATCCTGTAAGAGGTAAAAATATTATAAGGAGAAAAATAATAAGTGGTAATACAGCTCTATTATTTTTCATCTTATTCACCATCATTGCTTATTAGTTTGCCAGTTACTTTATCAAACAAATAATTTTTCTTATCTCCAGATTTAATTATTGTAACAATATAATTGTTATCTGTCTCATTTATTTCATAAGCTTTTGTATAGTCAGTTTCATAAAGTTCTAAACTTTTATTTAAAATAGCTTTTTTAGCGTCTTTGTATGAATATATATTAAGTTTGTTAGCACTATCAACAAGAACAAAATAACTGTCTTTTAAAGAAATATATTTCCCTTCGTCAGATAAAATAGTTCCTTTCATATTATATACTAAGTACTTATCATTATTTTTTACTACCATATAATTATTTAAATAATCGGTGATTTCAAATGTTGATGAAGCAATTTCATTACCTAATTTATCATATAAGAAATTACGTTTTTCTCTTTTTACTAAAAGATAATCCTTCAAATAAGAAATACTCAAAGTTTTTCCAGATGGTTCAAAACCATCAGAACCTTTTGTATCGTTAAAAGATATTAATCCAGATGGACCATTTTGTCCAAATGTTATAACTCCATATCCTCCCGAAGTATTTTTAGAAAAAATCAACCCATTTATAATTGTAGTTGCGGTAATATTATCACTTGATACGCCAGTTTGCACTTCACTATATTCAGAAACGTTTTTGGAATTTTTCAAATCATACAGAACAATTAAATTATCTCCATCGTTTTTAACATCTTTAATATAAACATAATTACCATTTATTATAGGTATATATCCTTTTGTTTCTTCTTTAGGAATTATATTTCCTTCCTTAGCTATAAAGCATTTATTATAGTCAGCATCTTTGCTATTTACTTCATTTTTATTTTTGCATGTATAACTTCCGAGTAAATTGGTTTTTTCTTTATCATTATAAATATATAGTGAACCATCAGAATAATTTATATAATCGTATTTTGTATTAACTATAGCTTCATATGTATTAATATCTTTAGTTTTATCATCATATGTAATTGTTAAAATATTATTCTTAAGTGTATAATCAAATGCTTTTTTGGTTTCTTTTAAAGTATTATTATCATCAAATATGTATTTTTTTTGATAATCACTATTTTTTATTTTAATAGGGTTTTCATTTAACTTGTTAAAATCTTTATCATATACAGTCATTTTGCGACTTTCAATAGTGAAAATAAAATCATCGGCAAGTTCAACATAATCATAACTATCAGGGCTTACCTTAACAGATGCATAATCATAAACTGTGTAGGAAGTATTGTAAGAAGTTATGTATTTTGAATTGAAACTTTTAATAGTTCCTGATATTGCAGAACTTATTTTTTTGCCATCTTTATCAACGATATATGATTTATTATCTTCATTTATAATAAATGAATCATTAGAATTATATATTTCTATATAATCATATTTTGTATCTAATACTTTTTTTACATCACCATCTATTAATAGAAGTCCATATTTACCATTAACATCTTTTACAGCAACATAATTTTGTGTTGTATCACCTATTTTAATAAGCTCAAATGTATTTATTTTTTCTTTTTTTGATATGTCATATAAATAAATATCTTGACCATCTTGAACAAATACGTAATTATTATTATAAATTTGACTAGTTCTTTCTATTTCTTTCTCACTTTGATTTACATACTTAGGTAAGTCAGTTTGATTTTCTGTAGATAAATAAGCAACATAACATTTATCTTCTTCTTTATTTTGACATTCATATTCGCCAAGTTCTTTATCTTCTTTATCAATAAATTTTAAAACGCCATTACTATAAATATAATTATCTTTTTCAATTACAATTGGCGTAGTGTTGTTATTGTTATCATCTTTATTATGTTTAGGTTTAATTATAAATATATAAACTAAAGTAAATATAATAAGAATAGCAATTAAGCTTACAATCGTAATAAAAATTATCTTTTGCTTTTTAGTAAGATTCTTAAAAGAGAACTTCTTTTTATTATTTTTTTGTTTTTTAGGCTTACTAATTTTTATTTCATCTTCATTGGAAGTTACAATTCTATCCTCATCAAATAAAGTATCTTCGACGTCTTTGTTTATCTCAACAATAACATTTTTGCTATCATCAGTTTCATTTACAAAATCATCCATATTATTCACATCCTTATTATCAAAATCATTATATCAAATTATAAATTTCAGTGCAATAAAAAAGAAACTAAAAAAGTTCCTCGATTTTAATCAAAATTAGTTTCAAAATTAGGATTATTGTGGGCTTCAAAGCAAAGTTTAATTTGCTCAATAGTATTTTTTTCGGTATTTATATTCGAAGGTAATTCATTAAGAGAAAAATATTTAAATTCAATTGTTTCACTATTTTCTTTAAAGGTTCCATCAATAACTTTGCATAATACAAAAGCTAAGCATAATCCGTAAGCATAAACTGGCTCATTATGCTCATTTCTATTATGAAGAGCAATTAATTTAACTGCTTCTACATTTAAACCAGATTCTTCAAATACCTCTTTTATTGTATTAGATTTTACACTTTCCAATATATCGCACCATCCACCAGGAAGGGCCCAAGTATCATCTTTCTCGTGAACTAAAAGTATTTTATTTTCATTAAATATTGCAGCTCTCGTTCCAATTTTAGGGGTTTGATAGCCTTGTTCATTTGCAAATAAATTTTTTATTTTTTCAAATGGCAAATCGGTCTTATATTCCATAAGATGACAAGCGATGTCTCTAATTTCCGCATAGCGTTCTTTATCAAATTCATTATTTGCATAGGTAAGACCATTTTGAGCAAGTGCTTGAAGCTTAATAATATATTCTAAATAATTATCCATAGGTTTCCTCCTTTTAAGAATTAATTGCTAAAAGACTTCTTGAATATTCATTTTTCTTTTCAATTAATAACGCACTTTGAAGAGTTTCTTTTAATAATGTCTCAATTTCAGAAATATCCATATTTTTTATTCTAGTTGCAGCAGCAGTAGGACTTCCACCACCGCCAAGTTTTTGCATAACTAAGGATACATCAAGCATTCCACTACTTCTTGCACTTATTGCTACAACATCACTTGAAACATGTGCAATAGAAAATGACGCTGCCATACCACATGATGCAAGGTAGTCTGCACTAATTGCTATTTCTTCAACTGTATAAACTAAATTATTTTCACTTTGTGCAGCTATAGCAAAATTACCATTATAAATATATGAATTAGAAACTAATGACTCGATCATTTTTTTATGATAATCACTTATTTCAAATAAACTCTCAACATAACTAATATTTGCACCAGAATCTTTTAACCATTTTATAATTTCATAAGATCTAGCACTTATATTTTTAGAAAACTTATTTGTGTCTAAATATATACCAGCAAATAACAAGTTAGCATCACTTTCAGATATATGAATACCATAATAAAAAAGTAAACAGGCAATTATTTCTGATGCACTTGAAGAAGTAATATCTGTAAACATGTAAGGTGTTTTTATTGTATGTTCATCCATATTATGGTGATCAATAACGACTATATCATTAAAAAATCTTAAAAAATTATTAATAGAAATTAAATAATCTTTATTTGTATCAACACATATTAGTAAAGATCTTCTCGAAATAAGTTTTGGCACATCAGTTAAATTTATTACACTATTATTTTTAGCTATTAAAAATACCATCTCTCGTGTTTTATCTGGTAATCTATCTAAATTGTCATTAATTACAATATAACATTTTTTATTAAATCGCTCTTTTAATAATTTACAAATTCCATTAGCTGAACCAAGCGCGTCATAATCTGGCCTGATATGGGTTACAACAAAAACTTCATCATTATTTGCTATTGCATTTTCAAGTGGCTGCGTGAGCCCATCAATTGCTTGCATTTTTAATATATTTCCTTTCATTTAAGAATAAAAAAACATGCATAAACTTAATGCATATTTAAATTATATCATTTTACATTTATTTGTCAATTTTAAAAATTACTTTATTTTAACTCTTAATAAATCATTTTCATAAACTTTAAATGGTAAAGGTATTTTTACAATCATTTTTGGTATATTAGCTTTTTCTAAATATTTGTCATTTTCATCATAAATCTCACTAATTGTATAGCTAGTTGTTTCTATATTAGGACCAAAAAATTCAACTTCATCCCCTATTTCGAAGAAATTTCTTTCTTCAACTATGGCTATTTTATTTTCTTCATCATAACTTTTTACTATTCCTAGAAAGTCTTGATTACTTTCTTCATCTCTTAGATTAAAGTATTCATCTTTTTCATCGGGTAATTTATGAAAAAATTGTGGTGCACTATCCCTATTTGCACAGCGATTTAATATTTTTAAATAATACGCTTTATCTTTATTTGTTAATGTGTTACTTAAAAGTTTATCAATAATTTTTCGATAACATAAAATTACTGTAGAAATATAATAAATTGATCTCATTCGACCCTCAACTTTAAAAGTTGTTACTCCTAAATCGATCATTTCTTTAATATTATCTATCATATTTAAATCTTTCGGAGTCATTGAAAATGGATATTTATCATTCTCATTAAAAATCCACCTACAAATTTGGGCACAGCCTCCCCTATTAGAATCCCTATTTGTCATAATACTACTTAATATACATTTACCAGATATGGATATGCACATAGCACCATGAACAAAACATTCTATTTCTAAGCCAGTTTTTTCTTTAACTCTTTTTATATCTTCAGTAAGAGCCTCACGAGCAAGAACAACTTGTTTTACTCCTAGTGATTTATAAAACTGAGCGGTATATTCATTTAAAGTACTTGCTTGGGTAGAAAGAATTACTTTGAATTGGAGTTTTAATTCTTGAATTAATTTTAAAACTACTATATCACTTGCGATAACTCCATCAACATTTATTGAGTCAAGGTAAATTAGGTAGTCTTTTAAACCAAATAAATCTTCATTATGAAATATAATATTAACTGTAACATAAACTTTTTTATTTAAGGTATGTGCATAGTCAGTAGCCCATTTAATTTCTTCATCAGTAAAATTTTTGGCATTAGCTCTAAGTGAATAATTTTGACCACCAAAGTAAATGGCATCAGCACCATATAAGAAAGCAAATTTGCATCTTTCTTTATCTCCTGCAGGAGCAAGAAGTTCGATCATTTTAAGCCTCCTTTAATCTTATATATTGTTTTATTACTCAAAAATCCATCATCAAAAGGCTTTTCTATTGTACCATCCAATAATTTTTCCAGTTCTTCATCATTTAAAAATATAGGAAAATATAAAGCATATTTAATATCTTTTGAAAGTAGTTTTAATCCGTTAAAATAAGGAAGTTTATAACAATACGTACCATAATCATTTTCCATTAAAATAAAACTTTTATCACCATTTTTTATTATAAATGGTCTATCAACTTTGATGTCAAAATGTTTCTCGTAATTTGTTATAAGACTTCTTCTTGAATACATCGCAGGAATTAAGCCAAATACATTTAATGATACTTTCTTTATAGAATGCTTAATAATTTCATCAATTTCAGTTTCAGTAATATCATGAGGCAATATAATCGTATCAACATACTCTAAAAGTGCATTAACACTTTCATAATTACATGCAAAATGAGTATTATATAAGATTTTTTCAATATCATAATTTTTTAGTAATTCTATTACTCCAACATCCTCAAAAATAATACCTTTAATATTTTTTGGAATATTTTCCAAAATGGCTTTTAAATCATTTATGGATTTACTGTCAAGAACTCTATTTACAAAAATATAAGCATTATCCTCAGTAATTTCAGATAATTTAAACTCTTTTTCTACGCCTACGCAAAAAGAAAAAAGTGGATATACAAAACCTGTAAACCCTCTTTTTTTTAAAATATTTATTTGATTTTGATTTTTCACAATAAATAGTTTATTCATTTGTATTCTTCTTACTAACAGAAAGTCCATCTCCTATATCATAAAAAGTTGTTGTAAATTCTGTATTATTTTTTAGAAAATCAATGTAACTCTCAATCTTTTGAACTAAGCTTTTTAAATTTGAACTATCAATTGTATCAGAATGACCTACATAACCATGAAATTTAATATTATCTGTAATAATTGTTCCATTATCCTTTAAAAAATATTTATATTTTTCAAAGAATCTTGTATACTGACCTTTTGCAGCATCTATAAAAATCATGTCAAATTTAGTGTCTTCAGGTAAATTTAATTCAAGTGCATCTTGGTATACAACATTAATTTTTTTATCCATCTCACATTCTTTTACATTTTTAAGACATTGCATATATCTTTTTTCATCTCTTTCGATAGTAGTAACATAAACATCTGGTTTCGAAGATGCCATTAATATAGTTGAGTAACCTATAGCACTACCTATTTCTAAAATACTTTTTATATTATTATCTTGAATATATTTCATAATATATGCAATTGATTGTTTTTCTATTATGGGAACATTTTCTTCTTCCGCATATTTTTCCATTTCTAATATTTTTTCTTTCATTATTTATCACCTAATTCTTCTTGTATTTCATAAAAACCTTTTGCATCTTCAGAAAAGTATACTTTTCCTGTAGTTATATCTGCATAAAAATATTCATAATTTGTATTTGCAGGATTTAACGCTGCATTAATGCTTACAATTGATGGATTACATATTGGGCCTACAGGAAGTCCAATAAATGAAGTAAGTCTTGTATTATATGGATTGCTTGAATTTAAATCGCCTTGAGTTAATGGCTTTTTAAGTGATTTTTGAACCCCATAATAAGCTGTTACATCCATTCCTAAACTCATATTATTATCAAGTCTTTTATAAATAACTTGGCTTACTTTTGCTCTATCATCAGTAGTTACTGCTTCTTGCTCTATTATCGAAGCCATAGTTAATATTTCATGAACAGAATACTTAGCACCAGATAAATTACTTATGGTAGAAAGTTTTAAATTTAAATTATTTAAAACTACATTAATTATATTTTCAAAACTAGTATTTTCATAAAATTCATATGTATCAGGATAAAAATATCCTTCCAAAGAATAGTATATATCTTTATTTTTAATTTCACTTGTTAAAAAATCATATTTGTTTATAAGTTCATCTAAAAACTTTTCATCTTTTAACTTTTTAACCATATCATCATATTCAATTCCAAAATTAACTTCAATTTGTTTTAAATAATCTGTAATTCTTCTTCCTTCGACAAAAGTAATTTTTTTTGTAGCAACTATTTCATCAATTTTACCATCATTAATATTTTTGATTATTTGCTTTGTATCCATTGACTTATCAAGTGTATATGTTCCTGCTTGTAAATTAAGTTTCGGATTTAAAAATACATATGCTAAAGCCGATACTTTACTACGAATTAAACCAGCGCTTTTTAAATTACTAACAATTTTTACTTTATTTTCACCAGCTCTTACATTAAATTTTACTTGCACTCTTTCCTTGCTTACACTTCTAAGTCCTAAAAATAAATATAAACCTGCGCATACAATAACAATAACTATACTACTTATAATAGTTAACTCTTTTTTCATCACTAATCACCTTTTTCAATCTTTTCCAATAATTTATTAGCAAGATTCAAATCTTCTTCACTAACATCGCATGATAAGATATCACCATTTTTTTTGCCAATAAAAGCGTACAAAATATCTTCGTCAGTAATCATATCATCTGTATAAACTAAAAATTCTTCATCATCTGAATTTGTAAAAGAAAAAAGCAAAGAATAGTTTTCTTCCTTCTTTCCACTTATTAAAGTTAATTTAGTTTTCATTTATACTCCTTAAATAGTCCTCTAAAATTATTACTGCAGCTTGCATATCTATATAATTTTTACTATTTTTAGCACTTATTTCATTTGCAAGAAGTATTTTTTGTGCCGCTACGGAAGTTAATCTTTCGTCCTCCATAAAAACATTTTTATTAAGCTTATCTAATAACTTACAAAAACTAAAAGTTCTTTCCGAAGCAAACCCTAAACTACCATCCATATTTTTAGGAAGGCCAATTACGATATCAGTAATATCCTCTTTTTCAACAATCTCCTTAACTTTTTCAAAAGCTGTTTCATAATCTTCATGATTAAATCTTATTAATGTATATGGAAATATAATCGTATTAGATCTATCAGTTATTGAAACCCCCAAAGTTTTTGTGCCTAAATCAAGTCCTAAATATCTTTTCATCTTCCTAAATACCCATTTATAATTGCCATTAATACTTCTTCTCTAGAAAACCTTAATATTTTCTTTCTAGCATCTTTATAATTTGTAATATATGATGCATCACCTGAAAGAAGATAACCAATTAATTGGCTCGTAGGATTATATCCTTTTTCTTCGAGTGCCTTTACTACTTCATTAATATTTATCATAATCAACTCCTGTCTTAAAACTTTAAGATCAAAGATTGAAGTTTTATCATAATTCAAAAATATCACTCCTCAATTACGTTATTATTTTATCAAATATATTAATAAACTGCAATAATCTTTCAAGAATAAAAAAACTCAAAAAAATTGAGTAATTTATTTCTTATTTCTAAGTGTTCTTACAACTTCATTAGCACGAATTTTACCATTTAAAAGATTTGAAATACTTCTTCCAGAGGATAACGTATAAATAATCTCACTAATGTTTTCGGAACAATCAACTTCACAAAACCAAGGGCTATTTTTTACTTCTTCAGGTAAATATGTAAGATTTGTAGCATAAACTTTTGATATCAAACCACTTTCATAGCTTTCATCAAAAATATCTTTGCCTTGAGTAAATAAACCGAATGTTGCTGCTAAAGAAATTGATTTAGCTCCTCTTGCTTTCATCATTTTTGCACAGTCTAATATTGAACCACCTGAAGCAATCATATCATCGATAATTAATATATTTTTACCCATAACATCTTTACCTAAATATTCATGAGCTACAACCGGATTTTTTCCGTCAATTATAACACTAAAGTCTCTACGCTTATGACATATACCCATATCAACGCCAAGAGTATCAGCATAAAATCTAGCTCTATCAACAGCACCTACATCTGGACTTATTACTAAATAATCTGAAAAATCACTAATATTTGTCATCATTGCTTCTACGATATTTGCAGTTGGATAAAAATTATCAAATGAAGAACAAGGAATTGCATTTTGAATATTTGGATCATGAGCATCAAATGTGATTATTTCTGTAACCCCTAAACGTTCAAGCTCTTGAAGTGCCATAGCGCAATCTAAAGATTCTCTTCCCTTTCTACGATGCTGTCTTGACTCATATAAAAGTGGCATAATAACATTAATACTATTTGCATGACCCATAGTGGCACAAATAAAACGCTTTAAATCTTGAAAGTGTTCATCAGGTCCAAGATAGGAAGTTTTTCCATACATATCATAAGATAAGCTATGATTTCCTACATCGCATAAAATATATACATCATCATTACGTATTGATTCTTTTATAACAGTTTTAGCTTCACCATTATTAAATCTAACTTGCTCAGTTTCTACAATAAAACTTTTATCAGTATTAAATGCGTGTTTTAAATATTCATCCACCCTTTCCCCTAGTGCCTTGGCATTGTTCATCACGATAAGCTTTAAATCTTTTTCCATTTTACCTCCCATTAAAAAATAAATTAGTTAAACTAATTTATTTACATACAGCTTCTCCAGGTTTAGATCCTTGAACATATTCCTGACCAAGCATTCCACAACTCGTTTTAGTAATGCTATCTTTTAAATAACCACCAAAATAATTAACTAATGCTATCGCAAGAACACTTACAAGAGCAATAATTAATATATATTCCACTAATGCTTGACCTTTTTTATTCATAATAAACCTCATCCTCATTTTACCTTATAATATACCTTGTTGTCAATTTTCTTCTTCAACATTATTGAAAATAACTTTTTTACTATTTTCAATATTCTTTTTAAGACTTTTTTCACGCATTTTTCTAAGTTCTTTAAGTCTTTCTTCAAACTCAAGTTCATTTAATTTCTTCAGTGCAGAAGATGTCATTGTATTTCTAATAACATTTTCTGATGCCCATGAGAAAATTTCACAAATTTCAAGTTCATAACAAACATAATATACTATTAAATTATTAATAAAACTCGTTATATCAGTTTCAATTAAAAAATCAACATTTTCTTTATATTTCTCATCATATAAAACTGGAAATACCTGTAGTGAAGTAAATTCACTTTTAGAAAAGTTATAATAATGATTATAATAAATAACTATTTTACTATAACTTCTTTCATTAACTGCTTTTGTAAGTAAATCTTTAAGCATGCCAATTTCACGATAAAAATCATCTTTAGCTACTTTAGCAACTACTTTATCGTCATTATAGGCTATTTTACGCCCAATTATAATTTTATAGTCATCCTTTGTTTCTTTAATTTTTTGAGAAACAACTTGATTGTATGAAGAACAAAAACCATAGTCAGATGCAATGTACACATTTAACACTGGTTTTGTAGGATCTGGAGTTATCGAATTTTTATCAAGTACAATATTATCATTATACATAATCGAAGAAATAATCCTAGTTAAAACCGAACTTGTCATGCCAAATTCTTCTACTTTACTTTTCGCAGAATTTATTCTAACTAAAGAAAACAAATTCATAACTTGAACAATAGGTTTAATATTCTTCATTTAAATCCTCCTACATACTTGTGACTATTCTCGTTTTATAAAATTCATCCAAATATTTTAAATAATCAGCAATTGATTCTCCATCTTTAATTTTTCTTGGTTTGTCAACAATATCCTTAGTTTCAATTAACATATTAGTTATATCACTAATCATTTTCTTACTTTCAATTGATATTAATGAACCACCATTATCTTTGCTAAATTGAAATATCTTTTTTTCACCGTCATCTTCATTATCGGTAACTTTCATAGCATATGCACAAATGATGCCTTTATAATCTAATAGTTTTAATACAATATAATCTTCATCTTTTTCATCTTTTAAAGTCTTCCCAATATACTCGTTCATTTAATCCTCCTTTAGTAAACCTAAACCGTCTAAATTTCTTTTAAGTAAACCAACATTACCATTTACAACAGAAACATCATTTAATAAATCAATCATATAATTATCTATTTGAAGTGTGGCTCCAATAATATTAGTATCTTCATAATATACTTTATCTTCAGAGTAATTATAATACATAATATAATTTTGATTTATTTCAACGTAACTAAACTTTCCTAATTTAACGACTTTTCCATTATACTTAAGCTCTGAGGCAACAGGAACAAAATATAAATCTTCGTTATCATAAACAATAAAATTGCTTTTTATATAATCTTTACCATTTGAATTAATATTTAATGCAAGAGATGATGCTGAAACAGTACTATATTTGGGTAATTTATAACTCAAATTATTTTTATTATAGAAAATAACTACCATATTTTTAGGAAAAATTACTTTTTCAAACGCATCATAATACACAATATAATCTTCATCTATGTTTTTAGCATCTTTCTGAATATCAATAATTTTATTATCTTGATAACTTATCAAAGCATCATAAGTATCTTTTTTATTTAAAATATATTGATATACTTTTTCATTTTTTACCTCAAGATCAATTCTATTTTTATTTTGAATTAACCTAATTATCATTATGCTTGCTACAACTATAATTGCAAAACCAAGAACAATAGAAATAATTACATAATTTTTTTTAATAAATTTACTTATCTTTTCCATAAGCATCCTTTCTAATATCTTTTATAAATTTTAAATGAGTAAAAATATAAAAGAATAGTCCAAATAAATTAATTACTATCTGCAAAAATAAATATATATTATTATCAATATTATCTAATTTTAAAGTATTAATTAAATTTGCCAAAAATATTAAAGCTATATTTATAAAGTTAATTAATAAATTAATTATAAGTTTTTTTGGTTTAACTATCAAACTAAATGCTACCATTATTATAAGTGTACTTAAAAGAGTAATTGGTAAATTAAGTTTAATTTTAAAAATTAATACATAACTTAAGAAAACAAAATTCATAGTAATTAAACTTAGAGCGTAAATCTCATTTGTTTTCATGTTCATTAATAAACCATATAAATAATAATTACTTCCCTTTTTATTCTTTATTACTAAAGTTAAAGCAAATATGAATACAATAAATAAAGCAAATATTACTAATAAAAATAAATATTTTTGTAAAAGTTCTTTCATTTTCCTTTTACCTCTTGAATCATAAGATTAAAAACATTATTACTATTCATATATGACGCTTTAACATTTTTATAATGTATTTCTTTGCCATTATACATTATATCTATATCACCAGTAACCTCCCCAATTATTGGTGTATAATCAAGCATAATAAGTAAATTATACTTTTCATCAGTTATTCTTACATATTCAGAATTTTTATAAGTTGTAAGCCCACTTTTAAGTTCAAAAACATTAACTGTTATTCCATTATTTTCCATTGTATTTACCTATATATAAGAAACTTAATTCATCAATATAATCATATTTACCAGTTAAAATATTTTCTACGTCATTTAAAATGTCTTCGATATCAACTTTTACTCCTGGCATATTAGTAAATGACTCAGAAGCGAATAAAGGTTGAGAAAAATAGTTTCTTAATTTTCTAGTTCTATAAAATACATTTTTATCTTCATCAGAAATCTCGTCAACACCCAAAATTGCAATAACTTCCTCTAGTTCATCATATCTTGTGTAATAAGCTAAAGTTTGTTTTAACAAATCATAATGTCTTTGTCCAATAATATTAACATCTACAAGTTTTGAAGTACTTTTAAATACGTTAATAGCTGGATACAATCCTTTTTCACTCATCTTACGATCAAGAGTTATTTGGCCATCCATATATGAAGATATGTTTTGTACAGCTTCATCATTTAAGTCATCTGCCGGAACATATATTGTTTGAAATGAAGTAATTGCACCATCTTTAGTAGAAGATGCACGTTCTTCAATTTTACTAATTAATTCGTTCATATTTGCCATATATCCATTTTCAACTAAAATTTCTTTTAATTCCATAGATATTTCACTTCGAGCTTGAATAAAACGATAAACATTATCTATAAATATAAGTGAGTCTTTTTTCTTAACATCTCTTAAATATTCTGCAACGGTAAGACCAGTTTCAATAGATTTGCTACGGCATACAGGATTTGATCCCATTTGACCAAATACCAAACAAATCTTATCTAAAAGATTATTTTTATCCATTTCTTCAATAAGTTCTTTACCTTCTCTTGAACGTTCTCCAGCACCTATAAATATAGCATTAGCAGATGTAGAATTATATATGTTATGAATAAGTTCTCTTATTAAAACGGTTTTACCAACACCAGCACCTCCAATAAGACCTATTTTAAATCCTCTTTGAATTGGAGCAAAAAAGTCAATAATTTTTATACCAGTCCATAAGGGTTTAGAATCAAGATCTAAATCTTTTAAACTAATTGTTTTATTTGATGTAATTATCTTTTTTTCTGAAGTAAATGGTCTACCATCAACAATAGTGCCATACGAATCAAATACACGGCCTATTGCTCTATCAGAGTATTCCATTTCAATACCTTTAGCTTTTCTTATAAGTTTAGTTCCTTTTTTAAGTCCATGATTGGAATTTAATGTTATACAAGTTGCTTCGATAGAATCAATTATAACTACCTCAAAATCATATTTACCATCTTCAGTAGTTAAAATGTCTCCTACTTCTAAATCATTTGAGGATAAAATAACTTTAATTGAAACATCTAAAATACTAATTATTTTACCAACTATCATTATTTTACCTCCTTAATATCGTCAAATAGTGAAGTCATCTGTTCTTTAGTTAATGGCGAATATTTATATTGGTTAAGTTTTGACAATATTTTTTGCCCTTCAACCATTCGATTTTTCATATTTTCTCCAAGATCATCAAGGTTTACAAGTTCATAAATATCTCTTATTTCCAAATATGATAATAAATCTTGTTTAATTTTAATACCAACCTTTTTCATTTCTCTAGATTGAACAGCACCACCTAGTCTTGAAACTGATAGTCCATAATCAATAGCTGGTCTTTCACCTTTATTAAATTTCTTAAGTGATAAAACAAGTTGTCCATCACATATTGAAATAATATTTGTAGAAATGTAATCTGTTATATCCCCACTTCTTGTTTCTACGACAGGAATCATTGTTATAGAACCACCGCCTACATGTTGGCAACCATTTTCAAGTAATCTTGCATGCGTATAGAAGATATCAGATGGATAAGCATCTCTTCCAGGAACCTTTCTTGCAGCAAGTGACATATGTCTATAAATGTCTGCATGTTTCTTTAAATCATCAAATATTACTAAAACATCTAAGCCTTGATACATAAAAAATTTAGCAAGACTTGTGGCAGCATATGGTGTAACAAAACATTTCGCAGGTAAATCATCAAAGAAAGATGCTACTATAACTGTATAACTCATTGCACCAATTTTTGTAAGTTCATAATAAATCTCTTTGACTTCTTTTTTAGTTTTACCAATTGCAACATAGATACATAACATACGATTGTTTTTTTGATTAGCAATCATATCAAGACAAACTTGGGTTTTACCTGTTTTTTTATCACCAATGATAAGTTGTCTTTGACCTTTTCCTATTGGATAAAATAAATCTATACCCGCAATGCCTGTTAAAAATTCTCTATTAACATCACTTCTTTCAATAAGTTCAATAGGTTTAGTTTCAACGTCAAACTCAAGTAATGTATCAAACTTCTTTCCAGTTATTAAGTCATTACCAAATACATCAATTACTTTTCCTAAACAATCCATTGAAAAAGATGCTTTAAAGTTTTTATTTAATGTATAAACTTTATCTCCGATAACAATTGGTTCAGACTGCTCAACTAAAGATATATTTACTGTACTTTCATATATAGCAGATACATATCCTTTAGCTTTATTTAAAATACTTACGCTTTCATAAAATGCAACATCTTTAAGGCCAGCAACTTCAATCATACTGCCAGAAATATTAACTACTTTTCCTGTGCTAAATACATTTTCATCATCATTAATATTTTTCATTACATTTTTTGCAATTTCATCCCACATAACGCTCACGAATCACACATCCCTTTCATTTATGCTGTAATCATAAATTTGATCTTGATATTTAATAATAAATCCTTTGTAAATATCATCACTATAAGTTGTTTTTACATAAGGACTTAAATAATTATAACTTTTATTTTTATTGCCAGTAATAACCTCTACTATAGGATTCGTTTTTTCAATAATTAGGTTTAAATCCATAATAAATTTGTTTAGCTTAAATTTATTATTTTTTATATAATTATGAAATACTTTATATTCCTCATCAGAAAGCATTTTGCTTATTTCGTTAATCTGACTATCATTATTAAGCAT
This sequence comes from uncultured Bacilli bacterium, assembly GCA_934096705.1. GTDB lineage: Bacteria > Bacillota_I > Bacilli_A > RF39 > UBA660 > UBA6448. Next base: position 17,005 of record CAKOMR010000010.1, read on the forward strand.
TTTTAACTTATAAATAAGATTTGGACTAAATCTATCTAAAATACTTTGATAAATTTTATTATTTTCATCAATCTTAATTTTATTTAAAAAATCGCTTATTATTTTTTCATCATCTATAGAAAAAATTTCATCAACCTTACTTGCTACTTTTAATGCATTTTCATTTTCATAATCTGTATTATTATAAATATTAAGTAAATTTTTATCTAAAGATTCTACTTCATTTACCTTCTTTTTATTCTCTTTATCATTAACTACTTTTTCAGTTTCATTATTTTTTTTATTCTTTTCATCAATTAAACTATCCATTTTTTGTATAGTTTTAAAATAATAACTTTGACTATCTTTATTAATGCTTTCAATTAATTTTTTTAGTGAAAAGAACATTATAATAGATAAAATACCTATTATGACAATTAATACTATTATTTCCATTAGCTAACAAATGGGTTTAAATATAAAAGAATATAAATAAAGGTAAATAAGAATAATAAAAACACTGCTAAGACAACTAAAATAGTCATAATTGAATGAATTACATCGTTTTTAGTTTCCGGATTTCTACCGATAGACTCAGCAATTTTTCCTCCCATAATTCCTAAACCGATTGATAAACCTAAGAATGTAAGTCCAAGAATAATACCAACGGCTAACATTGTTGCATACAAAACACTTTCCATTAAAATCACTCCTCCTAAATTTTATATTTATATGTGGCTATTACACCAACATTTTCATTATTTAAAACCCCATTTTCAACAACTATTTTAGCCATGCTTCCAGAAGCTGTAAAATTAAATACACCTGTATATCCTCCTGAAACAGCTTGTTCTAAATTAAGACCATCATCAGTAGCAACAAGTACATCATCAATATAAAGGCTTGCTTTTGCACTATCTAATTTATTATCTATCCTCAATATATATGATACACTATTTTTAGATACTTTTTCAAGACTAATTTGACCTTTTACGTTATCAGTTCTAACATTAATTATATCAAACCTTTTATTTATTAGATTTCCTTCAGTAGATTTGTATTCATAAAAGAAATCAAGTCTATATGAAGTCGAAGGATTAAGACCTTTTATTTGATAACTTGTTTCACCACTTGGTAATTCAAAAGTTCCTACTATATTTTCTCCACTATATACTTCTGTGTAAACTTTTGTAAATTCTGTTAATGGATCATAAACCATATAAGTTAAGTCTACAGTAGTAGCACTAGTTTTTGCATCAAAAATTGTAGTTTTGTGTGATACATATTTATTTTCTTTAATAGTTTGATGAATATTATTTATGAAAGTTTGATCATCGTCTTCATAAATATTGTCATTGCCATTAGTAGTATTATTTACAGTGTTATTCGTATTGTTATTATTTTTTCTAAAAAATTCATTTGTACTACCATTTATCTTAGCAAGATCAATTTCTTCATCATTATATGAAAGTTTTTCTTCATTTGTTTTGAATTTGAAATTATCTCCTATTAAATTTAATATACCAAATGATTTATAGTTAATCACATTATTATATACATAAGAATTACCAACTTTATCAAGGTCTATAAGTAAATAGTTTTCTGTAGTTAATAAGTTATCCTCACTTTTAATAACTTTTCCAGTAACTAAATATTTGCGATCACCTAATTTAAATATTTTATTTAAAGCGGCACTTATATTTGTTTCACCAGAATATTTTTTTGTTTCTCCATTTTCTTTTATCTCATAAAATGTACCTAATAATTTAAGTTCATTTGAAGATGAATTATATATAACAGCATTTTTGCCAAGGTTAATATTTTTTTCATTATCATTAAGATAATATGTTCCTAAAAAATCTTTTTTTACATAAGCACTATCTTTAATAGTGACAAGTTCATTATCACTATTAAAGACGTAACTTACAGAAGAAATATTATATTTAATATTATAATCCTTAATTTTAATTATAATAAATACAGCAATTACTCCTAAACATATAACTGTAAATAGAGAAAGTAAAACAATATAAAGCTTATTTTTATTATTTAATTTTCTCATGAAGACACTCCTGTTCTTGTAAATTGTTTACCACCTAAGACATAGCATTTATTATTTTCTTCGTCCCAATGGTTTGAAATATTTGTTTCACATTTTTCTTTTGTATCAAGGCTATCTGAAATAGGACCACCTAAATAGAACATAAATGTAATTGTATATCCGGCATTTTTAATTGATAAATCTTCATTATATAAATATGGACTATGTCGAAGAATCATCTGATAATAACTATCTCCAACTTCTGAATCACTCGAAGAACCAGTTCTATAAGTGATTTTGTCTTCTTCATTTTCTGATTCATCAACAAAGAATTTTGTACCAGATATTAAATAATTTCCACCATTTTCTGGAACTATAGTATAAGCAATACCAGCGACATAGGCTTCTTGTTCAATATAATCTTCTGGCTTCTCACCATTAATTACATCTTTCATAATATTTGCAGCATAACCAAATCTTAAAGTAGTTTTTCCTAAAACATTTTTAGCTTCATCAATGTAATTTTCTGCAATATATTGAACTTTACCTATACTAATATGATAATCATTAAGTGTATAAACTAAGAATCGTTCATATTTTTCATTTCGTGCAGTGGATCCCTCATTATTAATATAAGTAACATATTCTACAATAAAGTAATATTCTGTATTACCTGTTAAATTACTATATTTAATTTTATTAATATTTGGATTATCAGCACTATAAATGCTATGCGTTTGCTTTGTACCAGCTACTGGTTCATAGCTCTTCATATCTGATGAAAGCCTTGCTAAATAAGCAATATATTCACCATTTACAATGACTTTGTCGGGATCATTGAACAAAACTTTAAAATTTAAATTAAACCCATCATCTAAATTATAATGGCTTGATTTAACAACATCAAGTTTAGGTTCATTTAAAGCTCCAACAAGTAAATCATCAGTATAAATTTGGTATGTTCTTTCACCATCAAATGTATCAACAATTGCATTAATTACTACGTTATATTTTTTATTAAAGACAAAGTCATCACCAGTAATGTCATAAGATGAAGATATATTATAGTCCTTATCTTTAACACATATTGATGTACCTAAAACATCGTAATATACGCCATCACAGTTTTCAATTTTTTCTTGGCATTCTCCATTAGAACAAATATCATAAGAAATATTTTTTATACCAATTAACTCGCCAACTTTATAATCAAGTAATAAATTTCTTTTTAAATAATCATCAGTAGATTCAACTGAGAAATTTGAATTTGTAACTCCAACTTCATTAGCCTTTAAAGTAGTAAATGTACCTAAATATTCCTCATAGTTTTGACTTGTGGCATCTGAAAGATACACTTTTTTACCATTAACTTTCATGTAAGCTTTCAAGGAATAATCTGTTCCAACATTTAAGCCATATATAACGATTCTATATGATACAGTAACATTTTTGCCATCAAAATCACTAGTATTAAAGTTAATTTCACTAGTTAAATAATCATAACTATAATCATCAACATTTGCATTATCAACGCTTACTTTAGTAATACTTACATAATAATTTCCGTCGCTCGGAATATTAATTTTGTATTTGCCACCATTAACTATACCGCTCTGACTAGTTAATTCATCTTTATTAATCTTGATTACTTTATTATTATTTTCGTTTCCTACTTCTAAATATAAATAGTTTTTACCATCTTCTTTTGTTATATCACTTTCCTTTAAACCAGATAATGACATATAAAGTTTAGCTCCATTAATCGTTGGATTAAGTGCAAGCATACTTAATGATGGAATAACATTTGCATAAGTGAATTTATTATCATCTGTATAAATAGTATTTGTATTAAGTTCAGATGTAACTATTGAAGTATTATCTACAGTAGCACCATATTCGTTAATTTTATAACCATATAAATTACCAATAACATTTAATGTATTTTTGCCATCTTTATATTCTTTTGAAGCTGCATTTTTTAAATAAATATAACCGGTTAAATAGTTATTTTCATAAAATGCTTGATTGTTAGTTTCATCATCATCTACAAAATAGCCTTTATAGCCACTGTTAGAATCACCTAAGAATGGATAATATGCACCAAGAGCACTATCACTTTTAGATAATCTATTAAATAGTACTAAATATTTGTTATCGTTATCAAATGTTTTCACTACATAATATTTATTTGTATTACCCATTAATCCAATTTTACCCGAATCATATAACCCTTCAAGAGTAACATTAATTTCACTATTTCTAAGTTCTTCAAAATAAGAACCAAAATTGTCAGAATTATAAAGTTTCGAATAGTCTAAATATAAACATAAATTTTCATCTTCACAATCAGCAATATATGCTGCATGAGTTAAATTATTATCACCTTTATTATTAAATGACCATGTTTTAGTAGTAGCACCATCAGTATAAGTGATTACATTTCCACCAATCATTTCAATAAAGCCATCTTTATAATTGATATTTTCAATTTTAAATGATTTACTACCAGAGGAAATTGTTAATGTATAAGAACTTATTCGATTAAGTTTGTCTAAGTCTCCATTTAATTTAAGAACTAATAAATTATTATATTTTAATAAGTTATTTTCTTTTAAAATTTCATAATTAACTGAAGTTAAATCCGTAACACCTTCAAAAGTTTTGGTCATTATCTTTGCATAACCATTTTCATTAGATTCAATTAGTCTTACATTTAAATAAATATTATAAACATCATTTTTATTGAGTGAAATTTTGCTACATGTAAATTTAGATTTTTTGAAGTTGCCTTTCTCACAAGAAACATTTTCACCTGACAAAACATTATTATCATCATTTAAATCATAATATAATAATGTATCAAAACCATTATCTACCGGTGCAAGGGCTTCATCTTTATCAATTATTTCATATTTATACGTAATATTTCCTTCATCACTTGTCCAAGGAAATATGTATACTGTTGGTATTTCTTTTTTTATAGAAATCTTCTCACTTACAACAGGTTTTGCAATTTTTGAACTGCTTTCTGAAAATGGATATTCCAAATAGTCTCCATTATCTGTAAATTGTAAAGATAATGTATAAGTAATTATATACTCGTGTCCTCTTTTTAAATATTCATAATCTTTAAAATATATTTCTTTTGATGGAAGCGACGTACTTTCTGTTAAATCAAGATCTTCAGTAATTTTTAGTGGATTTGTAACTGAATCTTTATCAGTAAAAGTGACATCATAAATTACATAATTAATCTTCTTAATGTATTTACGAATATAACTTGTACTAGCACTTTCTACTAAAGCTGGTTCTAGCTTTAAACCAACAGCTGTATCAGGTTTTAGATTTGAATCAACGTTTTTAGCATTTTCATTTGGAATAATTGTAACATCAATTGTTGCTTCACCAGATATAAGTCCTAGAAGTGAATCATTAATTTCAAATGCTAGTGACATTGGATCAAATTCAATATAATCAGTACCACTTACTCCATTTTTAATATAAATAACATAATTTTTAGATATTAAGCCGTCTGGATGTCTTTCCATAAGTTTGTCTAATGTATAGCCAAAGTCTGCTAAAGTAAGAGTTTTTGTACCATCAAAATAATCCGCAATAATATTATCTGTAACATGTAATGTTGTTATTACAGTATTATCTGTTTTTGTTCCTTCGCAAAGTTCTATATCAAAACTTGTAAGATTTTCTTTAATTCTTTCTGGTGTTGTTTCTGGTAAACTAAAATTAATATTTAATCTAAAGATATCTTGAAAAGCTTCTTCATCAGTTAGAGTTTCAGATTTCATATTAGTATTAATTTTATTTGCAATAGAAGTATAAATTTGAATCCTATCAATAAACATATTATCTGCAGGTTTTGTTTCATCATTTAGGTCTACAAATCCATATAAATCAATAGTATAGTTAGTTGAACTTGTTAACTTATCAATACTTATAGTTGCACATTTGGTAGTAAGACTTTCTTCCTCACCACAAGCTGTATATTCAAGATCTACAATATTTGTTTCACCAGTTGTTTCACTTTTGTATTCAACATAAACTCTTTTATTTACATCTATTGTATTATCTGGATCATAAATAACTAAAGTTCCATTTAAAGTTGTTGCAGTAACAACTAAATTCTTAGCACTAATTGATGGGCTGATTTTTCTACCCATACTAAATTCCACACTATTTTCAGTTTGATATTCTAAAGTTTTTTCATTATCATCAAGCGTTATGACAGCATTATAATAATATGTTTTATTTTTGTCTAGAGGTTCTTCAAATTTAACTTCTGTCTCGCCTAAAGTATCTTTTGTAATAGTTTTTATCAAAGTACCAGTTTCACTATCATATATATTATAAACAACTTTTTTAATTGCTTTATTAGGGTCGCTTACATTTTGTAAATTAAATTGCATTGCATAATCTTTTTTGCTTACTGTAACTTCAGATGAAGGTAAAATATTTGAATCTTTAAATGGGTTATATTTAAGAGTTGATGTACTAACTGTACTTGCAGAGCCATCTGGATAAGAAACAGCTCCATAAGATACATTCTCAATTTTAGCAGTGTATTTAGAATTACTATTTAAATTTTTAAATAAATGATTAATATTTTTTCCCTCATTTTTAAATGTAAAGCTTTCTACTAAATTGCCATTTTCATCATAAAGTTTTAAAGTTGCCGAAGTAAATGTTGCATTTTTATCAATATTTATATTATATGAAAGTTCATTATTTGATCTATAATCAAGTTCTAGTGATGAACCTATCATACTTGTATTAAATGCTCTTTGAAACATTACATAATCGCTTACTACTCCACTATTTCCCTTGTAAGAAGCATAAATTGTAATTATATATTTTGTATTACTAGCTAAATTATCAAATGAATATTCATTAGTTTGAATGTAATTACTATATTCTTTTAAATCAATCACTTCGTTTGTTTTTACATTTAATAGTTTTGCTTTAACATTTGATGTAATAAGATTATTTTCATCAATTACATTAAAATTAAGAGCAATTCTATGACTATTTACTGTACTTGTTATAAGTTCAACATAAGGTGCTTTTTTATAATCTACAACAGTTTCAACTTCGTATCTATCCTCAACTTTTATAGGATTTTTACCAGGCTTTGTTGTAGTATTATTGCTACTATCATTGCCTTTTCCGTCATCAGTTTTATTATCTTCATACGAAATATTAATGTTTTGATTGCTATTTATAACAATCTCTTCAAGTTTAGCCTTCATCTCATTTTTATAAGATATTTCCTTTTTACTTAAATCAATTTTAACATCATCACCAGCTAAAATATAACATTCAGATGATATTGTTTCTATGCTTAAATCGTTATTATTAATTTTTACAAGTGAGCCATCCACAAATTCAAGTTCAAAATAATAATTTTCGATAAATTTATCTGAGCTAGATAGTTTTAATTTTAAGTTTTTACCAGCAACTAAATATTTTGTATCACTAATTCTTCCGATAAAACTATCAAAACTAATATCTTTATCTTTAGAACTAATTAAATATTTGTTATCTTTATATTCAATTATATAATTACGTTTAATATTATAGTAAGACAAATATTTTTCATTCAAATCATCAAGTGGCATAAGTACACCATCAGTCATAAAATTAATAGATTTATCATTATAAAAGGCGAATGAATATTTACTAGCCACAATTTTTTCGTTTTCTTTATCTGTAAAAATAATATCATCACTATATCCATTTTTGTATTCTGTGCCTTTTGTAAAATAAGCCTTTGATGGTATATCCTTATCAGTTAAACTTATATATCCATCAGTATAAAAAATAGTTTTCTCTTTCAATACAAATTTATATAAAGAAAAAACTAAAGCTGCAAAAGTTACAATACTTACTAAAATTAAAGTTACTAGTGATTTATTTTTCATATTTTCTTACCCTTCTTTATTATACATAATTATTGTATCAAAATATTAACTTAAAAACAAGAATAAATAAGCAGATTTTAAGGCAGAAAAAAAGACTAGATTAACTAGTCAAATTTACTAATTTAAAGCGTCTTTTAATTTGCTACCAGCTTTAAATGATGCAACAGTTTTTGCAGGAATTTTAAGTGGTTCTTTAGTTAATGGATTAATTCCTTCTCTAGCAGCTCTTTTTTTAGCAGAGAATGTACCAAAACCAACTAAAGCAACTTTTCCATCTTTTTTAAGTCCTGAAACAATTCCTTCAAGACATGCATCTAATGCACGAGTAGCGTCAGCTTTTGTTAAGCCAGCTTTATTAGCAATAAATTCTACTAATTCAGTCTTAGACATTTTATTTACCTCCTATTAATATTTGCAAGGCACTTACCTTACATGTTTAACGATATCAAACTTTCATAATAAAATCAATAAAAAAAGTGCATTTTATATAATAAATTTGCACTTTTTTACTTATATAACTATGGCGATTAAATTATTAGCGCCTTTATTAACAATTTTAGTTACAGTGTTTGAAAGTTTAAATCTAGCTGTATCTGGCATCATTGCCAGTTTTGCTTCAATACCCTCTTTAACAATTTGTTCAAGACTTCTTCCAAATATCTCGCTTTGCCAAATACTATTTTTATCATTTTCATAGTCCTTCATAATATAATCAATTAATTCTTTAGATTGAATTTCCGAACCAATAATTGGTTCAAATGAAGACTCTACATCTACCTTTATTAAATGAATTGAAGAAGCTTTAGCTTTTAATTTAACGCCAAATCTACTTCCCTGTTTAATAATCTCTGGTGTACTTAATTGCATGTCTTTAATAGTTGGATGCATAATACCATAACCAGTACTTTTAGCCATTTTTATAGCAGATTTAATATTTTTAAGTTCTACTTCATTTTCTCCATAAGACACAAACATATTAAGTAAGTTCGATTTAGTTATTTTTTCTTTGCCTACAGCATTTTTTAAGGTTTGTTCAAATAACTCATCAGAACTTTCAAGCGTAATAGTTACATTTCCAGTTGATGAATCAAAGTCTGATATATAGCTTTTTGATATGTAATCACTTTCCATAAATAAACTATTTATACTATCTACATCTTTTAATTTATTTACTCTATAAACAATATCTTTGATTTTTTCAATATAATGAAGTTTTATTTCATCGTCATTTTTAAGAACATCAATCCATTTTGGAATTTTCACATTAATATCCATTACAGGAAATTCATATAAAGCAGTTTTAAGAAGATTTTTTAGTTCATCTTCAGTTAACTTATCAGCACTTACTGGTATAACAGGCACGTTATATTCTTCATTTAATTTTCTAGCAAGATTTTTTGTTTCCTCTTTTTCGGGATGAACTGAATTTAAAATAACAATAAATGGTTTACCAATCTCTTGAAGTTCATGAATAACTTTTTCTTCTGCTTCAACATAACTTTCTCTTGCAATTTCTGTAATACTTCCATCAGTTGTTACTACAATTCCTATTGTTGCATGATCCTTAATAACTTTTTCAGTTCCAAGTTCAGCAGCTTCTGTAAGGGGAATATAATCATCAAACCATGGACTTTTTACCATTCGAGGATTGCCATCTTCTGTCATAAATCCTGTAGCGTCTTTTATTACATATCCAACACAATCAACGAGTTTAATATTTGTTTCAAATTCGTCAACTTTTATTTTTGCTCCTGAAGAAGGAACAAATTTAGGCTCAGTCGTCATAATTTGTTTGCCTTGAGCCGATTGAGGCACCTCATCTAAGCATTTTTTCTTTTCATATTCATCATTAACATTTGGAACTACTAAATTTTCAATAAATCTTTTTATGAATGTAGATTTACCTGTTCTAACAGCTCCAACTACCCCTAGGTAAATTTCTCCACCAGCACGTTTGCTTAATGAGGCAATAACATTTTCATTTTCCATTTCTCACCTTTTCTATTAAAGATTATGAAGAAAACAAAAAGTTATTACAAAAAAAGAAAGATAAATTTATCTTTCAAGTTCAAAGGATTTTTCTTCCCCAAAAAAAGCTTTACGCATTTGATTAACATAATAATCTGGTTTTACTTCATATCCGTCTTTAACTGTGGGATTTAAATAAAGCATTCCATTTTCACTTCTTACATAAAAAATTGCTTTTCCATAATCTATAAATGGTAAATAAATGCCATTAATACAAACTTTATCATAATCACTAACAGTACTTAAAATGCCTTCGATTTTAATTAAGTTTCCATTCCACCAACACATACATTCAACATTTTCATTTAAAGTATCATGTAAATTTTCAAACATTTTTTCAATCATTTCTTGTTTTCCCATATAACCTCCATACTAAAATAATTATATATATTATATATTTATGTGTCAATTAACTATTTAAACTCTACCTTACTTCTTGTTCTAACAAGATATGGATTAGATTTATTTAAATTACTATTTGTTTCATATCTACTAAAAAATAAATCAGTTAATTGCTGGTTATTGCCAAAAAATAATTTCAAAAATTCCTTTGCTCTTTCTTTTTCTAAGGAATTTTGACTTATTAAAAACTTAAACTCATCATAAGCCGGACTACCCTTTTTAAATCTTGCAAGATCAATTGATAAATCTACAAGTTTTAAATATAGTATTATGTTTAAAAGAAGTTCATGATATGTATTTTCTCCATTTGAGGCTCTAAACTCGATTGTATTTTTTTTTAATGAATAGGCATTAAATAAATTTAAATTTACCAATCTATCTCCTTGAATAGTTTTTATTGTTTGAACAAATTCAAACATATTCATCTTTTTATCAAAAATACCACTTGAAATTGCGTTTTCAAGTTTTCCTGACATATTTCTAGCATAGACTATAACATTTGGTCTTATAAGGCTATTTTCCCTGTTAGTCAAAAATGAGAATAATGCCTCGTTATTACAATAAAGCATATATAATTTTTTAAGTTCTTCTACATTTTTAAAAAAATCAAATCCAATATGGATATGTCCACCACATTCGCTAGTTTGCACTGCATCTATCTCTCTTAAGAAAGAACAAATATATTCTAGTTCACCTAAATCCTTTTGATCATAATGCAGAATTGGTGAAGTAATTTCAAAACCATTTTTGACTGAAGTTTCTCCTTTAAGTCGCCATGACGAAAGAATTCTTTTTAAGTTAGAATATACTAAATAATCATCCACTGAAGATTCAAGTTCTACTCCAAAAGAATATTTTCTTAAAAAATTTAAATCATAAAACTCTGATGATGGCTTAACTAGTTTTTTCTTACCAATTATAGTATTACTGTAACTTATTTTCTGAACTACATCATTTGAAAATAAAGTCATAATATTACTCTTTAAATTCAAATCTTTTGTTTGATGATAAATTTCGAACATATACATTTTAAAATCTTCATCAGTAAATAAATGACGGTATTTTTTTAATAATTCATATTTTATATAAATATCATCAAGTAACAGAATTACGCTTACCTTTTGTGCATCATTTAAAAAAGAAAATTCATAAGTAAGAATATTTTTGCTCAAAGAGCAAAATACTTTTGGTTCAAATTTTTTCGTTTTTAAGTATGCGAGTTTTTCATCATCAGAAAGAGTAATCAAAAATTCAATTAAATCATTAGGTGTAAAAAAACTAATATTTTTAAGTTTTATTTGTTTGCTATTTAATGATAAAAAAGACTTTGATATATAAACTGGTGATGATAATTTTGCTATTAATTTAAGCTTATTTTCATCTTTTTTTAATAATGATATAACCATAGTAATTAAACTATCTAGATCTCTAAAACTAGGATTTTTTGCAATAAGAATTGAAATATATTTAGTTTTTTCATCTTCATCTTTAATAGAATTTAAAATACATAATTTTGCATAAAAGTTGCTTTCAGAATTAAGAATTTTGTCATAATAAGCTAAATCTACAAAATTAATATGTAAATCTTCGCTTAACATTTTACGTACAAATGCTTTAAAGTAATTTTGTGAAAAACCACTAATTAAATAATTATATAAGTCTTCATCAGTATTAAAAGTTTTTAATGAACTAATAAAACTATCACTTTTTGCCATAAATCCCCCTTAAATGCAAATGATATTATAATTCAAAATAGAAAAAAAATCTATAGTTTATTTTCTATAGATTTAAAGTTTCTTTTGGCTTTTTCGTAATTAAAAAATATTCCACCAATTATCATTGGAGCATAATAATCTATCACACGCCACAAAATTAGCGAAACAGATAAATATTTAGTTGGTATAACAAATTCGTTTAAATTAATAAAAGCATATTCCATCCCACCAGTACCACCTGGTATTGGTACAAATGAGCCTATCATAAATGTAAATATCGCTATTGATAATGTTACTAAATAATTATTGTATGGACTACCCAAAGCTTTAAAAACAAAAAATGGAACAGAAAATGATAGTGCTAAAGCAAGGCTTTCGAGTAAAACAAGTTTAAAAAAATATGGTCTATTTTTAACAAGATCTTTATAGCCAGTTTGATAATCTTCCAATGACTTACATATATTTAAAGTAGTTTTTTCCTTATTTTTTACAAGTTTAAATTTTACGCATATTCCTACGAAAAATCCACAAACCTTTTCACAAATACTAATTTTATAAGAAAGAAAAATAACAACAAATAAAAGTGTATAATTTATTACAAAGCCAAGCACTAAAACAATTTTTAAAAAGCCCGTTGGATTAATAAAATGGAAAATTGTATTGCAAATTATACTAAGTATAGAAAGAAGAACAACCGAAGATTGTAAAATAATAAAATGTTTTACCAAAACTGTTGATCCATCAAGGTAACTTACACCTTCCTTTTTCATTTCAAGAAGTTGAAGTGGTTGACCACCAGATGAAAAAGGCGTAATACCATTAAAAAATTTAGTCATTAAATAAAGTTTCAAAGCACTCTTATATGAATAGTTTTTTTTATGTTTATTAATTAAAATTTTCATTAGTAAAGTTTCTAGTAAAAAATATCCTATAAAAAAAAGTATCGCAAAAAAAAGCCAAAACAAATTCGCAGACTTTAATACTTCAATAGAAATTTTATAATTATCCTTTAAAAAATACCATATTAATAATATAGATATAATTAAAACAACACAGGTGTTAAAATAAACTTTACTTTTTTTCATAACATAATCACAATACAATTATACTATTCATATTTAAAAATATCAAATTTTATTTATAGACTAAAAAAATTCTTGTAAAAACCAAGAACTTTTTATTTATTAAATTTCCAATCTCTAACTTCCTTCATATCAATTCCATATCTTTTAATATAGGAATTATGTTTTCTTAAACAATCTTCACAATAATCAATTACTTCATATTTGCCTTTAATTTTAACATATTTTAAAGCATTAATTACAATGTTAAATCTATCTATCCTATTTCTTACTCTCATATCAAATGGAGTTGTAATTGTACCCTCTTCAATATAACCAAAAACGTGCATATTTTGGTTCTTACGATTATAAGTTAGTTCATGAATTAAATTTGGATATCCATGAAATGCAAAGATAATTGGTTTATCTACAGTAAATAATCTATCATACTCTTTATCAGTTAAGCCATGAGGATGTGAAAGATTTGATTCAAGACGCATTAAGTCAATTACATTTACTACTCTTACTTTAAGATTTGGAAGTTTTTTTGATAATATATCATAAGCCGCTATAACTTCAACAGTAGGAGTATCGCCACAACATGCAAGCACTACATCTGGACTTCCTTTATCATTTGAACACCATTCAAATTTGCCTATACCTTTTGTACAATGTTTGATTGCTTCACTCATTGATAACCATTGAAATGATGGATGTTTCGAAGCGACAATAACATTTATATAATCACTAGTATTTAAACAGTGGTCTGTACATGATAAAAGCGTATTTGCATCAATTGGTAAATAAACTCTTACAATTTCGCTTTTTTTAGTAACAATATGATTTAAAAATCCTGGATCTTGATGAGTATATCCATTATGATCCTGCTGCCAAATATGACTAGTTAAAATATAATTTAATGATGGTATACTTTTTCTCCAAGAAATTTCCCTACACATTTTAAGCCATTTAGCATGCTGTGATGCCATAGAATCTACAATTCTAACAAAAGCTTCATAAGAATCAAAGATTCCATGTCTTCCAGTTAAAATATATCCTTCAAGTAGTCCCTCACAAACGTGTTCTGATAAAAATGAATCAATTACTCTACCACTATTATTTAAGTACTCATCGTAGTCATAAATATTTCCGGAAAACTGTCTATTTGTGACTTCAAAAACATGATTAAGTCTATTTGATAGTGCTTCGTCTGGACTAAATAATCTAAAATTATCTGGATTCTTAGCAATTACATCTCTTAAATAAAATCCCAAATTCATCATATCTTGAGCAACTACACTTCCATGACTAGTTTGAACTTCATAGTTTCTAAAATCAGGTAATTTAAGCTTATGATAACATACTCCCCCATTTGCATAAGGGCTTGCTCCCATTAATTTATTTTCTACTGGTAAAATACTTTTTATAGATTTTTTTACATGACCATTTTTATCAAAAAGCTTTTCGGGATGATAACTTTTAAGCCAAGATTCTAAAACACTTAAACTATCAGGATTATTTTCACATACATTTACAGGAACTTGATGTGCTCTAAATGTGCCCTCAATATTTTTGCCATCAAATACTTTAGGACAAGTCCAACCTTTTGGAGTTTTTAATATAATAAATGGATAATAAAATCTTTTAACATTTTCTTTGTTTTCATTTACTTTTTTTATTTTTATAAATCTTTTCATTGCATAATCTAAAGCCACATGCATTTTTTCATGAGGATTTAAAGCTTTAGTTACGTCAACAATAATAGGCTCATAACCATATCCATAAATTAAACTAGTTAGTTCTTCATCAGTAATTCTCGAAAATATCGAAGGATTAGCAATTTTATATCCATTCAAATTAAGTATTGGTAAAACAAAACCATCAGTTTTAGGATTTATAAATTTATTTAAATGAAGACTTGTTGCAAGAGGACCAGTTTCCATCTCTCCATCACCAATAACACAAGCTGCAATAAGATTAGGATTATCTAAAACTGCGCCGTAAGCATGAGCTACACTATACCCAAGTTCTCCGCCCTCATTTATAGAACCAGGAGTTTCAGGAGCAGCATGTGATGGTATTCCTCCAGGAAAAGAAAACTGTTTAAATAATTTCTTTAAACCTTCTTCGTCTTCGGTAATTTCTGGATAGAATTTTGTATAAGTACCCTCAAGGTAAACATTTGCTACAACAGCATTTCCACCATGACCTGGACCACATACATAAATCATATCTTGATTATATTTTTTTATAATATAATTTAAATGCGTATAAATAAAGTTTTGTGAAGGTACAGTTCCCCAGTGACCTACTAGTTTCTTTTTTATATCAGAAAATTCTAATTTACGTTTTAAAAGTGGGTTATCAAGTAAATATAATTGACATGCAGACAAGTAATTTGCGGCTCTAAAGTATTCATCTAGCGCTTCAATCTCATTTTTTTTAAGTACCATTTCTATCATCCCTTTACTATCTAATTATATAAAAAAAATAGATTACAATCAATCTATTTTTTTAGCTTAATTATTTGATTACTTTTTATCTGGATAATACTTTTCCATAAATATTTTAGCCATTTTGATGCCTTCGATAGCACTTGTGGTAATTCCTCCAGCGTAACCAGAGCCTTCACCAATTGGATAAAGTCCCTTTACACTTGATGACATATCTTCATTTCTTATAAATTTTACCGGAGAACTTGTTCGACTTTCAACTGCGGCTATTAAAGTATTTTCATCATTAAAGCCTTTTATTTTATGTGAAAAATTATCTATTGCCTCTTTAAGTGAATCATTAATTTCTTTAGGAAATATTTCATTAATATTTGTGTATTTAGTTTGACCTTTTATTTTTAAATTATTAAAACTTTTCTCATTTATAGTGCTATTTTTATAATCACTGAATGTTTGAATAGGAATACATCCATTACCAAGAGCATAGGCTTTTTCTTCTAAAAATTCTTGAAATTTTAATCCATCTAAAACATTAGAACCATAATCTTTATCTGATACAGTTACAATAATAGCGCTATTACTTACTCCACTGTCACGGGATGAATAACTCATACCATTTATTGATAGATGCTTTTCTTCACTCGAAGAATTTACTACATACCCTCCTGGGCACATGCAAAATGAATATACACCCCTATTACTGCTAGATTTAAAGGTAAGTTTATACTCTGCATGAGGTAAATATTTACTAAACTTACCATACTGATTTTCATCTATTAACTTTTCATCATGCATAATCCTAATTCCTACAGCAAAAGGTTTATTTTCCATGGCAACATTTTTTTCATGCAATAATTTAAAGGTTTCTTTTGCACTATGGCCAGTTGCTAAAACTAGATTATCAGTTTCATAAGTTTTATCATTATTAATAATAAAACCTTTTACTTTATTATTTTCTATAATTATATCTGTAAGCATACTAGAAAAGTAAATTTGTCCACCATTTTCAATAATTTTATTTCTAATATTTCTAACAATTTTTTCAAGTTCATCAGTACCTAAATGTGGATGATTTGAATATAAAATATCTTCTTTAGCACCATTTTCATAAAATATTTTTAAAACAAGTGATATTAAGCCATCTTTATCTTTAATATTTGTCATAAGCTTGCCATCAGAAAATGTACCTGCTCCACCTTCTCCGAATAAAACATTAGAATTTAAATTGAGTTTGTTATTATCCCAAAAATTTTGTACATCATTTTTTCTTTCCTCGACGCATTTTCCTCTTTCAAATAGGCGAACATTATATCCATTTATTGATAATATATATGCGCAAAAAAGTCCCGATGGACCAGCACCTATAATATCTATAAAGCCTAAAAGTTTTTCATTACCCGTTGTAGTAAGTTTATTTTCTTTTTCTTCGTACAAAAAGATATTATCATTTAAATGAATTTTTTCATTTGAATCAATAACTACATCATATACATAAAATATATCATTTTTATTTCTTGCATCAATTGACTTATGTAATATTTTGATTATTTTAAAATTACTAGTTCTAACTTTTTTTTGTACTTCTAAAAATAAATCATCATTTAAAACAGAAACTTTAACATTTTTAACTCTTATCATTTATATCACTTCCCGCTAAAAAGCCTGTAATAAAGCACATAAATAAGTTATAACCACCACAGTCTCCCGTAAGATCAATTACTTCTCCTGTAAAATATAAACCATCAATAAGTTTCGACATCATAGTTTTTGTATTAATTTCTTTTAAAGGTACGCCACCCATAGTTACTTGCGCTTTATCAAAACCATTTACATCATAAACATTCATTTCAAATGAAGTCAAATATTTTTTTAAAAGGGATTTTTCATTTTGAGATAAATCAATATATCTTTTTTCTTCACTTATCTTAAGTTCCTTTAAAATATATTTTAAGATTTTATAATTAATAATACTTTCAAACATATTTATTATAGATAAATCTTTTAACATATTTGCTCTATTATTAACAAAACTATCATAATCATTTACAAATGGTAAAAAGTCTATTTTTATTTTTTCACTTTTGTGAGTATCTAGACCTTTAGCAACAATTCCACTTAACTGGAAAATGCATATTCCTGAAAGGCCATAATCTACAAACTGAAGTTCACCCTCTTCAGTTTTAATTAATTTATCATTTTCATATAAAGAAACTTTTGCATGATTTTTTACCCCAGATAACTCTTTTATTGAATTAGTTTTTAACTGAACAAGATGTGGATATAAATTTGTCACGTGATGTCCTAATAAAAAGATAACATCATAAATACTTCCATCACTACCAGTCTTAGGAAAACTTTTTCCACCACAGGCAATTACAAGTTTATCGCATGTATATTTATCATTTACTATAAATTTTTTATCTTTTTTTATCTTTTCAACTTTTTCATTTAAAATAAATTTAACTCCTAAACTTAGGCATTTTTTATAAAGTAAATTGCAAAAAGAAGATGCAGAAAATGAATATGGATAATAATATCCATTAACATTTATGGGGTAAATGCCAACATTTTCATATAAGTTTTTTAAAGTTTTATCTTTATTATCTTCATTTATAATTTCATTAATAAGATTTTCATCATCAGAATAATAATATTTTTCTGAAAAATTTTCATTAAAATAATTACATCTTCCACTACCAGTTAACAAAAGTTTTTTTCCTACTTTATCATTCCTATCAATTATAGTAACATTATTATTTTTATTTTTAGCATTAATTGCACACATCATTCCCGAAGGACCAGCGCCAATAATTATTATATCCATTTTTCCTCCATAGTAGTATTATAACAAAAAAATCCCAAAAAGGATTTAGTTTAGATTAATTTTATAATATTTAAAAATAATAAATAAAAATATAAGCATTAATATAATAAGTGCATAAAAATTATAAAATAGCATTACTATAAAAGAAAAAATAAATGTAATTAAAAGTTTTATTGTATCTTTCATTTTGAATGATAAAATAAAAACTTCCATTACTACTAAAAAAAGATAGATAGTTATATAAAAAATATAATATTTTATATCAAAAATAACATCTTTGAATAATAAAAATTTAAATATAAATAATAGCGTTCTATATATTACAGTAAATAAAACTAACACAATAACTTTATTTTTAATTCTTACCTTTGAACTTATTCTTAATATTATATTTGAATAAAAATTATTTATGTCATACATAAAATAATCATAAACAAAAAATATATTTAAAAAAATAGAAAATATATTTAAAAGTAAAAATGATCCTTTATTATGCTTCGGAAATCCTATTAAACTTAAAAATAGATTTTGAAAAACTACTTGTGAACTTAAAGATTTAATAATATAAAAAATCATTATAAAAATCAGGTAGATAATAGTCCAAATTATCAATTTTTTTAAAGTTTGTTTTAGAATATTAAATTCTAGTTTCATAAATATTTCTCCCGTTAAAAATAAGGTAATTTAAAAATTTATTAATTATCAATAAAAACAAAATTGTAGTAATTGAACATAAAACATTTAAGAAAAATGAGTTGAAATTTACATTAAGTAGAAACGTTTGATATAAAAGTGGCATTTCATAAAAATGAACAATAGTTTTGCTACAATTTATCATAAAGAATGGTAAAATATTCACTATAAATACAATATAATTATACTTATCAAACAAATAAAACAATTTATAAATACATTGATTTGATATTAAATATAAAAAAAAATTTCTTAATAATTTAAATGTTAAATAAAAAATTATATTTAATCCATATTCATTCATATAAGTACTATAATTTCCATGTGAAAAAATAAAACACATTGAAAAAATAATAATTATATACAATAAATAAGTATATGTAAAAATATATAACATGTTTAATGTATTATTTTTTATGTAATTTTTGTTATTAGTACGAATAATGTAATTAGTATTATTTGAAAAACTTTTAAGATAATAGAAAGATAAAACAAACGTTACCAAGAAAAGCATTACATTATTTATATCTCTTCCTGTTAAGACATCCAATCTTTGCCATATATTTTTTGAAAAGCAGTTAATACTTGTAACACCAGATATCAAAACAAAAGTAATAAATATTATCACGCCCTGCTTGCCAGATAAAAACTCGTATAATTGCTGCGCTCTATAATTCTTTTTCACTCAAAACGCCACCATCTAAATAATAAATTTTATCACATAGATTTTTTAAATCATCAATTATATGCGTACTTACTATAATTATTTTATCTTTTTTTATACGCTTAAAGTATTCAATCAGTTTTTTTACAGTAGCATTTTCTATTCCATTAAAAGGCTCATCTAAAATAATTATATCAGGATTTTCCATAATTGCTTGAGCTATACCAAGTTTTTGTTTCATTCCTAGTGAATATTCACTATACTTTTTATCTTTTTCATTAAGTAAATTTACTATATCTAAAGATTTAAATATTTCTTGATCAGAAATTCTATTTTGGATTTTTGCAAGTAACCTTAAATTTTCTAAGCCAGTTAAATTGGGAAAAAATGATGGAGTTTCAATTTGACCTCTTAAAAAAGGCAATGATGATAATTTTTCATATTCAACATCATCATATAAAACCTTTCCTTCGTGTGAATATAATCCACTTATAATTTTTAATAAAACACTTTTCCCACTACCATTTCTTCCGTATAAGCCATAAATTTTGCCCGAAGAAAATTTTATATTTACATCAGTTAATACTTTGATTTTTCCAAATGACTTGCTAACATTTTCTAGCTTAATTTCCATTATTTTTCATCCCTTTCTGAATACTTTATGAATTTTTCCTTATCTTTGTAAACTAAATATAATATTATGTAAGATATTATTAAAAGTATCAAAGGAACTATTGAAGATGAAAACATACCATATACATCATTAAATGCAAAGAAATTAATTATGTTAAATATACTGCCATAAGATTTTTTATAAACTAAATATATAAAATAAAATACTGCACTTTCAAAGAAAATTTCAATTCCAAGAATTGTTAAAAATGAGCAAACTATAGATAGAAAAATATTTTTAAATTTTCTTACCCAAATAAGGCTTATATTTGTATATAAGTTTAAGTGAATTAAAACATTAATTATATACAAAAGAATAAATAAAATAGGATTTGCCATTGTTTTTGCTTGCCAAGATACACTATCAACATTTAATGGACCAATTCCTTTATAATAAATAAAACAAAAAGCATATGCTATAATTATAATTAATGGTAATAAAAATATATGGTCTATAGATTTTTTATAAATATTAAACATTATATCTTTGTAACTAGTTCTTACAATTTCATTTTTAATTGCTCCACTTTTAACATAACTCGAAGCATAAGTGCTAGAAAATACTATGCAAATTAATATTATCACATACGTATAAACTCCAATACCCAATATAAAAGCATCACTAAACATATAATATGCAGATCCAAAGGAAATATCTTTATTTATCAAATCTTGACAATACTGAGATTCGATTTCAAACTCTTTTGATAAGCATTTTTCTCTATTAATGTTTTGCAAAGCCACAACATTTTTTTCATTTTTAACATATTTACTAAAATTAAAAACTGTTAATAAACATAATAAAGCAAAAGTAATAATATAAATTAATTTTCGTTTTTTCAACTTTACCTCCTAAAACAACAAGCTTGGTTGACTAATAAATAAATTTAATTTAAAGTGGATTAATAGTCCAAAAACCTGTATGAGTTGTTGTAAGAAGTGTTACATCATTTCTCTTTAACATCAATTTAAAATCGTCAGGATAATTTCCACCATATAGTGTTGTAGTTTGACCAGCAACAGTAACTCTTCCCTCAAATAAATTTCCGGACTCAGTTGCTAGTTTAGTTAAAATTTGGCAATTGTTGCAAGGTGAACTAATTGCTGTATGAGAACCAATATTCTGATATGTTTGATTTTGCCAATCAACTTTTGAACGATAAGGACTATCAGTAAAGCTATTATACTTTAAATCATAATTAAGTGCAACTCCAGAAGCAGTACTATATTTATAAGCTTTAGTAACACATAAATCGGAAACTATACATATCGTTAATAGTATTAAAGAATACCTTAATAGTTTAGTCATTTATTATATACCTCCTTTCCATAAAGAAATATATATTTATACCAACCAAGCTCTCCTATCTTAATATAATTGTATTTTATCACACAAAATATTTTAGAGCAACAAAAAAGGCGTAACGTGTACACCTATTTTGATAATAAATCACATATTAAATTAGAAATTTCTGTAGGATTATCAATTGAAAGACCTTCGATTAATTTACTTTGAGAATATAATATTTTTGTATACTTTTCAAAGTCTTTTTCATTTTCTTTGTATAATGTTTTAAGTTTTTCTAAAATCGGATGTTTTTCATTAATTTCCAAAATTACTGTAGCATTTGCTTTTTCTGCACCAGGCATATTATTTAAAACCTTTTGCATTTGTGTAGACACTGCACCTTTGCTTGTTAAACATACTGGATGATTAGAAAGTTTATTAGTAATTTTTACATCTGCAACACTGCCGCCTAATATAGTGTTCATTTTAGCAAGCATTTCTTTATTATCTTCGTTTTCTTTTTCCAAAGCCTCTTTTTCTTCTTTGGTATCTAAATCAACTGAACTATCACATACATTTTTAAATTCTTTTTCTTCATATTTAGCAAGTGCTCCTAAAGTAAATTCATCAGCATAATCAGTTAAATATAAAATATCATAACCTTTTTCTTTAACTTGACTAACTTGTGGTAACATAGAAATCTTATCTACAGTTTCACCACATGCATAATAAATATCTTTTTGATCTTTATCCATTGATGAAATATAATCATTTAATGTAATAAAATCTTTTTTATTCACAGAATAGAAAATTAATAAATCAGAAACTTTGTCCTTATTAATACCATAATTTCCATATATACCAAATTTAATTTGATTACCAAATTCTTTCCAGAATTTTTTATATGATTCAAAATCATTTTTTAATAAATCACTTAAGCAAGAATGAATTTTGGTTTCAATGGCCTTACCAATATTTGTAACATGTCTATCATTTTGAAGCATTTCTCTTGAAATATTTAATGATAAATCATCAGTATCTACGACACCTTTTACAAAACTATAATAATCTGGTAAAAGATTTTCACATTTTTCCATTATTAGAACGCCGTTTGTATAAAGTTCCAAACCTTTTTTATATTCTTTATAATAAAAGTCAAATGGTGCATGTGATGGAATAAATAATAATGCTTTATATGTAGCTAGTCCTTCAACAGAATAATGAATAGTTTTCAAAGGCTTTTCATAATCCATGAATTTTGAAGTATAAAAGTTATTATATTCCTCTTCAGTAATTTGAGATTTATCTTTCTTCCATAATGGAGTCATAGAGTTAAGAGTAACTACTTCATTAAATGTTTCATATTCATCTTTAGTGCCTTCTTTTAATCTACTATTTTCTACCATCATTTTGATTGGATATTTTAAATAATCACTATATTTTTTTACAAGCTCTCTAATAGTATATTCTTCAAGATAATCACTATATTTTTCATCTTCAGTATCATCTTTTAAATAAAGTTTTATGCTTGTTCCATTTTTTTCTTTATAACTATTTTCAATAGTGTATCCGCTTGCACCTTCACTACTCCATAAATATCCTTTATCTTCATTGATTTTTTTAGTATAAACCTCTACTTTTTTAGCTACCATAAATGCAGAATAAAAACCTACACCAAATTGACCAATAATATCTGCACTTTTACTTCCTTCATTTTCTTCTTTAAATTTTAAAGATCCGCTTTCTGCAATAGTACCTAAATTATCATCAAGCTCTTTTTCATTCATACCAATACCATTATCTGATATTGTAAGAGTTCTTTTTTCTTTGTTAACCTCAATATTAATCTCTAAATCTTTAGCATTTATTGATGCATCTTTTGCTGCTGCAAAGCTTAGTTTATCTAGCGCATCACTTGCATTTGATAAAAGCTCTCTTAAAAATATTTCTTTATTTGTATAAATTGAATTAATCATTAAATCAAGTACTCTTTTACTTGAGGATTTAAATTCTTTCTTTTTCATTATCTCATCTCCATATTTGTTATAACATTATTTTTAGCACTTGTCAATAATGTGTGCTAATTAATTTTGATAAAAAAAGGTGATTATTTGCTATCACACTTAGGGCAAATAACTTCACCATTTTTAATTACTAATAAATCACCACAGTTTGGGCATTTTTCTCCTGTAGGTTTATCCCAATATGCATATTTACATTTTGGAAAATTTGAACATCCATAAAACTCTTTATTAGATTTTGTTTTACGTACAATAATATTTCCATCACAATTTGGACATTTGCACACAACCTGTATTTCTTTTTCTTTTTTCTGAATATATTTACAAGTTGGGAAGTTTGAACAAGCAATAAATTTTCCAAATTTTCCTTGTCTATGTACTAAAGGACTACCGCACTCAGGACATTTTTCACCTGTTTCCTCAGGAGGTTTTTTCTCCATATTCTTAAATGCATTATCCACAAGGGGAGCAAAGCCATCATAAAATTCATGAAGCATTTTTATATAGTCCTCTTTCCCTTCAGCAATTTTGTCTAAATCTTCTTCCATATTGGCGGTATATTTAACATTTACTATACTTGAAAAAAATTCTTGTAATTTATCTGTTGTTTCAAAACCAACTTCGGTAGGAACAAACTTCTTATCCTCTAAAGTTACATAACCTCTATCTTTAATAGTTGAAATAATTGTAGCATAAGTAGATGGTCTACCTATTCCTAAAGATTCAAGTTCTTTAATAAGAGAACTTTCCGTAAATCTTGCTGGCGGTTTTGTAAAATGTTGAACTTTATCAATTTTATTCGTAGAAATTATTCCATTTTCATATTTTTTAAAATCAGGAAGAAGAGTATCCTCTTGATCTTCATATTCTTTATAAACTTTCAAATAACCATCAAAAGTTAGAACACTACCAGTTGCTTTAAATCCATAATCATTATTATCAAGTGTAACTGTTGTAGATAAAAATTTTGC
This sequence comes from uncultured Bacilli bacterium, assembly GCA_934096705.1. Taxonomy (GTDB): domain Bacteria; phylum Bacillota_I; class Bacilli_A; order RF39; family UBA660; genus UBA6448. Next base: position 41,753 of record CAKOMR010000010.1, read on the forward strand.
ATCCGCCATTAAAGAAGCAAGTGCTCTATAATATATTATTTTATATAATTTATATTCATCAGTGCTTAAATACTCTTTAATCTTTTCAGGAGTATTATTAATTGATGTAGGTCTAATACCTTCGTGAGCATCTTGAACATTTTCAGTTTTTTTAGCAGTTTTTACATACCCAACATACTCTTTACCAAAGTTACCATTTATATAACCGAAAGCTGATTTAACAAACTCATCAGAGATCCTTGTGCTATCAGTACGCATATAGGTAATAAGTCCATGAAAACCATCAGATATTTCTATACCTTCATATAGTTTTTGTGCAATTTTCATAGTTTTTGAAGCTGCAAAGCCAAGTTTATTAGAGCATGCTTGCTGTAATGTAGATGTTTTAAATACTTCTTTAGAACTTCTTTTTCTTTCTTTTTCTTCAATTTTAGCAATTTTAAATTCACCTGATAATTTGTCTAAAATTTCATCTGCTTCTTTCTCATTATTAATTTCTATGTCTTTACCTTTATATGTTTCAAGATTTGCTTTAAAATCATTAAAATCTGCTTCAATAGTCCAATACTCTTTCGGAACAAATGCAATTATTTCTCTTTCCCTATCGACAATCAACTTAAGAGCAACACTTTGAACACGGCCAGCAGAAGAACCACCAGTTTTAGACATAATTACTTTACTTAAACGAAAACCAATAATTCTATCTAAAAATCTTCTTGCTTCACCACTGTGAACTAAATTCATATCAATTCTTCTTGGGTTATCTAAAGCTTTTAAAACAACATCTTTAGTTATTTCATTAAAAACAATTCTATCATATTTGTCATCAGGAACCGCTAACTCATCATATAAATGCCATGAAATAGTTTCCCCTTCGCGGTCTGGGTCAGTTGCAAGATATATATGATCTGCGCTTTTAACTAAATCTTTTAAATACTTAACATCTTTTTTCTTTCCTTTAATTATCTCATAATTAGGTTTAAAGTCATGTTCTAAGTCTATACCTAGTCCGTATTTACCAGATGTAGCTAAATCTCTTATATGTCCTTTTGAAGATACAACAGTATAATTTGCCCCCAAATATTTTGATATAGTTTTACATTTAGCAGGTGATTCTACGATAATAATATTTTTCAATTAATATTCTCCCTTTCTTTTGCTAACGCATTATTTAAATATGCAAAATAATTATTTTTTATAGCAATACTTGATGTATTCATTTTAAGATATATTTTTTCGTTAATTTGTTTAATCTCTTCGTCCGTATATTTAAAATCTGTATAATATGTTATTTTACCCGTACTTGCATTGAAATATGCTAAATTATTTTTCCATGACATATCATAAAAAGCCACCAAATCATTATAACTTTCAGAAAATAAATCCTCTCCTTCATATAATCTTGGATCATAATCCAAATCAAATAAATTTGCTATCGTAGGAACTAAATTTATATAACTTGTATATAAATTACTAGTTTGTTTTTCCTCTATATCAGAACTAAATATTACAAGAGGTACTTTTTCATTTTCATAATTAGTTAAATCTCTATCAAGTATTTCATTTAGTATATTAAGTGGTATTCCATATGGATAATGATCACCAAATAAAACTATTACTGTATCATCTAAGATATTTCTTTCTTTTAAACCTTCAATTAAAATTCCAAGTGAATTATCTAAAACTTTCATTTTAGAAAGATATCTTTTAAGTTCAATTGAATAATTTGTATCACTATATAAATCCAAATACATATCTCCATATTTTGAACTTGACACGTAAGGTTGATGAGTTGTAACTGTAGTAATATAACTCATAAATGGACCAGAAGAAGTTTCATTATCAAGATTTTCTAAATAATCAGTCATAAGTTCTTCATCAGATGCCCAAACACCATATCTTGTTTCATAATCCATATTAAGAGTATTAGCATCATAATAATTCATAGATCCCATATTCGGATGAATCTTAGTTCTTGCATAATAAGTGTCATTAAAATCATGATAACTATTTGTAGTGTATCCAGCATTATTAAATAAATTAAATATTGATTCAAAGTATGTATTATCTACATAAATATTTGAAGTACAACTATTATATATTGAATATAAAGAAGTCATTGCACTAAATTCATTGTTCCCTGTAGCACAACTATTTCTAGGAGAATAATTATTTTCAAAATAATAACTATGATTTAATAAATATGCAAAATTAGGAAAATACTCTTCATTTAAAATTATATCATTGACACTTTCCATCATAATTACAATTAAATTCTTGTCTTTAAATAAACCAGTATATTCATTTTTATCTGGAATATCCTTAGTTATATAATAATTATTTAAGGTATTTAAAGTAGTATTTGTTTCATTATTTATAACATTTTGCCAAGCACTATCATCAAATTTTCTCGTAGAATTATTATTAACGTTAGAGTTATCATAAGCAAAAGTAAACTCATCATCACTAGTTCCAAAAGCTTTTGTTTTTAAATCAATAAGTCCATACGAAATAATTCCAAAATCTTTAATACATAAACTTGGATTCGAAGCATTTTTAAATAATGATTTTAAGCTTGTAACTTGGTATTCATCAACATATTTATCATCTAAAGTATGATAAAATGTAAGTGACGATATAGTAACTATAATAAGCATTATCAAAGAAATAATTTGGTATTCATAATTATAAACTTTTTTTAATTTAAAGTCTAAAACTTCACCCTTATTATGTACTTTAATAAAAAGTAAAACAAGAATCATAATTAAAAATGGTATAAAAACAATTAAATAAACTGGTTTCATACTTTTTAAAAAGTCTAGAATGTAGTTTTTTACAGCACCGGCTTGACTCGTAGTATTAAATGACATGTATACACCTAAAAAATTATTAAATAATAGTTCAATAAATGCATACGCAGAAAAAAGAAAAACCACTAGCAAATTCAAATATTTACTTACCTTTTTTGAAAATAAAGAAAATATTAATGAAAGTAAACTACATATAATTAACACCTCTAAAAAAATTCTAAGAAATGCGATATTATTAATAGTTAAATTATTAATTGTTCTAAATAGAAATTCTATCGATATAATCGGTAAAAAAAGAAATAAAAAATTATATAAAATCTTATTTTTGAGTAACTTCATTCTTCTTCCTTTCCATACAATCTTTAACTGGCTTGTATGTTGTCCTATAAATATCTAATATACCATAAATATTCATTTTTTCAAGATGTTTTTTCGTAGGATATCCTTTATGTAAAGCAAATTCATACTCTGGATACATTTTATCATATTCATCCATTATATGATCCCTTGTTACTTTTGCAAGTACTGAAGCTGCCGCAATAGTAATACTTTTAGCATCTCCCTTAATTATACCTAAACTATTATTCCTATGTAAATCCATGGCATCTGTTATAATATAGTCAGGTTTTACGTTTAACATGTCAACTGCCGTATTCATTCCTAACCTGCTTGCCTCTAAAATATTAATTTTATCAATAGTTTTATTATCTATAACAGATATACTATAACTAATTGCATCTTTTTTAATTATTTCAAAAAATTTTTCTCTTTGTTTTTCTGTGAGTTTTTTTGAGTCTGTAAGTCCCGGTAAACTATAGTCTTTGGGAAGTATTACCGCCGCTGCTACAACAGGCCCACATAACGGTCCTCTTCCTGCTTCATCAGTTCCCGCTATTAAATTATAACCTTTATCATAAAGTAAATGTTCAAAATGATGATTATCACTATCCTCTATAAACTTATTAATTAGTTTTAAATTTTCTTCATCATTTTTATAAACTATTTTTAAAGCATCAATATTATACACTGGAACTTTTATATTATTTTGTATCATATTCATATCATAAAAATCATTGCAGAATATAATATTATTTGCATTTTCTTTTTTATTTTCACACTCTAAAAAAAGAAAATCACTTTCCTTTTTTAAACCCAAAATAACTAAAGCACTATCCTTAGTTATAATATAACTATCATCATTTAAACTTTTATATAAATTAATTAATTCCTTCTTTTTCATCTAATGTAATACCTCTTATCTTGCCATTTATAATATCATTATATAATCTTTCACTAACTTTTGCAAAGTCTGTATCATTATTTTTTGTAAAGCCCCACTTTTTAGAAAGAATATCAAATACTTCATAGGTATCACTACTTTCAATGCCATAAATATCTTTTAAAATATTCGGATAATTTTTTATATAAAAATTAATTATATGTATGCCCACATCATTAATATTTAATACTTCTTTTTTTATTGAACCAATCATAGCCATATTATAAGCCTGGTTAGTATCATCAAGTTTAGGCCATAATATTCCCGGAGTATCAAGTAAAGTTATGCCATATTTAGTAGGAAGAAAATTAAGATTTCTTGTAACCCCAGGTTTATTACCAACATTTTGAACTTTTTTACCAACCATATTATTAATTAGTGTAGATTTACCAACATTTGGAATGCCTATTACTAGAGCTTTAATTTCTTTTTCTCTTAAACCTTTAGATTTTCTTTTTTCTTGAATATATGATGTACATTTTTTTGTAATATCAAATAATTTTTTAAAATCTTTGTTATTCTTTAAATCAAGAAGTAAAACTTCGTAACCAGATTTTTTATAAAAATCAACAAAATAATTAGTTTTTTTATCATCACATAAATCCTTTTTTGTCATAACTAAAATTTTCGTTTTATTTTTTATAATCTCATTTACATCCTTTATCATAGTAGATACTGGGCATCTTGCATCAACAACTACATATACTATATCAATTAAATTAATATTTTCTAATATTTGTCTTTTTGTTTTAGCCATATGTCCGGGATAATAGTTAATTCCGGCTGATGGAAAACTTTTTGGACTATCATCTTTTTTCTTTTCTGCTCTAATTTTTCTTTTTTGATACATATCCATAAAAATTCACTTCCTTCTTCTTATTTATAAGCAAATAAATATAGAATATTATATCACAGATTATGTCTTTTTAGATAGTCCAATGCCTCATTATATTGATTTTTAAACTTTAAATCTATTTCGATTTCTTTATTATTGCCTATTCTTATTTCATCTATAAAATTTATTACTAACCTTCTATCTAC
>CAKOMR010000011.1 GCA_934096705.1 uncultured Bacilli bacterium
AGCAGGTGTTCCAGAAAGCTTTAGAGTACTTGTTAAAGAATTCCAAGCATTATGCTTAGATGTACAAGTTCTTACAACAGATGATGAATTATTAGAATTTAAAGATATTGAAGAGAAAGATGATCAAGCAGGAGATACTTTACGTATTGATGAAATTGATTTATCAAACGATGAACCTCTACCTGAACCTGAAGATCCAGCACCTTTAGAAGAAGAAGAGGAAGATGATGAACCATCACTTGATGATCTTGAATTTCCAGATGATTTAGAAGATTTAGATGGGGAAGAAGGTGAAGAATAATGATAGATGTAAGTAATTTTAAAGGAATCAGAGTTTCTATTGCTTCTCCAGAAAAAATCCGTGCATGGTCTTATGGAGAAGTTAAAAAACCTGAAACTATCAACTATCGTACATTAAAACCTGAAAGAGATGGTCTATTTTGTGAAAAAATATTTGGACCTACTAAAGACTTTGAATGTAGTTGTGGTAAATACAAAAGATTAAGATATAAAAATATTATATGTGATAGATGTGGTGTAGAAGTTACTCTTTCTAAAGTAAGAAGAGAAAGAATGGGACACATTGAACTTGCTGCACCATGTTCTCACATTTGGTTCTTTAAAGGTGTTCCTTCTAAAATGGGACTTGTACTTGATATGTCTCCAAGAGATTTGGAAGAAGTACTTTACTTTGTAAGCTATGTTGTTATTGACCCAGGAAAAGCACCTTTAGAGGTTAAACAAACTATTTCTGATAAAGAATACAGAAGCTTATATGAAAAATATGGCGATACTTTTAAAGTAGGTATGGGTGCTGAAGCAATCAAAGAACTACTTAAAAGAGTTGATCTTAAAAAGGAAATTGATAAAGTCCATGAAGAACTTGAAAATACTACTGGTCAAAAAAGAATTCGTTTAGTAAAAAGATTAGATTGCTTAGATGCATTCTATGAAAGTGGTAATAAACCTGAATGGATGGTACTTGATGTACTACCTGTTATTCCACCAGAGCTAAGGCCTATGATTCAACTTGATGGTGGTAGATTTGCAACATCTGATTTAAATGATTTATATCGTAGAATTATAAATCGTAATAATAGACTTAAAAAACTTCTTGAACTTGGAGCTCCTTCAATCATTGTTCAAAATGAGAAAAGAATGCTTCAGGAAGCAGTAGATTCACTTCTTGATAACGGTAGACGTGGAAGAAGCATCACAGCATCTTCTAATAGACCACTTAAGAGTTTATCTTCAATGCTTAAAGGAAAACAAGGAAGATTTAGACAAAACCTTCTTGGTAAGAGAGTTGATTATTCAGGACGTTCAGTTATTGTAGTTGGACCAAGTCTTAAAATGTATCAATGTGGTCTTCCTAAAGAAATGGCTCTTGAGCTATTTAAACCACATGTTATTCATGGTTTAGTAGAAAGAGGACTTGCTCATAATATTAAAGGCGCAAAAAAATTAATTGAATCTAGAGATGAATGTGTATGGGATGTAGTCGAGGATGTAATTACTGAACATCCAGTACTATTAAACCGTGCACCGACTCTACATAGACTTGGTATTCAAGCATTTGAACCAATATTAATTGGTGGTAAAGCTATAAGACTTCATCCACTTGTATGTGCTGCATTTAACGCAGACTTCGATGGAGATCAAATGGCTGTACACGTACCTTTATCTGAAGAAGCAAAAGCAGAAGCAAGACTACTTATGTTAGGTGCTAACAATATTTTAAATCCAAAAGATGGAAAACCAATTGTTACTCCTTCACAAGATATGGTACTTGGAAACTGTTATTTAACTATTGAAAAAGCTGGAGAAGAAGACGAAGGTAGAGTATTTAAAGATGAAAATGAAGCTTTAATGGCTTATGAACGTAAAGAAATTACTTTACATACAAGAATTGCTTTACCAGTAGATTCATTTAAACATAAATTATTTACTGATGAACAAAAAGGTAAATATTTAGTTACTACAGTAGGAAAATTAAAATTTAATGAAATATTCCCAGATTCATTCCCATATATGAATGAACCAACTAAAGAAAATATCGAAGGAATAACTCCAATGAAATATTTCTTAGAACCGGGAACTGATATTAAAACTGTAATTAGTCAGATGCCTATAGTATCACCTTTTGTAAAGGGTACTTTAAAATCACTAATTGCTCAAGTATTTAAAAGATATCGTACTACTGAAACATCAATTATGCTTGATAAATTAAAAGATCAAGGATTTAAATATTCAACTATTGCAGGTATTACAGTTTCTTATGCAGATATTAAAACAACTCATAAGAAAGCTGAATTTATTGCTGAAGCAAAAGCTGCAGTTGATAAAGTAAATAAACAATTTAAAAAGGGTATTATAACTAAAGAAGAAAGACACGAAGCAGTTATTGCAATTTGGTCTAAAGCAACTGAAAACGTTAAGAATGAATTTAAAGAAATGAGTAAAGGTGATTTTGATAATCCAATATTCATGATGATGAATTCAGGAGCACGTGGTGAGGTTACAAACTTTACACAACTTGCAGGTCTTAAAGGCTTAATGGCAAAACCAAATGGTGATACAGTTGAAATTCCGATTACATCATCATTTATGGAAGGCCTTTCAGTTCTAGAATTCTTCTTATCAACACATGGTTCAAGAAAAGGTGTTGCAGATACCGCTTTAAAAACTGCCGATTCAGGATACTTAACAAGAAGACTTGTAGATGTTGCTCAAGATATAATTGTTAAAGAATATGACTGTGGTTCAATACATGGTGTTGTTGTTAAAGACTTATTAAATGATAAAGATAACTCTGTTATAGAACCTTTAGAAGAAAGAATTTTGGGTAGATTCGCTGCTAAAAAGGTAGTTGATCCAGAAACTAAAGCAACTATTTGTGAAGCTGGCGAAATGATTACTGAAAGCGTTGTATCTAAAATTAAAAAGGCTGGTATTACAGCTGTTGAAATAAGAAGTTCACTAACATGTAAAACAGATAATGGTGTTTGTCAAAAATGTTATGGTAGAAACCTTGCAACTGGTAACTTAGTTGAAACTGGTGAAGCTGTTGGTATTATGTCTGCCCAATCTATTGGTGAACCTGGTACACAGCTTACAATGAAAAACTTCCACAAAGGTGGAGTTGCTGGTGAAGATGATATCACTCAAGGTCTTCCAAGAGTTGAAGAATTATTTGAAGCAAGAACTCCAAAATATAAAGCAACAATTTCTGAAATTACTGGTAAGGTAAGCAAAATTGATGAAAGTAATGGTAAACACATTATTACGGTTACAAATGATGCTGGAAGTAGAGAACATACTACAAACTACAACATGAAACTTAGAGTTAGTGTTGGTGATATGGTAAATGCTGGAGATAAGTTAACTGAAGGTGTTATTGCACCAAAAGAACTTCTTGCAGTGACAGATCCACTTACAGCACAAGAATATATCCTTAAAGAAATTCAAAGTGTATACAAACTTCAAGGCGTTGATATTAACGATAAACATATTGAAATTATTGTTAAGAGAATGATTAATAAGATGAGAATCTTAGATCCTGGAGATACTAAGTTTGTTGAAGGTTTAACAGTTTCATTAAAAACATTTAATGAGGGAAATAAACCAGTTTTACTTGCAGGTGGTGTTCCTGCTAAAGGATTACCAATTATGTTAGGTATTACAAAATCTTCACTTGAAACTGATTCATTCTTATCTGCTGCATCATTCCAAGAAACTACAAGAGTTTTAACTGATGCTGCAATTCGTGGTAAGATTGATGGCTTAAAAGGATTAAAAGAAAACGTTATTATTGGTAAACTAATTCCTGCTGGTACTGGAGCTACAGAATATTCTAATATTGATATAGCTTTAGAAAAACAATTTATGGAATCTGATCCTAGTGAAACTTTAGAGGAAACACTTATGGATGAAAAACCTGTAATTGACGAAGAAAATATGGAAAAGGAAGCTGAATAAGTTTTCCTTTTTTTTTATCTTTAAATCATTTATAATATATATTGGGTGAGTTAAATGAATGATGAAGTAATTAAAAATATGCAAAAGCATAATGAAAATTTAGCAAGTTATGCTTGCACTGATGATAAAGCGGAAAGATTTGAACCTGTAGAAAATGATTTTCGTACATCTTTTTTCCGTGATATAGATAGAGTTATTTATTCATTATCTTATTTGAGATATATGGATAAAACACAAGTATTTACAACAGAAAAAAATGATCATATTCAAAAAAGAATGATTCATGTTCAATATGTATCAAAAATTGCTAGAACTATTGGAAGGGCGCTTAATCTAAATGAGGATTTAATTGAAGCGGCTGCTCTTGGCCATGATCTAGGTCATACACCTTTTGGACATGTTGGAGAAAAGTTTTTAAATCAAATTAGTTTAGAAGTAGGCGAAGGCTATTTTATGCACAACATTAATAGTGTTCGAAACCTTATGTTCGTAGAAAATTATGGTAGGGGTCAAAATATATCTCTTCAGGTTTTAGATGCGATTATGTGCCATAATGGAGAACTTGTATCAAATGAATATTACATAAAACCAAAAACTAAAGAAGAGTTTTTAAATGAGTATTATTCTTCTTATAAATCATTAGATGTTGCTAAATATTTAAGGCCAATGACTTTAGAGGGATGTGCCGTAAGATTTAGTGATATTATTGCATATTTAGGAAGGGACATCGAAGATGGTGTAAGAATGAATGTCATAACTTATGACGAAGTACCTAAAGAAGTTGTAAAAGTTTTAGGAAAAACAAACAGAGAAATTGTTAATACAATTGTAAATGATATAATTAATCAAAGCATTGGCAAATCATATTTAAAAATAAGTGACGATGTTTTCGAAGCTATAAAAAAATTAAAGGACTTCAATTATAAAAATATTTATGTTAAAGCGTATACCAAAGATGAACTTGCAAAGTTAGAAAGTATGTTCCGTGAGTTATTTAATCATTATTTAAATGATCTGAAAACGCATAATGAGGAAAGTACTATTTACTCATCATATTTAAATAATATGGATAAAAAATATTTAGAAAGTTCAAATGAAAGAATTGTTCTTGATTATATTTCTGGTATGACAGATGATTATTTTATGAATGCTTATAATAAATTAATTATAAATAAATAAAAACTGACAATAATAAGTAAGAAGGAGAAATATGAAATATCAAACATTTGACCAAAAGTCTTATAAAATACATACTATTAAAACTGATAGATTTAAAACCTCAAGGATAGAAGTATTTTTTCGTTTTAAAGCAGATAAAGAAAAACTTCCTATAAGATCTTTTCTTTCAGGAGTTTTAGGAGATTCTTCGAAAGACTATAATACAAGTAGGAAACTATCTATTCAAATAGAAGATTTATATAAATGTTTTTATTCATGTCAGCTTGCAAAAGTTGGTGGAACTGCTGCCATTATTTTTGCGGTAGATTTTATAAATCCAGAATTTATTAAAGAAAAAGACTATATAAATAATGTTGTTAAATTTTTATTTGATATGATTCTAAGACCCAATGCTAATAATAATGAATTTGATTTAACTTCCTTTAATAATATAAAAAATGATATTTTATTAGATATTGAAAGCATTTCAGAAAATCCAGGTAAAATGGCTATAAATAATGCCCTTAACACCATGGATAAAGATTCAATGAGTTCTTATTTAGTTTTAGGCTCTAAAGAAGATATTGAAAAGGTTACGCCAGAGGCTTTATATAATGAATATATTAAAGTTATGAATGAATCTGTAGTAGATATATTTGCTATAGGAAATTTGAATATGGAGAATATTACTTCTTTAATAAAAGAAAATTACCATAATAATAGAATTAATAGTGAAGACTTTAGTTATAGCATAGAAAATAAACTTAGAAAGAAAGTTAAAAAAGACTTTATGGAATCAAGTTTTATGCAGTCACAACTTGTTATGCTTTATAATACTTATGATTTAACAAAAGATGAAAAAGAGTTAGTTTTTCCGATGTTTAATTATATTTTTGGCAATGGTGGTTTAACAAGTAAATTATATCAATATTTAAGAGAAAAAAATGGATTATGTTATAGAGTTTCAAGTATGAATTTTAGATATGATAACTTATTATGTGAAGCAGTATCTCTAAAAAAAGAAAATATTGAAAAGGCTATTAAATTAAGTAGTAAAGCTTTAAAAGAAATGCAACAAGGTGATTTTACTGATGATGATATAAAAGATGCTATAAATAATTTAAAACTTTCTTTAGAACTTGGTAAAAATTCAGAAATGGGTATTTTAAACAACTATGAACTTAAAGTATTTAATGGTAATTATTCATTTGATGAAAAATTAGAAAAAATAGATAAAATTACTAAAGAAGATATAATAAAAGTTGCAAATAAAGTAAAACTTAATACAATTTATAGTTTAAATGAGGGTAATCATGAAGAAAATAACAATTGAAAGAATTAATGAGATAATTTATGAACATACTTTACCATGTGGATTAAAAATATATATTTGGCCATTTAATAAAGCAAATGATATTTATATGACACTTACTATTAAATATGGAAGTTTACATACTTCTTATGAAATGCAAGGTAAAAAATATAATGTTCCAAATGGTATGGCTCATTTTTTAGAACATATTAAATTTAATGAAAAAGATGGTAAAACAGCTCATGATTTTTTTAATAAAATAGGTAGTTATGCAAATGCATATACAACATATGATCATACTTCTTATGAAGTAATGTGTAATTCAAATTTAAAAGAAAATTTAAATCATTTATTATTCTTTGTAAATAATAATTATTTTACTAAAGATTTAGTAGCTAAAGAAAAGCCAATTATAATTGAAGAAGCAAAAATGACTATGGATAATCCCTATAATGAAGGCTATTTTGAACTTCTTAATAACATTTATAAAGAAGATAATCATCGTTTTTTAGTTACTGGGAAACCGGAAGATATTAAAACAATTACGGTAGAAGATGCCCAAAATGTTTTTGATGCATTTTATCACCCTAAAAATATGTTTTTAGTGGTAACCGGAAACGTAAATCCTTATGAAGTAATTAAAGTTTGTGAAGAGTATTATGAAAATAATGAAAGTGCCAAGTATTTAAATCCAAAGATTATATGTCCTAAAGAGCCTAAGAAAATTAATAAAAAAGAAAGCATTATTAGTACAAATGTTACAAAAGAAAAAGTTTTCTTCGGTGTGAAAATTGATAGAAAAAAATTTAAAGAATTTACGGATTTGTATTTAAGAATATATTTAAGAATGTCGCTTAATATAAATTTTGGTTCAACTAGTTTATTTAAAGAGTATATTATAAATAATAGACTTGTAGATGATTTTAGTTATAGTGTTTCTATAAATAAAGATTTTGTAATTTTGCTTTTTGAAACATCATCATCTTTTTCAAAGGAGATTATTAAACTTACTGAAGAAAAACTTGATAATTTAGAAATTCCGGAAGATGATTTTATTAGGAAAAATAGGGTAAGTATTGCCTCGAGTATTTTAGGATATGAGGATGCTTTTGATGTTAATAATCAAATAAGAAGTGATATTATGAGATATGATGGTATTATTAATAATGTTCCTTCGATTTTTGAAAGTCTTAAAATTGAGGATGCTCAAAAAATTATTAAAAATATAGGTAAAGAAAGATGCTATGTTATATTAAAGCCTAAAAAAAAGGATAATGATTAATTTCATTATCTTTTTTTATTATCTATTGTAGTATTCAACAATTAGTTGTTCGTTAATTTCTTGATTTAATTCACTTCTGTCAGGAATTCTAACATATTTTCCTTCAAGTTTTTTAGCATCAAATTCAACGAATGCAGGTGTTTTAATACCAAGTTCAATAGTTTCTTTAATACCAGCATGGTTTAAACTATTTTCTTTAACAGAAATAATATCACCAGGTTTGCAAGTATATGATGGAATATCAACTTTGATTCCATTTACTAAAATATGTCCATGATTAACAATTTGTCTTGAAGCTCTTCTAGTTCTAGCAAGACCCATACGATAAACTAAATTATCAAGTCTTGATTCAAGAAGTACTAATAAGTTTTCACCAGCAATTCCATGCATTTTAGAAGCTTTTTCAAATACTTTTTTAAATTGTTTTTCAGTAAGACCATACATAACTCTAACTTTTTGTTTTTCTTGAAGTTGGATACCATATTCACTTAGTTTTCTTTTCTTATCTTTTCCATGAGCACCAGGTGCATAAGGTCTTTTAGCAAGTTCTTTTCCAGTTTCAAGAGTAGAGAAACCATATCTTCTTGATTTTTTATAAGATGATCCTGTGTATCTAGCCATAAAAAATCTCCTTTCTTAAATATTACAAATAAAAAGATAGGTATTAACTTAATATAGGGAGTTTGCATTAATTTCATCTTAGGCAGAAGATTACTTTATTTCGAGGCAAACACTTTATATTAGCTAATATCACTGCCAATTTAAGTTGCAATAATATTATACTATAAATTGTATTAAAGTCAATGTTTAGACATAAAAAAACTAATTAGCATAATAATTAGTTTTATGTAATTTGGCGTCCCCGAGTGGACTTGAACCACCGCAAAACCAGACTTAGGAGGTCTGTGCTCTATCCAGCTGAGCTACGGGGACAGAAGGAAAAAATCTTAGATGAATGTTGCTATAACTAAAAATATGCAGATTGCAAGTAAAATAAATGTAACTAGTAATAATGCATTAAATTTACTTTTTTCAATCATTTCATTTTTTTTAGTTATCGTTTTCTTTACACTTTTTGTGCTTTTTGTCATTTTTATTCCCTTTCTAAAAAAATTATATCATACTTAATAATAATTTTAAACAACTAAAAATGGGTTATATTGATAAATTTTCTTGATTATGATAAAATAACTCTCGTCATTAAGGGGGACTTATGGGAAAAATTTCTTACGAAAAATTCTGTGCGCTTTTAGATAGTTTTGATGAGTTCAATGAAGTTACGTTTCTAGGACTACAACAAAAATTTGGCTTAGACATTGTTAAATCGTATATTGACAGACGAGCTAATAGTTTAAAAGAAGAAGACTTTATTGCTTTTGCCAAAAAATTCCAATATTATTTTGATAGTGTTTGTAAAAAAGAATATGATTATGAACTTGATAATGACAGAGATACTGCCGGATATATGATGATTTCTAACAATGGAAATAGTGGAAGTGTTTTATCTGTTAATGAAGAAAAACTTTATGGTAACTATTTAAAAGAAAGTAGAAAAAGTCAATATTTAATTTTACCAGATTCTACTGGTAAAGTCCTTTATCCTAGGATAAATATACCTGTATTATTAAAATCCATGGCGAATGTTGAAAATTACTCGAATGCAATTGCTTTATTAAAAAATCTTAAAAGTTTACCTTATACGCTAAATGATGAATGCATCTTAAAAGATGATGGAGTTTATATAAAAAAATATTTAAAACTATTTGGTGAACATAGGCCTTGCGAAAATGATATAAAGCAATCATTTCCAGAATTTAATTTTGAATTAGATCCTTTAGATGATGAAACCTTATTTACGGAGCTTGACTTAGTAAAAAAATGTATTGTTGCAAAATATAATTTTTTTATAAGAAATTTAAGATGGGCAAACGTGCTTTCTGTAAAACATCCATTTGCAAGAACATGTTTAGATGATATTTTACAAGAAGCCAGTTTTGGATTAATTAGAGCTATTAATAAATTTGACATTGATAAAGGTTGTAAATTTTCAACTTATGCTACATGGTGGATTAATCAAAGTATTAATAGAGCTGTTCCAGATATAATAAATGCCGTAAGAAAACCTGTTGATGCAGTATTTGCTTTTAACAAATATAAGAAATATGTTAATTCATATAGACAAGAATATGGTGAGGAACCAACTCTTGATATGATTGCAGATAATTTGGGTTTATCAATTTTACAAATAAAAACTTTAATTAGGACTTTCAAAGAACCACTTTCTTTAGATGCTCCAGTTGATGTTGATAATCAAAAAGCAACTTTTGGTCATCTTGTAGAAGATGAAAGATATTGCACAGACAGTCAAGTTATTGAACAACTACTTCCACAGTTATGTAAAGATGCTATAGAGCAAACTTTATCTGCAAGAGAAATAATGGTCATTAAAAGTAGGTTTGGAATTGATACTGGTGAAGTAATTAAACTTGAGAAACTTGGTGAGCAGATGGGCATTACAAGAGAAAGAGTAAGACAAATTGAAAAAAGTGCATTAAAAAAACTATACAGAAAAGATAAAAAATATGGGTTGAAAGAATACCTTAAATAGAAAGGCAGTATATGAAAATAGGTATAATTTTTGCAATGGAAGAAGAAATTAATGAAATGAAAAAAATTTCTGAAATTACAAATGAATTTGAAATATTTGGAATTAAATTTTATGAAACTATTATAAATGATAAAACTTGTATTTTAGCATTATGTGGAGTTGGCAAAGTAAATAGTGCAAGATGTACACAAATAATTATTGATATAATGAAAGTCGATTTTATAATTAATGTTGGTGTTGCTGGTGGACTTTCTAATAATCTTGATGTATGTGATATAGTTATTGGAAATAGACTTGTTCAACATGACTTTGATATAACTGCATTTAATCATGAAAAAGGTTATATTCCAAATGTTGGTGTATATTTAAATTCAGATGAATATCTTTTACATATTGCAGAAGATACTTTGATAAATTTTAAAAATACTCATTTTCATGTTGGAACTATAGCATCTGGAGATATTTTTTGTACAGATGTAAAAATGAGTCAAAAAATTAATAAGAAGTTTAATGCATTATGGGAAGGTGCAAGTATTGCTCAAACTGCTTTTTTATCAGGCATACCTTTTTTAGTAATGCGCGCTATATCAGATAAGCCTAATAACGAAAATGTAATGACTTATGAAGCATTTCTAGAAACAAGTTCAAAAATAGTAACTCAATTTTTAAAAGAAATGATTAAAACAATTAATATTGAAAGTTGATTTAATTTAAAAATAGTGATACTATAACTAGCAAACGGGGGATACATATGATAGACAGAATAGTTCAAAATAAAGTTCATAGTTATACAATGCCTGAAAAAAAGGAAGATATTAATATTAAAACTTTTGGGGATTTGCATTATTTTAAAGGCTTTGATGATAAGAAACTTGAAATAATCGAAGAAAGTTTAGATTCGAGTCCTTTAGAATATCTTTGTATGGCTGGAGATATTATAGATAGCGTTGATTTTTTAAAAACTAATAAAGCTAAAGCTGAAAATTTATTATATTGGCTTGAAAGTCTTGGTAAAAAGTATAAAACTTTTGTTAATTTAGGAAGACACGACTTTACTACTTGTGATTTTAAACAAGGAAAGTATGATTTCCCCGAAGGATATTGGAAAGAAGCAAATCAAATAAGAAATGTCCATGTTTCACATTATGATCCATATTATGAAGATGAAAAAGTTATCGTATATTCTTTAGAACTTCCATATCAATACTATTTTAATAATGAAAATTGTGAAAGTAAAGAATGGTTATTAGGTAAACTTGAAATTATGAAAAGATTTTCTTCTTATTTATCACATCTAGATAATTCAAAAGTAAAAATATTAATTGTTCATTCACCAATTTATATGACTGATCCAGATGTAATTAAATGTATAAGAGAATTTGATTTTGTTTTCTGCGGACATATGCATAATGGTATGGTTTTCCCGATTATAGATGATATAATAAAAAATAATAAAGGAATTATTGCTCCAAATAAATCTTTATTTCCAGATAATGCCAGGGGAAGTAAGGTAATAACTATAAATGATCATGAAATTCATTTAATTATAAATGGTGGAATTACTAAATTACAAGAAAGTGCAGGTTTCTTGGAAAAATTTAATGTTTTTTATCCAATGAGTATTGATGAAGTAAAAGTAAATTCTAGAAAGCTTCAGAAAAAGTAAATTTTTAAAGTGAAGTTGTAAGATAAAAGTAAACACAAAAAAATGTGTTTGCTTTTTATTAATGTCAAAAATGTTTTTTTATGATATACTACTATATATAAGATATGGGAAGATGTAAATGAAAAAAATAGTGGGACTTACTAGTGATGAAGTTATAGAAAGAGTAAATGATAACAAGGTTAATTATATAGATGAACCAAGGACTAAAACAATAAAAGAAATTATTAAATCAAATACTTTTACATATTTTAATTTTATAAACGTATTACTTGGTGGGCTTGTTATTTTTAGTGGCCTTGTTTCTGGAAAATTTTTATATGCACTTAAAAATTGCTTATTTGTAAATGTAATTGTTACTAATACCATAATTAGTACTATTGAAGAAATTCTTGCGAAAAAAACAATTGATAAATTAAACGTTATTGCGGATGCTAAAATATCAGTGTTAAGAGATGATAACATTATAGAGCTTAGTAGAGAAAATCTTGTACTAGATGACGTTTGTTTATATAAAATAGGTAATCAAATAGTGACTGACTCAGTTATTTTAGATGGAATTTGCGAAGTAAATGAGTCATTTATTACCGGTGAAGAAAAAATTATTACTAAAAAAGCTGGGGATGAACTTATAAGTGGTTCATTTATTGTAAGTGGAAAAGTATATGCTAAAGTTATCCATGTTGGCAAAGATAACTATATTTCTAAAATAAGTAGCGAAACAAAATATATTAAAAAAACAAATTCTGTTATATATAATTCATTTAATAAAATGCTTAAAATACTTAGTATTTTACTTATCCCAGTAGGAATTTTATTTTTTATAAATCAAATGAATATTACTCATAGCGTGCCAAATTCTATTATGAGCATGGTAAGTGCGTTAATTGGCATGATTCCCGAAGGATTAGTACTTTTAACATCTTCGGCTATGGCGGTAAGTGTACTTAGACTTCGTAAATATAATGTTTTAGTTCAAGACTTATATTCAATAGAAAATTTAGCGAGAGTTGATGTAATTTGCTTGGATAAAACTGGAACAATTACCGAAGGCGTAATGGAAGTTAAAGATATAATTCCATATAAACATAATAAAAAAGGTAAAATAAAAGAATTGTTAAGCAATTATGTTAATGCATTAGATGATCCATCACCAACATTTAAATCTATTGAAAAATACGTTACAAATGAACTTCATGATTATGAAGTGTTAGAAACGTTACCTTTTTCAAGTATTAGAAAGTATTCTGGAGTAAAATTTAATGAGGGTGTATATTTTTTAGGAAGTCCTGAAAATTTATTAAAAAAGCCTTTGAAAGAACTTTCTACATATCAAAAAGATTATCGTGTTCTTCTTCTTGCAAGTGGTGAAAATCTAAAAAAAATAGATAATTTAAAGCCTATTGCTTATATATTAATTCAAGATAAAATAAAAGAAAATGCAAGTGATACATTAAATTACTTTAAAAATGAAGGCGTAGATATAAAAATTATCAGTGGAGATAATCCTATAACGGTGTCAAAAATTGCTGAAAGAGTGGGATATACTGATATTCGAGCAATTGATATGTCCACTGTTGAAAATGAAAACATTTCAGATGTAATTGAAAATTATAATATACTAGGAAGAGTTAAACCAGAGCAAAAGAAACTTATTATTATGGCTCTTCAAGAAAAAGATCATTTTGTAGCTATGACAGGCGATGGAGTAAATGATTGTCTAGCCTTAAAACAAGCAGATTGTTCTATTGCAATGGCAAGTGGCAGTGAAGCTGCTAAAAATGTAAGTCAGTTTGTATTACTAGATTCAAAAATAGATAATTTACCAAAAATTTTAAAAGAGGGAAGACGTAGTATTAATAATATTGAACGAAGTTCATCACTTCTTCTTAGTAAAACAATATTTACAATAATTTTAATTTTAGTGTGTATTTTTCTTAATACGGAATATTTCTTTATTCCTATACATTTAACGTTAATCACCTTTTTTACAATCGGAGTCCCGTCATTTATACTAGCATTAGAGCCAAATACGGATATTGTTAAAGGAAACTTTTTATTTAAAATTTTTCTTAAATCATTACCAAGCGCATTAACCGTGGTGTTTAACGTTGTAATTATTAATTTATTTGAAAAATCATTTAATTTAGATCCAAATTTGTGTTCTACATTAACTGTATTTTTAACTGCTACAACAGGATTTATATTTTTAAATTATATATGTAAACCTTACAACCTTTTAAGAGGTATTATGATGAGTATTTTATTTTTAACATTTGAATATTGCGCATTATTTCAATATGACTTTTTTAATATTAGCCTTGTAAACAAGGATACAATATTAGTTTTCGTTGTTTTATTTATCTGCAGTATGTATATATTTGATAAACTAAAATCTATATCAAACTTTATTTTAAGAAAGACAAATAATATTTAAATGATTAATCTTTATTATGCAATGAAGGTAACTAGTTTACCTTTTTTTTTATTGATTAAAAATTAATTGTTTGATAATCTTATTATGAAAGGAAATAGGTATGAAAATAATATATCCGGATTATAGTAATTCAATTGTAAATTTGGCTTCAAGCATTGAAAAATATTTTGATTTAAATAGTAAAGTTTCCTCACTTAAAATTCTAGATGACATTTTAGAAAAAGAGAAACCTAAAAATGTTGTAGTTATTCTTTTTGACGGAATGGGAGCGTGTCTTATTAAAGAAAAACTTAAAGAATCATTTTTAGACAAAAATATGATTTCAATATTATCTTCAACATGTCCATCGACTACAACAGCGGCAACAACATCTATTATGACAGGACTTTATCCATGTACTCATGGTTATTTAGGGTGGGACATGTATTATAAAAAAGAAAATGCTTTTGTAACTATGTTTACAAATACATATAAAGATACAAAAGATGTGTTCGAAGATTATGTAATAAGTGATAAATACTTTTCAAATAAAACAATAATGGAAAGAATTTTAGAAAATAAAAAATATTATTCTAAAATTGTTTTTCCAATAAAATACCCAGATGCATACAGTGACATTGATGATATGTTTAAGCAAATAAAGGAAAATTTAAATGTTAAAGAAAAAAATTATGTTTATGCATATTATGTGGATCCAGATAGTATAATGCATGTAAATGGGACTAATAGTAAAGAAACTAATGACGTATTTTTAATGATTAATGACAAATGTGAAAAGTTTGCAGAAACTATTTCTGATACACTTTTAATTATAACATCTGATCATGGGCATAAAAATACAGAATATATTTACCTCGAGGATTATGAAGATATTTTTAAACTGATTAAGAATAACGTATGGATCGAAGGAAGATGTTGTGCCTTTAATGTAACTGATAAAAAACTTTTCCGAAAATTATTTAATAAATATTTTAAAGATTATTTTATATTAAAAACTAAAGAAGAAGTTAAAAAAGAACGCTTATTTGGCTTAGATAACGAAAATAAATTTTTTTTAGATGAACTCGGAGATTTTTTGGCTCTTGCTTATTCAAATAAAATTATAAAGTATAAAAGAGGAGGACATGTATATAAATCTAATCATGCGGGGTTTACTGAAGAAGAAATGCAAATTCCTCTTATTGTAATAAAAAAATAAATTAATTTGAAAAAAATATTAATACGTGTTATATTTTGATTATGGAAAGAAAAAATATACAAAGAAAAAAAACAATTTTAAGTTCATTAATTTTGACAAGCGCAATCATTATGAGCGGATGTGTTAAAGATGTGGAATGTGATATAAATTATAGTCATGCACATTATTATGAAGACGATAATGATTTAAAAAGACTTGTGGATAGTGAGAAAGAATATATAGGTTCATTTGAAAGAAAAGATGATTATGTAATAATTGGCAGTGATGTAAGATCATTACTTTTATTTGAAAGAGAAAATAAATTGATAAATATTAATTTAAATGAAGATGCAATTAAAAAAATGATTTCTCAAAATGAAGATTTTACGGAATATAAATTTAGTTATTTAAGCGATGATACTATTCCAAGTTATAATGTAAATGGTCAAAATGTAAGCATTAATTATTCATGCGAACCGGAGGTTTGCTATTCTTGGACTACTGATGAGAGCCATGAAGAGTTAACTGGTGAAAAAAGGGTGGTGCACTATATGTATTATGGCTATAAAGTTACAATTGATGAAAAGGGAAACTTTATATTAAAAAGAAGTGATGCGGTGGATTCTTTAGAAGATTTACCACTTGAATATCAATATATTTGCTTAGATGATTTTTCTAAAATGGTGTATTTAGATAATAAAAGTAAAGAAATTGAATATGGCGAAACTACTTATCAAAAAGAAGATATTTTAAGAAGGGTACTATTTAAATAATATGAGTAAATTAAATGATATAATTCCATATTTTGAAGGCAATTTTTCCTTAGCATTATTTAATATTGGATTTATTTCTAATAATGATGAATATATGCAAAATATTTTAGATAAAGAAAAAATTAATGCTGCGAAAATAGGAGCTTTAAGTAATATATTTTTAGCTATTAAAGAAGCATTTGTAGATAAAAATGGTAATATATTTTATTCTAAAATTGCTACTAGTGAACTTGAGAAAAATGTAAATCTAATTGCTAAAAAGGTTGGCAGTGGTTATGAAATTGGTGGTTACATTTTCCCTTCTGCAGCACAGCTTGTTGGAGTTATTAGAAATAAACTTGCTCATGGTCAGTTTTCTTTTGACCTTGAACATAATAGAGTAATTATTGATAATGAAGGTGTAGATATAATTATAAATATTGATAAGCTTGCAACATTTGTCATAAGCAGTTTAAAAGATTATATGTTTATTAGTAATAATGATTTTGAAAGAGATTATGTTTTTTCAGATATGATTAATGCTGGTTCACTTACTAGTAAGGAAGAAATTCAAAGATATATAAAAACTTTCAAAGAATTTTCAATGAGAATAAGTAGAAATGATGGCAAAAATATTGAAGGCTATATAATAAAAGAATTTAATAACGCTTTTAAATTGTTTAGTGAAACCAGAGATTACAGTATTTTATTAAGATTTTCAAAAGCTATAGAAAAAGATTATACAGTTTCATGGAATGAAAAGAAAGTAAATTCTCAAAATATAGATACTTTAGTGGATTTTTTATTTAATACTTTACAAAAAGATCTTGATACGTATAGTAAATCTATTGTGATAGCTCACGAGGTTGCTAGAAATTTAAATACTAAATATAATTCCTTTAATCCTATAAAAGCAAATCTGACAAATTTAATATTACTTGATATGATAAGAAAATATTCTACAACAAATAAAGCAACTTTATTTTCTTATTTGCAAAATGATTATCCGAATTTATATGTAAATTATGATCCTCTTGCTATGAGTTTAATAAATACTTTTACATCACTTTTTTCATTTAATTATGATAACACTTTTAAAAGAAGTGAAAATTCTTTTGACGGATTTGATTATAGTCTTTTAGATATTAGTAAATTTAATATTGAAAAAGAAAAAAGTATTGGTGATGATGAAATTCTTCAAAGGCAAAATAAATTAAATAATGAAATAGCAAAAATTGATGCTATGATTAGTTCAAACATAGTTTCCTTAGGAAATGTCACTAAAAATGGAAATAGTGTTGCTGTACAAAAAATTAACAGTTTAATTACGGCACTTAATCAGAAAAAAAGTGGGTTAATTACACTTTTAAATAATACTTCAAATGAACTACAAACTTTTAAAAATAATGAAAGGTTTTTAAAAGGTGAAGCGCTTATTGAAGGAATTAGAAACAGTATTGCTCATGGCAATTATCAAGTGTTGTTAGGAGAAGATTTTAATAAAACTATTATTGTTTTTGAAGATATATATGAAGGAAAAACAACTTTTAAAGCCAGTATTACTTATGAAGATTTCTATGAATTTTTATACAACTCAGGTATAGAGGTTTCTAAGTTTATTTCTATAAAAGAAAAAAGTTTAACTTAATTAAAAAATGCTATTTTAAATAGTGTTTTTTTATGTTAAAATAACTATGTATACTAGAAAGGGTAGTGACTTATGAATAATAGTTTAGATTATTTAAGAAATAAAGGTATTGATGTTGATACTGGTCTTTCTTTTTTAGGAGATGAAAATACATATAAAGAAATTTTACTTGAGTTTAAAAATGGCTTTATTAATCAAATGAATGAAATAAGAACTTTATATGAAAATAAAGATATTGCGGGTTATGCTATAAAAGTTCATGCACTTAAAAGTAATTGTAAAACTTTTGGTATTACTGAACTTGCGAATCTTGCATATAATCACGAAATGAAAGCAAAAGAAAATGATTTAAATTATATCAATCAAAATATTACAGAACTGTTTATTAAAGCAAATGAAGTGTACTCTTTGTTAGATGAATTTTTTAGGAGTTAATTATGAATAATTATTTAAATCCAATACTTAATGTATTTAATTTAACTTTAATTGATATTAATAAAGATGAAGTCTCATTACTTAATTATCAAAATGAATTAACTGTTACTGAAAAATTTAGTTATGAAGAATTTTATTTAAGATGTAAAAAAAGTATTCATCCAGATTATATAAATTTATATTTTGATAAAATAAGTATTAATAATTTAGAAAATGTTGATTATGCAATAGTTAATTATTTGAAACTTTCTAATTTACTTTCATATGATAATTATACTGATATAGTAAAACCTTTGGAGGATAATAAAATTATTTTAATTTCCTTTAAAAATGAAAAAAAAGCAAGTACAAATATTAATAGTAATAATAATGAACTTAGTGATGATGTAACTGAACTTATTATGAATATTGAAAATACTTTAGAAAGTATTAATAAAGACAATTATGAAATAAATAATCTATATAATTATTTTTCGTCTTTGGTAGAAGATTTAATTCATAAGAATCCTCAGATAAATAAAAGCTACGAAAATAAGCTTGCTAACATAGTAAATAATATATCATCCTCTTTATTAATAGTGGATGATGATGATTTAACAAGAAGTATATTTAAGAAAGCATTTTCAAACTTTTATAATATAATGGAAGCAAAAAATGGTGAAGAAGCTGTTGAATTAATTAATAATACTTTAACAAAAAGTGATAGTAATAATATTGTAGGAATGTTTTTAGACTTAAAAATGCCAGTAATGGATGGCTTTGGAGTTTTAAATTATTTAAAAGAAAAAAGACTTCTTGGAAAACTTCCTGTTATAATTGTATCTGCAGATGATAGTAAAGATACGAAAGAAAAAGTATATACGTATGAAATTGCCGATATGATAGAAAAACCTTTTAATTTTGAAATCATTGTTAAAAGGGTAAATAACATGATAAAGATGTATACAAAAAATAATTCAATTAATGAGATTATTAAAAGTCAAGATAAAGTATTAAAGGAATTTTTAAATAATTACATTAAAGCCTATTTAGTAGACAATGAAAATGTATATAATATTGCAAGCAAAGTAATAGAGAAACTACTTGTTAAGTATGATAGTAATACTGATGTTAACAATATTTTACTAGCGAGTAAATATTATGATATTGGTTTAAAAACTGTTCCCTATAAATATTTTTCTAATATAAATAGTATTTCTGACAAAGAAAAAGATAGTATTTATATGTATCCAAAAACTGGTAGTGAAATAATTAAATATGCTGATTTAGATGATAACATTTATAATTATGCAGTTAATATAATTGGACTTCATAATGAAAGGTTTGATGGAAAAGGTTTCCCAAATGGAACAATAGGAAAAGATATACCATTTTATGTTTATATTGTAAATATTGGATATGAATATGCCAATGGAATTGTTCATGGCAATGCTAAAGAAAATATTATTAAACAAATAGTAAGTAAAAGTAATGCAAAATATGACCCTAATATAATATCTTTATTTGAAAGTATTTCGGGTGAATTATAATGGTTAAAAGTATTATAGTTCAAATAGTATCATTAGGTTATTTATTTTTACTTATTGGAGTATTTTCTAAAAAACAAAAAGAAAAAACTTTAGAAAACAGTGTATATAGAGTTTTTTTAGTTATTACATTTATAGTTCTTTTACTTGATGGAATCAGTAATTATTTATTATTTTTTCCCAAGTATGAAAAAATTACTTTAATTTTACTAAAATCATTTATAATTAGTACGATTATATGGTGTACATGGTTAATAATATATGTAACTTCACTTAAAAAAGAAGGTGCAAAAACTATTAAAGAACTTTTGGGAAATAATGCATTTTATTATATTCTTTTTGTTATAACTATAATTTTATGTGCTATATGTATTTATTTAAAGCCTGATGTTTATGTAGACGCTGAAAAATACATTTCATATCAATATGGAAAAGATTTATATTTTTCTTATATTGTAAATATTATTTATATAGGTCTTTTAGGAATATATTTAATAAGTAAAAGAAAAGATATTGAATTTAACAAAAAGGTTGCTATATTTACTTTTATATTCTTAGGACTTATTGCAATTATATTACAATGGGTATTTAAAGATTTATCTATAGTAAGTTCTATTATGGCTTTTGTTATGTCACTTATATATTTTACAATGGAAAATCCTGATTTAAAAATAATAACAGAACTTGAAAAGGATAAAGAGGAAGCAAACGAAGCATCAAAAGCAAAAACTGACTTTTTATCTAATATGAGTCATGATATACGAACTCCGATGAATGCCATAATTGGTTTTTCAGAAAGTTTATTAACTGAGGATTTGCCACAAGGACAAAAAAATGAAGTACAAAGTATTTATGATGCTGCTTCGACATTACTTGAAATAATTAATAATATTTTAGATGTTTCAAGAATTGAAAGTGGTAAGGAAGAAAAGAAAGAAAAAACTTATGAAATAAGAAAAGTTATAATGCAACTTTCTTCGGTTATAACTGCTAAAGTTGATCAAAATAAAGTAAACTTTAATATAAATATTAATAAAGATGTTCCCAAATTTTTAATTGGTGACGAACTTAAAATATATCAAATACTAATGAACCTTTTATCAAATGCTGTAAAATATACTGATGAAGGTTATATAAATTTTAATATTACGTCAGAGAATGTTGGCGATATGGCTACCTTAAAATTTGTAGTTGCCGACACTGGCATTGGTATTAAAGAAAGTGATTATGATAAACTATTTGTTAAATTTTCAAGAATTCATAATCAGGAAAATTATAAATCTATCGAAGGAACTGGTCTAGGTCTTGTAATAACCAAAAAATTAGTTGAACTTTTGGGTGGTACAATTGAGTTTACCTCTAAATATAAAGAAGGAACAACATTTATTGTTACCTTACCTCA
Organism: uncultured Bacilli bacterium; assembly: GCA_934096705.1. GTDB lineage: Bacteria > Bacillota_I > Bacilli_A > RF39 > UBA660 > UBA6448. Next base: position 21,379 of record CAKOMR010000011.1, read on the forward strand.
AAAAATAGATTATTCTGCGATTGAGAATGAAGAAGTTAATACGCAAACTAAAGTAAGTGTTGGTAATGTTCATTTTGATGGTTCTTTATACGATGTTTTGATAGTTGATGATAATATACTTAATTTAAAAGTTGCTGAAAGAATTTTATCAGATTACAAATTTCATATAACATGTTTACAAAGTGGAGAGGAAGCTATTAACAAATTAAAAGAAGGCGCACGATATGATTTAATATTTTTAGATCATATGATGCCTATGATGGATGGTATACAAACTCTTAGAACGTTAAAAAATATGCCTGATATAAAACTTCCACCTGTAATTGCTCTTACAGCAAATGCAATGGTTGGAATGAAAGAATTTTATTTAAAAGAAGGTTTTGATGGATATATTTCAAAACCTATAAATAGAGAAGAACTTCAAGTACTTTTAAATAATATATTTTGCAAAAGATAAAAGCATGAATTCATTTGAACTCATGCTTTTTATATTTCTCTCATTTGATCTTTATTTTTAAATGGATCTTTCTTATCAATTTTATCAATAAATAGTATGCCATTTAAATGATCTATTTCGTGTTGGAAAGCTACAGATATGTCTTCACGAACTCTTATAGTTTGTTTGTTTCCCATCATATCTTGATATTCTACAGTTATTCTGGCATTTCTAGGAACTATTCCAGTAGTAGGTCTATTAATAGATAAACATCCTTCACCTTCACCAACATAGATTAGTTCTTCGGAAGCAGATTTAATGATTGGGTTTATTATAATATGTTCCTCGAATGAACCATCTTCATTTTTGTTAGCAATAACAAATATTCTTTTTAAAACTCCAAGCTGAACAAGTGCAAGACCCATACCAGCTCTTAAGTCATATTTTTCTGCTATCTTTTCATCTTGGGATGCTTTTAAATAATCTAATGCATCATATATCATTTTCTCGTCTTTTTTTGAAAGTGGAAATTCCACATTTTTTGATGTCATTCTTAAAATCTTATTTTTTTCATCGAGAATATTAATTTTTGGTACTTTCATTTTTACTTCCCCTTTGACAGGACTATTTTATCAAAAAAAATCTAAATATGCAAATAAAAAGGAAGCAAGCTTCCTAGTTATTTGGGTTTTGTCCACCAAAGCCCCATGCTCCAATTATTATTACTAGTAGTATGAATAATACTATCCAAATTGCAGCACCTATACCATAACCACTAGTGTATCCTGCGTAAGTGCCACCACAGCAAGGAGATTGGGCATATCCAGATGATGGATAATAACCATTATTTCCGTAGTAATACATTTTAAATCCTCCTTTATGTATCTATTATAAGATATACCAAATAATATTTTTTGTGATATATACGTAAACTATTTTTTTTAAATTTACATATTTTTCAAAAAATGTTATTATAATTATATGAATAAGGATTTAAGAAAAATAGATAAATTGTTACTTTTTTTAGTTACTTTACTATGTATATTTGGACTTGTAATGATTTACTCAGCTTCAAGTGCATCAACTATACTTAGATATGGTAAACCATCAAACTATTTTTTTGTAAGACAATTAATTGTCCTTGTTTTTTCTTATGCTTTAGGAATTGTAATATTATTTTTTCCTACTAAAAGATATAAATTTTTAGCATATTTGTATGCTATAGGTTGTTTATTTTTACTTATGTTAGTACTAGTAAAAGGTAAAATTGCTGGTAATGCTCAAAGCTGGTTTAGGTTAGGCTTTTTTAACCTTCAACCCAGTGAATTTGCTAAAACTGCTTTAATTTTATTTATGGCTGTTTATTATAATAATTTATCTCGAAGAAACACTAAATCTTTAGCATTATATTTTGTACCTTTATTTTTAGCAATAGCTTACACGGTTCTTACTTTAATGCAACCAGACTGGGGTAGTGGTGCTATAATACTTGCCATTGCAGGTCTTACTTTTTTAAGTGTGCCAATGATAAAGAAAAATCTATTACGTATTGCGGAAATTTTTATTGTTGGTATTGTTATTTTAGTTTTAGCACTTCTTTATAAAGGTGGAAATATTTTATCTAGTAATAAATTAAATAGACTTAATTTTCGTAATCCATGTTCAAGATATCAAGAAGATAGCGGCTATCAAGTATGTAATGCCTTAATTGCTATATCTAATGGTGGACTTTTTGGAGTAGGTCTTGGGCAAAGTTCTCAAAAATATTTGTATTTACCAGAAAGTCATACAGATATGATATTTCCTATTATATGTGAAGAACTTGGCTCTATAGTAGGAACAATAATAATTATTATTTATGGAGTTATTTTATACAAATTATTTAAAATAGCAAAAAAAAGTGAGAATCTTCGAACGAGCATCTTGGCTTATGGGACTTTTTGGTATTTTACGTTACATATTTTTGTTAATATTTTTGGCTTTTTAGCTCTTATCCCATTAACCGGGGTTCCACTTCCATTTTTATCTTATGGAGGAAGTTATACAATAAATGCTGTACTTATGATTTTTGTAACTGAAAGAGTAGTTATTGAAAATACAAAAAACAAATTTAATAGAGAGCTTAGCGCTCTATAACTTGACACTTAAACTAATTATATGATACAATACTCCCTTATCCAAAATTGGAGTTGGTGTTTATGGATAAAACAAATACTAGTTCATATTATTTAGTTGTTGAAGCAAGACCAAAAGAGTTTATGCCTATTGATATAAATATTTTGGCTGGTACTATAGGAATAAATTATAATTCTTTAGAAGCTATTGATGCTTTTACTAAAAATTTCACTATAGATGAAATAAGAGAATTAATAATTGAAAATAATTTACTTCCTGAGAACTTTTTAAATGGTACAATTTGTATTATTAATGAAAAGTCTTTTAGGTTTAAAGTATTTACTAAAGATAGTTCACTTTCAATAAGTGATTTTGTTAAAGATAATATTTCTGACAAAAGACTTATGAATAAATTATTTAATATATTTTTAAAGTATGTAAATGAACCTGAATTAATTAATCAATTAAAAACATTTATGGGAGCACAAAATGTTGATGGTGTACTTAGCGTATTATCATTTTTAGATTATAATGTTATTCGTAATATTTATTTTTATATTGAAAATACTATGAAAGAAGACAAAGAAGACAAAAGAGTATTAAAAACTGATTAATACTTTTTTTTATTGAATAAAATAATTAAAAAATATATAATATTATTAAAGAAGGAATGGTTATGTTTAGAAAAAGTAATAATGAAATTGACAAAGACGGATTAAATGAAATTATTCATTTATCACAAAAACTATTAAGAGTTTTTTACATATGTGTTATTGTAGCCATTATATTGGGAATTTTAATTGCTTGTAAAGAGTTAAAACTTATAAATTTCTTTTTGGGAGTAATTAAAGTTATTTCGCCACTTTTTATTGGATTTATTTTAACTTGGCTTTTTTATCCACTTCAGAAAAAAATGGTTGATAAAGGAATGAACAAAGTACTAAGCGCTATAATTATTTTTATTTTAGTAGTAGGTTTTATTTTCTTATTTATATATATTTTTGTTCCAGTGTTATATAAACAAATTAATGATCTAATATCAGTCATACCAAATGTATTTTCAAATATTACAAATTTTATTTCTAATTCTCTTGATAAAATAGATATAAATGGACTTAACATATCTCAAGTAAAACATAGTATTGTTGAATATGGTCAAAAAATGCTTGTTTCTATTACAACAGAGCTTCCTAATAGTTTATTAAATGTAGTTAAAAGTTTAGTTTCTGCTTTAGGAATTATTGTCTTAAGCTTAGTAGTTATGATTTATATGTTAATTGATTTTGATAATATTACTTTTAGTTTTCAAAAATTCTTAAGAAAAAAAGGCATGGAAGATTATATAAAATTATTTGATAATATTGGCTATAATGCAAGAAAAGTTGTTAATGGAACGCTTTTAGTAGCATTTATGGTATTTGTTTGTGATACTATAGGTTTTGCTTTAGTAGGTCTTAATGCCGCAGTATTATTTGGACTATTTTGTGGAATAACAGACCTTATTCCTTATATTGGACCATATATAGGTGGAGCTGCCGCAGTAATAGTTGGATTTACTCAAGGACCATTTGTTGGAATAGCTACACTTGTCGTAGCAGTCATTGTACAACTTGTAGAAAGTTATGTACTTCAACCGGTTGTAATGAGTAAAGCAATGCAACTTTCTCCGATAATGATTATTGTAGGTCTTTTATTATTTGGATACTTCTTTGGTATAGTAGGTATGATTGTGGCAACTCCATGTATGTCAATAATTAAAGAAATTATTATTTTTGCTTCTCATAAAAGAAGAAAAAGTGAATATTAAAATGCCTTGCATTGCTGAAAATAGTATGTTATAATACCCTTAGCCCAAAAGGTATGTAATCCGCTTACATTAGTTAATGATTACAGGTAATAATTTTATAGAAAGGAAGTAGAAAGATGGCTAATTTAGTTGATAAAATCAATGAAAAGCATATTCGTAAAGATGTTCCAGAGTTCCGTGTTGGAGATACTGTTAGAGTTGATGTTTGGGTAAAAGAAGGAAAAAAAGAAAGAATTCAAGCATTCGAAGGCTTAGTTGTTTCTAAAAAAGGTGGAAGTGTTTCTGAAACTTTTTCTGTAAGAAAGAAAAGTGGTTCAGTTGCTGTTACTAGAATTTTTCCAGTAAATGCACCAACTATTGATAAAATAACAGTTATTAAAAAAGGTAAAGTTAGAAGAGCAAAACTTAACTTTATTAAGAATATGTCTAAAGAATACAAAGTTAAGGAAAGAAATTAAGCTTTCCTTAATTTTATTTTATGAAAGGTTTTTATGTTTAAAATTATAAAAGAGATTCTTAGTTATGTAATAATTATTATCGTTGTCATTTTAATTCGAACTTATATTGCTACACCAGTTAGAGTAAATGGAACTTCAATGGTCCCAAGCCTAGAAGAAAAAGAAATTCTTATATTAAATAAAATGAATAAGTCTTTTTCTAGAGAGGATATTGTAGTAGTAAGCAAAAAAGTTGAAGGTTCTTCGATAATAAAAAGAATAATTGGTCTTCCTAATGAAAAAATCAAATGCATTAATGGAGTGATTTTTATTAATGATGAAAAATACGAAGACAAATATGGCTTTGGTACTACAACTGATTTTGATGAAATAACTTTAAAAGATGATGAGTATTTTGTTCTCGGAGATAATAGAGTTGTTTCTAAAGATTCAAGAATGCTTGGCCCTATTAAAGAAAAATATATTGAAGGTACAACAAATATAATTTTATATCCTTTTAATAAAATAGGAAAAATTAAATAGCATCTTAAATGATGCTTTTTTTGTAAGGAGTAATAATGAAAAGATGTAAGTGGTGTAATTTAAATAATCCTAAATATGTAAAGTATCATGATAAAGAGTGGGGAGTATTTAATAATGATGAAAAATATTTATATGAAATGTTTATTTTAGAAACTTTTCAAGCGGGCCTTTCTTGGGAGTGCATTTTAAATAAGAAAGAAAACTTTGAAAAAGCATATGATAATTTTGATATAGATAAAATAATTAAATATGATGATGATAAAACAAATAGTTTATTTAAAGATGATGGCATTATTAAAAATAAAAGAAAAATAATTGCTAGTATAAATAACAGTAAGATATATAAAAATATAGTTTTAAAATATGGTTCATTTTATAAGTATTTATGTAAGTTTACAAAAGGAAAAATTTTTTATGAAAATGATTTAGTTACTTCCCCTTTATCAGATGAAATTAGTGCAAATTTAAAATCTTTAGGAATGACTTTTGTAGGAAGCATAACAATATTCTCTTATCTTCAGGCTGTAGGAATAATAAATTCACATGAAATAGACTGCGCTTATCGTGATATAAATTTTGACTATTTACTTAATGATATAACTATGTTTAAAAAAATATTAAATGACTATTTAAAGGCTCATTTAACTGTAGAAATAAAGCTTACAATTAATAACGAAGATTATTTAATTATAACGCTAGAAAATAAATTATCTTTTCAAAAAATAAAAGATGGAAAAGAAACTTATTTTTCTTCGGTTAAAGAACTTTTTGAGGCAAATTTAATAAATGGAAAAAGTCTAAATAATGAATTTAAAAATATTCAAAAAATAGAGGAAATATAAAGTTTTTTTATCTTATTACAGTTTTATATTACCATAAAATCACTATTTTTTCAATTCTTTACTTTATTGCAAAGATGTAGTATTAAGTATAAGAGGTAAAAATATGTTTAAGATAATTAATATTAAAAATATGAATTTGTTTTATGAAGAAAATATTGAAAATGAAATAAATGATATTTTACAAATTAACGAATTTTCTAAAAAATATAATTTATATTTAAATGAAAAGGACGCAAAGAAAATAATAGAAAAATGTAATGATGATAACAATTCGTAATCATCATTTTCTTTTTTTAGCACTTATTTATCATTATTTGAAAGCATATAATTATTATTAATTTAATTATAATCTAATATATAAGTAACTTTATAATATTTATTATTTTTATTAAATATTTTATTAGTAAGAAATTTTACTAAATTTTTAAATTTATGAATATAATAATTTACTTTAAATTAGTTTTTTTGTGTAAACAATTTTTATGTATTGACAGTTGAATACATATTCATATATAATTAAATAGTTGAATACATATTCAACTATAGGAGGATAAAATGAAAGAGTGTAGTTGTAATTGTGATTGCAATATAATACATCAAGATGCTGTGCAAAAAGCACTAGAAAATAAGCCTGATGAAGTTACATTAATAAAACTTTCTGAAGTATTTAAAACTATCGGTGATCCTACGAGAATAAAAATATTATGGTGTTTAGATAATAATGAAATGTGTGTTTGCGATATAGCAAATGCCTTAAATATTAGTAAATCACTAGTTTCTCATCAGCTTGCAGTACTTCGAAGCAAAAAAATTGTTAAATCAAGAAAATCTGGAAAAGAAGTGTATTATACTTTAGATGATGAACATATAAGTAAATTATATGAAATTGGTGTTGAACATATTAATCATAAGTTAGGAGGAGAAAATGAGTAAATATAAATATAAAATAAATAATTTAGACTGTGCAAATTGTGCAAGAGAAATTGAGGAAAGTCTTAATAAGAATGAAAACTTTAAAAATGTTAAAGTAAATTTTAATACAATGATGATTTCTTATGAAACAGATAAAGATATAAGTATTGAAAGTGTTAATAAATTAATTAAAAGTGTAGAGCCTGATGCTTATATAAGTAGTGAAGAAAACGTTAATAAAAAAGAATATCATTTAAGTATATTAATAATTGGTATTATCTTTGGATTATTAGGTTCTTATTTAAATGTTTCAAGTACAATAAAATTAATTTTTTTAGTTATTGCGTATATTCTTTTACTTTATAAAGTTACTATAAATGCTTTTAAAATTTTAATTCATGGGAAGTCAATTAATGAAAATGCTTTGATATTAATTTCTTGTATTGGTGCATTTATATTAGGTGAGTCCATGGAAGGCATGATGGTTATAGTTCTTTATACAATTGGTAAGATTTTAGAAGAAAAGGCTATAAATAATTCTCGAAAGTCAATAAAAGATTTAATGGATATAAAAAGCATTTATGCAAATAAAAAGGAAGAAAATAAAACATTTACTATTAATGTTGAAGATGTAAAGATTGGTGATATTTTAATAGTTAAAAAAGGAGAGAAAGTTCCTGTTGATGGAAAAGTTGTAAAAGGCTCTTCTTATCTTGATACTTCTTCGATTACAGGAGAAAGTGAAAGTATGAATGTAAAAGTTCAAGATAAAGTACTTTCTGGTTTTATTAATTTAGGAGATGTCCTTGAAATAAAAGCTATTTCAACATTTGAAAACTCTACTGTAGCTAAAGTGTTAGAACTTTTAGAAAATGCCACTGATAAAAAAGCTAAAACAGAAACAATCATATCTAAAATCAGTAAAATATATACTCCAATTGTTCTGCTTCTTGCTTTAATTGTAGGAGTTTTTTTACCAATTATAGGTAGCGTCACATACTCACAAAGTATTTATAGAGCTTTAACATTTTTAGTAATATCTTGTCCATGTGCCATAGCAATATCAGTGCCTCTTTCTTATTTTACAGGAATTGGAGCTGCTTCGAAAAATGGTATTTTAATTAAAGGTAGTAATTTTTTAGATAATCTAGGAAACATTACAGGCATTATTTTTGATAAAACAGGAACACTTACAAATGGTTCATTTAAAGTAAATAATATTAAAATTGAAGATGATAAATATAATAAAGAAGATGTTATTAATTATCTTGTAATGGGAGAAACATTTTCTAATCATCCAATTGCAAAATCAATATTAAAACTATCAAATAAAAAGATTGATACATCAAAAGTTAAAAACTTTAAAGAAACTGCAGGAAAAGGTATATCTTATGAAATCGGCAATAAAAAGGTAATAATTGGTAGTAAGAAAGTTTGCTCTTGTGATAAAGATGGGACCTTGCATTTAAATATAAATGGAATGCACACTGCCACTGTTGATATTGATGATGGAATTAAACCTGGAGCAAAAAAAGTTATTGCTAAGCTTAAGAATTTAAATATTAAAACATATATGTTTACCGGTGATAAAAAACTATCTGCTTTAGAAATAGGCAAAAAGCTTGGCATTGATGAAATAAATTATGAAATGCTTCCTCAAGAAAAGTTTGCACATTATGAAAAAGTGCATGAAAATGAAAAGGTACTTGCTTTTGTAGGTGATGGGGTGAATGATGCTCCAACTTTAAAACGTGCTGATATTGGTATTTCTATGGGTGGCGTTGGAACTGATAGTGCAATCGAAGCAAGTGATGTAGTACTTATGAGTGATGACTTAGAAAAAATACCTTTAGCAATAAATATTTCTAAATATACAAAAATGGTTATTAAAGAAAATTTAATATTTGCAATGAGCGTTAAAATTGCTATACTTAGCCTAAGTATATTTGGACTTGCTAATATGTGGTTTGCAGTTTTTGCCGATACTGGTGTAACTCTTATTACAATTTTAAATACCCTTAGAATACTTAAGAAATTTAGCAAACAATAAAGTTTTGCTTTTTTCTTTTTAAAGGAGAAAAATATGATATTAAATGTAAGTGGAAGAACTGATATAGTGGCCTTTTATTCTGATTGGTTTTTTAATAGGCTTCATGATGGATATGTAGATGTTAGAAATCCTTTTTATCAAAAAATAGTAAATAGAATTTATTTTAAAAACGTTGATGCTATCTTGTTTTGTACAAAAAATCCTTTACCAATATTATCTAGGATTAGTGAAATTAAAATTCCTATTATTTTTCATATTACAATAACTCCGTATAATAAAGATATTGAACCATTTGTACCGGATAAAAAACTTATTATTGAAGCTGTGAAAGAACTTTCTAATATTCTTGGTAAAGAAAATGTAGTTGTAAGATATGATCCAATATTTATAAGTGAAAAATATAATTTAGATTATCATGTAAGAGCTTTTGATAAATTATGCAAAAACCTTTCTGGCTATGTTGATAAAATAATAATTTCTTTTTTAGATGAATATAAAAACACTTTGAAAAATAAAAATTATATAAAATATAGAAACTTTACGGAAAATGATTATAAAACTATTGGAATAAATTTTAGTAAAAGTGCAAGGGAAAATAGTATTTTGGTTCATACGTGTTTCGAAGAAAGAAATTTAAATGAATATGGTTTTATTAAGGGTGAATGTATGTCAAAATCTCTTGCTTATAAATTAACTGGCAAAGTTTTTAATAAAACTTTGGTTGCAAGAAAAGAAAGAAAATGTGAGTGTGTATCAATGGTTGATATTGGCGTGTATAATACTTGCAAACATATGTGTAAATATTGTTATGCAAATTTTGATGAAAAAATAGTAAATCAAAATTTTCTAAAACATGATCCAAAGTCTAGTCTTTTGATAGGTCATATTGAAAATGGTGATATTATAAAAGAAAAACTTTAAATAATTTAATCTTTAGTATATAATTTTTATGGTGGGATAAAATGAACAAAGAAAATTATGGAATATTTTTAATTATACTTGGAAACTTACTTTATTTAAGTTATATATTTTTCGGAAGTAAAGTAAGCTCTAATTTTGGAGATTTTTCAAGTGGTGTACTTTTAGGACTATCTATAGCCACAAATTTAGTGGGAATTATTGCCACTGTACGTAGTATGTCAAAAAAAGGAAAATAAAATATATGACAGAAGAAGAGAAAATGTTAAAAGGCATAATGTATAATGCAGAAGATGAAAATCTTACTAAAAAACTTATGAATGCTAAAAAACTTTGCCAGTTATATAATATTGTCGATATTACTTCAACTGAAGAAAGAAATAAAATCTTAAAGAAACTTTTTTCTAAAACTGGTGAAAAATTTACTATTATGCCTACATTTTATTGTGATTATGGTTTTAATATTGAAATTGGTGAAAATTTTTACGCTAATCATAATTTAATAATATTAGATGCAAATAAAGTAACTTTTGGTGACAACGTATTTATAGGACCAAATTGTGGATTTTATACATCAGGTCATCCACTTGATAAAGATGAAAGAAAAATGGGCGAGTATGCAAAACCAATTAAAGTTGGTAATGATGTGTGGTTCGGCGGAAATGTTTGCGTTATGCCAGGAGTTAGTATTGGTAATAATGTTGTGATAGGAGCAGGTAGCGTTGTTACAAAAGATGTGCCATCAAATGTTATCGCCTGTGGTAACCCTTGTAGAGTAATAAGGGAGCAAAAATGATTGAATATAATACTTTAACTAAAGAAGAATACATTGATATAATGTCTTCGGTTTCATGGAAAATTCCTTCGGAAAGACTACTTGAAATATCGCTTAAAAATGGTATAAATGCAAAATATGTTTTAAATAATAAAACTGTTGGAATGGCAAACTTTGTAACTAATGGTGGCTATGCTGGTCTTATTATGGATGTTGTAGTTAAACCTGATTTTCAAGGAAAAGGTTATGGGAAGGCCCTTATTAAATCTTTAATTAAGTATATTCAAAGTCAAATGCAAGATGGTGAAGAAATGATGATTCAATTATTATCAGCACCAGGAAAAGAGAAATTTTATTCAAATTTTGGCTTTAAAGTCAAAAAAGAAGTTGCTGAAGAAGGTATGTATATGTGGCTAAAAAAGAGCAATTAATATGAATCGTTATAACCCTTTATGGGAATATATAAAAAAGCAAAATAAGGAAAGTTTAAAACTTTCTTTTGGTGAAATTAAAAATATATTAGGATTTGATATAAATCATACATTTTTAAAATGTAAAAAAGATTTAAAGAGTTATGGATATGAAGTGAAAAAAATTTCGTTAAAAGAAAAATATATTTTATTTAGTAAATTATAAGTAGGATAAATATGAAAAAAATTAAGTTTATTTTTATAATCATTTTAATATTAGTTATCATTTATCTACTTTATATATTTAATTATATTCCTCATAGGAAATATGAAAATAAGGATTTTGGAATTGAAAAGTATATTAGTAATACTGACTTTGATAATGATGGAATTGATGATGAAACCGATATTTTAGAAAGCACGAAAAAATATCTTGCCACAAAGCCAAAATATAAAAGTAAATATTATATAGGCGGTTACCCTAATGATAACTATGGAGTATGTACTGATGTTGTTTCTTTTGGCTTAAAAGGCGCGGGCTATGATATAAAAAAACTTGTAAATGAAGACATAAATAACCATAAAGAATTATATGGCATAGATGTAATTGATGAAAATATTGATTTTCGAAGAGTAAAAAATCTAAAAATTTATTTTGAAAATAATGCTATAAAACTTACAAATGATATTTATGATATATCAAATTGGCAAGGTGGAGATATAGTTATTTTTAATAATCATATAGGAATTGTTTCTGATAAAAGAAATAAAAAAGGAATTGCATTTGTACTTCATCATGCAAATCCATATCAATTGTATTATGAAGAAGATATTTTAGAGCAAAGAAAAGATATTGTGGGTCACTATAAAGTTAGTTAAAGAAAGGATAGTATGAAATATGCTATTTTATTAAGAGACATTAATATAAGTGGTAAAAACAAAATATCTATGTGTGATTTAAAAAAATATTTAGAATCAAATGGATATGAAAATGTTACTATTTATCTTAATAGTGGCAATATTATTTTAGAAAGTAAAGAGACTAATAAAATAAATATTACAAAAAGCATAATAGACTTATAAAAGAAAAATTTAATTTAGAAATACCTGTTTTTGTTATAAGCTATAAAGAACTTAATGATTTAATTAATAATGCACCTTCATGGTGGGGAAAGGGTAATAAAGAGATTTATGATAATATAATTTTTATATTACCACCAATGGAAAGTAATGAAGTGAAAAATGCGTTAGGAAGTTTAAATAAAAATGTAGAGAAAGTATATGAATATAATAATGCTTTCTTTTGGTCATATGAATTAAAAAGTTATCGTGTGTCTTATTGGTGGAAGAAAACCGCTAGTACATATGTTAAAGATAGTATTACTATAAGAACTGGAAATACTATGAAAAAGCTATTAGAAATGTGTTCAAAATGAGTAACTAAAAATTATAAGTAAATATTAATCGGTAGTTTTTTACTACCTTTTTTGTTACAATAAAATAGGATGTAGTTATGAGATATAAAAGAGTAAAGAAAATACTAATGTTTTGGTGCCTTTTTATTGGAATTGGTGCAATTTTTGGAAGTATATGTATGTTTATTAAACCTGATGGAAGTATTCTTTATATGGAAAATCTTCTTCCTTATTTTAAATGTCTACCTTTAAGTAATATGTTTTTTCAAAATTATATTTTTTCAGGAATTATGCTTTTAATTGTTAACGGAATTACAAATATTACGGCATTTTATTTACTTTTGAAAAATAAAAAAATTGGTATAATTTTAGGAATGACATTTGGTATAACTTTAATGTTTTGGATAACAATTCAATTTATAATATTACCAAGAAATTTTCTTTCAATAAGTTATTTTATATTTGGCTTTCTGGAATTTTTAACGGGACTTATTACTTTAATATTTTATACTCAAGAAAGTTTTTCTTTTAACGAAGATGATTATTTGATTAATAGAAAATCTAAAACTGTTGTTGTATATTTTTCAAGAATGGGTTATACGAAAAAAATTGCTTATATGATAGCCAGCAAAGAAAATAGTAATATATATGAATTAACTACAACAGAAAAAACATCAGGTACACTTGGCTTTTGGTGGTGTGGTAGATTTAATATGCATAAATGGCGTATGGATACAAAAAATATTAATTTTAATTTAAAAGATTATGATAAAGTTATCATAGTAAGTCCTATATGGGTATTTAGTTTATCTGCTCCAATTAGAGATTTTTGTTATAAATACAAAAGCGATATTAATTCTTACGATCTTGTTTTAACCCATTTTATGAAATCTAACTTTTTAAATGTAAGAGATGAAGTTTACAAAATATTAGATAAAAAATGTGAAAAATTTACATCAATATGTGTAAGATATGGTAAAATAAAAAATGTAAGGTAGGATGGTTATGAAGAAAAATTTAATATGTTATTTTTCGGCTACTGGTACAACCCAAAATATTGCACAAACGCTTTCTAGTTTGATTGGTGCTGATTTATTTGAAATAGAGCCAGTAAATAAATATACGAGTAAAGATTTAGATTGGAATGATAAAAATAGTAGAACAACTATTGAATCTGAGAATGAAAGTATTAGACCTGAGGTTAAAAGTAGGGTAGAAAATCTTGATAATTATGAAAATATAATTATTGGTTTTCCAGTATGGTGGTATAAAGAACCATCCATTATTGATACATTTATTGAAGAAAACGACTTAACACATAAAAATGTATACGTTTTTGTTACATCAGGTGGATCATCTTTTGCAGGAAGTTTAAAACATTTGAAAGAAAAATATCCAAATATTAATTTTGTAAGTGGTAAAACATTAAATAGTGTTAATAGTGATGATGTTTTAGATTGGATAAAAAAATAAAATAATATTACTGGAGTGCAAAAATGAATCCCGATACAATAAAAGATATTACTGATTTTATATTTATAGGAAAAAGTTTGGATGAACTATCCCATTATGATTTATTAATTATAAATGCTGATTGGGCTGAAGTAAGCCTTGCTAATGATATGGCAATAATGTTAGAAAAAAATATTATTGATGAAAATACTTTATTTATTATTTGTGAAGGTCATGCAAATGAAAACGTAAGAAGCGCAAGTATATTAATAGATTTATTAAAAGAAAAAGGATTTACTAATAAAATAATTATTAGTGATAAATATATAAGTAATCCTGAAATACTAAAAAATATTGATAAATTAGTTGATGTCAATAAATTAAATAAAATTCTTCGAATAGCTAAAGATTTTGTCGCCAGAAGATGGTATATGAATGCAAAAAAATATAACTTTCCTATAGAAAAATGCGATTTTTATGGAGTTGTCGATAGTAGAAATATTAGTAAATCTGATTGGTGGAAAAGCAAAGTTGGTATTAACCAAGTTATGCAAGAATTTATAAATATTGGTCAGCTAACTATTGATGAAAAATTAAGTATTGATTAATTCTAAATATAGAAAGGATATGTATTTATGATAAAACAAACTGCTGGTAAAGATGCTCTTGGAGATTTTGCTCCAAGTTTTGCTCATTATAATGATGATATTTTGTTTGGTGAAAATTGGAATGATAATGCAATTGATTTAAAAACAAGATGTATTATTACAGTTACTTCTTTAATATCTATGGGTATAACAGACAGTTCACTTAAGTATCATATTCAAAATGCCAAAAATAATGGAATAACAAAAAATGAAATTGCAGGAATTATAACACATATTTCATTTTTTGTAGGTTGGCCTAAAGCATGGTTGCATTTAATATAGCAAAGGAAATTTATGAAAAGTGATAAGTTTAATGAAATAAATATTTTTGGAAAAGGCAAAGAAAACATTGATTTTGCTAAATATTTTATAGGTAAAAGTTATTTAAATCCACTTACTAATCCAAAAGGAACAATTTTTTTAGCTAATGTTACATTTGAACCTGGATGCAGAAATAATTGGCATGTTCATAAATCTACCAAAGGTTGAGGACAAATTTTAATATGTACTGCAGGAGAAGGTTGGTATCAAGAAGAAAATAAAGAACCGGTAAGTTTAAAACCCGGTATGGTAATTACTATTCCTGCAAATGTTAAACATTGGCATGGTGCTAAAAAGGGTTGCTGGTTTAGTCATATAGCAATTGAAGTGCCAGGGGAAAATACATCTAATGAATGGTGTGAGTCAGTAACAGATGAGGTATATAATAAATTATAATTAAAGCGTATCATTTAATACTATAAGGAGTGTTATTAATGTTAAGTCAGAAAGAAACAATAAATGAGGTTATGTCAAAATTACAAGGCTATGCTAAAATCCCAAATGGTTTACTTACTAACAAGGAGATTTATAAGGCATTTAAAAATTATGGAATAGCTTCGAATTTAGCAGGTAAACAGTTAGCAGATGAAATAAAACAACAAATATTAAATGAGTTAAATCAAAAGGAAAACGAAGGTAAATGCTGGATAGGCAGTGGAAGCTTAAATGATGAATGGCAATTTTTTGATACAAATATTCCAAGAGATGGTAGAAAGCCTAATTATGAGTGGAAAGTTTATATTCCTATAAATCCAGCTTACTATGGCTTTGTTGCACCCGCTATAATTAATTTTTTATGTGACAATGGTATTGTTTCTAATTCTAAAATTTCCGGAAGTATAAGAAGTGATTCTATGGTTATTAATTTAGAAAATGAAGAAGATGTCACAAAATTAAATGACTATATTAATAAGAATAAAGTTGTTAGTTCTTGTCTAGGTGTTCACCAGCCATTTATTCCTGATTTTGATGGAATCGGAGTAGTTCATACATATGATGATGACACTAGTTATACAGAACGGCTATCTGATTATTTAACAAAATTTCTTAATTATTGTAAAGCACAAAATCGATTTGATTGGATCTCTATTGATGGATTTTTATCTGCCATGCAAAATTCTTTAGATAACAATATGGCACAATATCCGGAGGAAATCAAGCAAATTATAGAACACATGAATGTTATTTTAAATGGTGCAAATTATATTCCTCACGATTCTCAAAAACAAAGAGCAGAGCGTAGGTTATAAATATATATAAGAAAGAAGAGAAATTAAATGAATAAAATTTTAGTAGTATATTTTTCATATACTGGAAATACAAGAAAAATAGCAAATTTAATTAAAGATAAATTACCTTGTGATATTTTGGAATTAAAACCAGTCATTGCGTATAATACGGACTATCAAACTGTTGTTGATGAAGAGCAAAAAATGGAAGGCGCAAACCATATGCCAGAAATTAAAGACATTAATGTTGATTTATCTTTATATGAAACAATTATTATTGGTACTCCAGTGTGGTGGTATACAATTTCACCTGTAATAAGAACATTTTTAAACAAATATGATATAAGTGGTAAAAATATTTACTTTTTTGCTACAAATGCCGGTTGGCTTGGTAAAACATTTATTGAACTTCAAAAAGAATGTAAAGGGAATGTAATAAGTTCTCAAAATATTGTTTTTGAAAGTTATAGTGATAAACTTATTACAAAACAAGATGAGATTAATAATTGGATTATGGGTATAAGATGAAAAAATTTTTACAGAAAGAACATGCTATTGATATCCTTTTTTGGAGTATTATACTTATTACTACATTAATTAATTTAGGTAATGGTGGATTTAATGAGTTTTATGAGTATTTTTCAAAGAATATCGGTTTTGAAAATTTATCTATTAATGTATACATAATATTTGCATTATATTTTTTAGTATATATTATTATAACTATAGTAAGTAATTTACTAAGCTCTTTTTATATAACAATTATATATGTAGGAGTGAAAGTTTCTCAAAGAAAATATAAAAGTGAGAAAGTTGAAAAAGTTAATATAAATAATATTAATTATTATAGGGATATTATTAAAAAATATTCTCCTGCAGTATTAAGCTACTTGGAAAATTTTACACTTAATGAAAAAGATATTGTGGCAACACTTTTAAACCTTGAATTAAAACGTAAAATTAAAATTCAAGAAAAAATAACAATTGAAAATGATGATATTAGTGGTTTAGAGGCAAACGAAGCATTTATTTTATCGGCTTTAAAAAATAATAATTTAAAAAATATTGATATGTTAGAACTTACAAATATTGTAAGAGATGATGCTATATTAGATAAATTACTTGAGAAAAGAGCTGATGTAAAAAAGCATGTAGTTAAAATTATAATTATTACAGTAATGCTTTTTATTCTTGCATTAATTGGAACTATTTTATCGGCAAAATATCTAATTATTAAGGGCATTAATAATGAAAAAACTATGATTATTGGATTTGCTATTTTATTTTTACTTATAGTAGTTATGATTTATTTGCCTGTTTTTATAGTAGCATACCTTTATAATTATGAATTATTAAATAGTTTTGATCCATATATTAGAAATAAAGCAGGTAAAAATTTACAAATAAAACTTGTGGGACTAAAAAAATATCTTTGTGATTTTAGCAACATAAATGAAAAAGAAAAAAAAGAATTAGTATTATGGGAAGACTACTTAATATATTCGGTTATTTTTTGCTTAAATACTAAAATAATAAAAGAAATATACAGTAAATTATGAAAAAAATTTATAAGTGAATATTAATTTAAAAAGAAAGGAAAATTATGATGAATGAAACAATTAAAAATTTAATAGAAAGAAGAAGTTGCAGAAATTATAAAAATGAACAGATTAAAGATGAAGAATTATTTGAAATACTAGAGGCAGGAAAATATGCTCCATCAGGAATGGGTATGCAATCCGCAAAAATGATTGTATTGCAAGATAAGAAAACAATTCAGAAATTGTCAAAGTTAAATGCTTCAGTTATGGGAAAAGACATAGATCCATTTTATTCAGCTCCAACTGTAATTGTGGTTTTAGCCGATAAAACAAAACACACATATATAGAAGATGGAAGTTTAGTTTTAGGTAACTTAATGAACGCAGCACATAGTCTAAAAATTGGCTCATGTTGGATACATAGAGCTAAAGAAGAATTTGAAACCGATGAAGGAAAAGAGCTTTTAAAAAAATGGAATATTCCTGATAACTATGTGGGAATTGGTCATTGCATTTTGGGTTATCCAAATGGTATGCTTCCACCTGCTAAACCTAGAAAAGATGATTATGTACAAATAATGAAATAAAAGTGGGAGGCGGTAAAAATAAATTATTTATTATTTTTCATTATAATAATTTTGTTTTGTATAATAATTCCAAGAAACAAATTATATTTGGGAATAATTAAAAGAAAAAGGAAAGGAGAAAAAAGAAAAATGCCACAAGAATTGATGAAAGAATTTATAGGAAAAATGTGCACAATTATATTATTTAATGAATCTTTTGGTGTGACTGGTAAAATAGTTGCTATCGAAGGCAATTGGATAAAGGTTGAAGAAAAAAATAGGGTACGTTTAATTAATGGTGATATGATAAGAGATATATCAATATTGCCTGATAAAAAGCAAAAATAAATAACGTGTAATTATTTGTAAAGTAAATATGGAAAGGTACTTAAGTATCTTTTTTTATGTTATTATAATTATTAATGTAGGAGTTTTGTATGAATTTAGTTCGAAGAAAAAGAAAAATAAAATCAAAATATTTTTCTAATGGAGCATTTATTTTAGTAACTATTTTGGGTATCATTGGTGTAACACTGATTTATTTTCCATTAAAAAATATTTCTAATAATTATTCATCTGGATTTATAGCGCTAATTATTGTAGGACTTTTCTTTACTCTAATATCATTATATTGCTGGTTATCATATTTTTTAAATATAGTTTTAAAACCACATAAAGATGTTTTGTATCTAAAAAAAGACAAACATATAGATGTTTATTTTGTTGATAGAAAAGGCAAAAAATATAATTATGATTTTGGTTATGACAATTTAGAGGAGGGTTACTATATTGTTTTAAAAACACATGATTATATTTACAGTGTTTTAGAAAAGACTAATGATGGCTGGCCAATAAAAGAAAAAAATAAGTATTTTTATAATTTGTATACCACTATGGGAAATTATGAAGGCGTACTATTACTTCCCATTGTTTATTTAGCTTTTGTTATTGGAATAATTTCATTTGCAATGGGAAATGGTTTTGACAAACTTGTATCACTTTTAATGATTATATGCCCATTATATATAATAATATATGATTTAATATATAAAATTAAATTAAAAAAGTCATCTGGCCAAGCGGATGATATTAATTTAGTAAAGTTTTCTAATATAATGCAAAAAATAACTTCAGTTATACCAGCAATGGTTATTTGTATAATATTTTCAATAATTTATATTAAGTTAAAAGAACTTATATTTAGAATAATATTTTTACCATTTTTGTTCTGTGGGTACTGCACTTTAGGCTACTATTTAGCTATAGCATTTCAAAATCAAAGATTAAAAAAAAGCTTTTTAAAAATGTATTTAGTAATATTTTTAATATACTGGTTTGGTGTATTAATTATAGCAACTATATCTTCAATTGTTCAAAAACAAAGTGAGATGATTATATTTTCAGTTCCATTTTGGTTAGTTGGAATTTATGTAGCATACAAAAGCTTTGTTAAAAAATAATGAACTATTATGCCTTTTTAAATATATTAAACCATGCTATAATGTTCAAGGGTAAAGAAATATAATATGATAGACTATTATTAAAAGTGGAAATTAACTTTTAGGATGAATAAGTGTTAATACTATTTTATAAAAAATATTTATAATGATTCAATAGGAGACGAGAGTGAAAAAAATCGAAAATAAATATACTAATAGTATTTTTGAAAACATCAAACATACTGATGAACATGGCAATGAATTTTGGTATGCACGTTAATTACAAAAAGTGTTAGAATATAAGGACTGGAGAAATTTTCAAAAAGTAATAGATAAAGCAGTAATATCTGCAAAAAATAGTATTTCATATGAAAATGATTGGGTTGTTGAGTTCAACAAGCCAATAAAGACTGGTAAAGGCAAAGAGGAATTTATTAAAGATTATAAATTATCAAGATATATATGTTATTTGATAGTTCAAAATGCAGATCCTAACAAAGAAGTTGTTGCTTTAGGTCAAACATATTTTGCAGTTCAAACGAGAAAACAAGAAATAACTGAGCAAGAATATGATTTATTATCAGATGATGAAAAAAGATTTTATCAAAGAAGGTTAACAAAAAAGAAATTATACATTACAAAAAATTGCGTTTGCTGCTGGTGTTAAAAATATGGCTGAGTTTCATAATGCTGGATATAAAGGGTTATATAATGGTGAAGCCACTGATGATATTTTTAAAAGAAAAAATTAAAATATAGAGAAGATATTTTGGATAACATGAATGAAGATGAACTAGTTGCTAATTTATTTAGAATAAATCAAACAAAACAAAGACTTATAAGAGATAAAGTACAAGGTGAAAAAGAGGCTAGAAATGTACATTATGATGTTGGCAAAAAAGTTAGAAAAGCAATTGCCGATATTGGTGGTATGATGTCTGAAAAAATGCCAACACCTAAAAAGAGTTTGAAAAAACTAGAAAAAGAAAACATTAGAAATAAAAGAATAAAATAATTTTTTAAATAATAAATTGTAAAATTAAATTACTTGTTATGAACTGAAACATGTGATACTGTAAGATAAAACTGAAAGGAATTAGTATGATAAATAGGATTTTAATGGAACTGTATGATGAGTATGAAAAGGGTAATATAAAAAATTTAATAGAATTTGTTAATAAAACTTTTCCTTCCAATGGAACTGATAGATTTTTTATTGGTTGTGTACTAATATTATTTTCAAGAGGTGGCTACAAATCTAGATATAATATGACAAGAGAAAATTTACTAGACATCGTTAAGTCAGCAAAAGAAAAAGCGGGTTCAACTAATCTTTTGGCTTTATATATCGAAAGGATAAATACTAAAAAAGGTATAAATAAATATTTAAATAATATTGTTAATGGTAATAAAATAGATGAATATGCTGATTTAGTCATTGAATATTTAGAACAATTTAAACCAAGTTTTGTATATGAAATAAAAAATAATAAAAATTATGCAAAATATATAAAAAATGATGCACTTTAGAAAAATAACATTGTCGAAAAAAATGACATTGATAAATTTTTAATGAAACAAGAATAATAAAAGATAAAGGTGATAAAGAATGAATAATGAAAATAAAACAAATATAAATTGGTAAAGAACGACTTATATAAACTCTCTTTAAAACCCTTATTTTATAAGACTTTTAATTAAAATCCTTTTTACAATTTTTAATAAAAAATTAATAAAAATTATAATAAAAATTAGGTAAGAACGACTTAAAGAAACTTTCATATAATTTGCACATTTAATTATTTTAATTAGTAGTTTAGTAGTATTATAATTAATATATAATTTGATGGAATGTGGTTATAATGAAAAAAATAAAACTACCTATTAAGAATATAGAAGCTAACATAGTTTTAAATGCCTTAATACAATTTAAAAATGATAAATTAAAACAGGATATATATACAGAACCTATTGATGAACTAATTTTAAAATTAAATAAAATTTATTAAACATATTTGAACTGATTAAAAATGGTCAGTTCTTTTTTTATGCCAGAAATGGAATACATAGCCATCTTATTAAATTAAGGTGGCTAAATTAAAAGAAAGGAGGCGAGAATATGCAAGAAAGTAAGTGCAAGGTAATTGCAATCACAAATCAGAAAGGAGGAGTTGGTAAAACAACAACAACCTTTAATCTTGGTGTAGCATTGGCTAAACAAGGAAAAAGAGTGTTAGTTGTAGATGTTGATCCTCAGAGTAATTTAACTACTTTAAGGCTGAGTAAGTATGCTAATTGCAATTTTAAAATTAAGTATAGAAATACTAATTCTATATACTAAAATAAAA
>CAKOMR010000012.1 GCA_934096705.1 uncultured Bacilli bacterium
TTTTCCTAAATGTAATAGATTTAAGAAAATACATATACTAAAAACACTGGGCTCAACCTAGTCCAGTGTTTTATTTTTTAAACTTTAGAATTTTTTATAATAAATTTATCAAAATAATTATAAAATAACGAAAGTAATGTAGTAACTATATACATTCCTAAATTGATGTCTAAAAATAGGCAAATAAATGTAGATAATCCTAAGATAAATCCGTATAAATAAGCTCCACCTTTTGTATATGGTGTAAATATTGTAATTGTATTTAAAAATATAATTGAAAATATTACATTATTATTAAATAATAAATCATAACTGAAGTTTTTAGAAATAATTACATAAATAAATAATAATCCATAAAATGTAACAAACGAAGTAAGCGGTATATATTTTTTATATTCAAATTTTACACTTAAATATATTAAACATATAATGCTATATAAAAGTAAAGTTTGACTTATTCCCCCACTTCCATTACCAAGTAATATATTAAGTATGCTGTAACTATGTTTTACAGAGCTTTCATAAATATTTAAATATGAATATTTCGAAATAATAATATTAATTATCGAATATATAACCATATAAAGCGTGGCTATATTCATTTTTTTATATGTATATAATATATTAAGTAAAACTATTAATATTAAATAAATTAATATATTTGTATTTGGAAACGTAATCATACTTATAAAAATATTTAAAATTAACCTGTAGGAAACAAATTTATCTTTTTTATATTTACTGAAAAAATATGATATTAATAAAGAAATAGTTATAAGTAAAGGTAATCTAAATAAAAATATTAAATTTCCATAATTATTTTTATAAAGCAATATTCCATTTTTATAAAATCCATATAGTAAAAAAGGAATTAACGAATAAATTAATCTTAAAATGGATTTTTTTTCATTATTCTTTGACTTTAAATAAACATTATTCATTTTGACCTCTTAAATATTTTCTTAAATTAATTTTGCAAGGACAAATATATGTGCAAAGTCCACAGTCAATACAATTTTTACTTTTGCATTTTGTATCCATAACTTTTTTAGGATTTACTTTAACTGGACATATTTTATAGCACATACCACATAAATTACATGGCTTTTCCTCTTCATTTAAAAAAGGAATTATAATCACGCCTTTAGTATTATTTGTTATAACTACATCTTTGGGTTCTATTTCATAGCCAGTCATTAACCCATTATAAATATATATAACATCTTTTTCTTTTATAACTACGTTATTATTTAATATTTCTTTTAAAGAAGAACCAATTTTAACATGAATAACTTTGCTTTTTGTAATAAATGGACTACTTATCGTAATAAAGGTTTCACTGACACCTATATTATTTTTAAGAATATTATAAATATTTAATATATCTTTTGAAGATAATACTAAACTATCTTTTTCCTCTAAATTCATGTTTTCTAAAAGGAAAAAAGGAGTTGCAAGTAAATATTTATCTTCGATTAATGTTAAACTTATATTTGGATACATCCCAATTTTATTTAAATATAAATCTATATTTTGTGTATCAGTACTTTTAACTGCTACATAAGTATTTTCAAATTTAAAAGCATTTTGTAGTTTATCAGTTATTTCTAAAATTTCTTTCAAATATTTTTTTAATATAAAAGAATTATTTTCAATATATGGTTCATCTTCCATACCACTTATAATAAGATTTTTTATTTGTTTTGTTTCAAAAATATTTGCTATTTCATCTAAATTATATTCATATAACATATTTATAATACTTTCTTTACTAAAACTCGAAATTCTTTTTTTTGTATAAAATTTTTCTTTTTCTTCATAGCTATTTTGAATAACTAAAGCTTTTTTTTCTTTGCCATCAAACACTAGCTTTGTAGTACCCTTAATAACGCCCGAAACTGGACTTTTTACTTTTTTTAGCCTATTTTCTAAAACTGTATCACCTTTTAGCACTTTATCATTTTGAAATGCAAGCAAATCAAAACCATCATCAATAGGAAGATAAATATACTCTGGATTTATGAATTCCTTTATTGAACTATCAAACTTTATATCAAAATTATTTTCCAATTTAATTAGTCTTCTCATATAACATCATAATTATGATATCATAGTTTTTTATTAATTAATACTGTTTATCACTTAAAAATTTTTTTAATTCTATGGCTACCTTTTCCGGAATATATTTTGTAAGTTCACTAATATCAGCATTTTTTATTTTATCAATACTACCATAATTTTTTAACAAGTTATTAATTCTAGCACTTCCTAGTCCATCAACATTTGAAAGAAAACTTTTAAAACTTCCCTTACTTCGTATTGTTTTATGATATGTTATTACAAATCTATGAACTTCATCTTGAATTCTAGTTAAATAATTAAATACATCGTCATATCCAGTTAAGTCATATATGTCTAAAGTATCAGCATCTAAAAGTGCATTTGTGCGATGATGATTATCTTTTTTAAGACTACATATTTTTATATTCAAACCAAGCATATTAAGTACCTCTTTACAGGCATTTATTTGATTTAATCCACCATCTAAAATGATTAAGTCAGGGAGCTCTTCTTTTTCTGTTAATGCTCTAAAGTACCTACGATAAATAACTTCTTTCATCATATGATAATCATCATTTTTATCAACAGATATTTTATACTTTCGATAATCTTTTTTACTTGGTTTACCATTTTTAAAAACAACCATTGCCCCTACAGAAAAAGAACCAAATAAATTTGAGTTATCAAATGCATCAATTCTAAAAAGTGATGACATTTTAAGAATCTTACGCAAGTTATCATGAGCTTCAAATACCCTTTTCTCATCATTTTTATATCTTTCAATGTTATTTTCTAAAGCTATTTTAGCATTTTCCTTAGAAAGCTCTAATAGACTTTTTTTATTTCCTTTTACTGGAGTAATAAAATGCTCTCCAATCAAAGAATTTAATATATCAGTATTTACATTTGATTCTACTAAAATTTCTTTAGGAACCTCATGTTTTTGGTAAAAAGAATATATATAAGAAGTAAGCTCTTCATCTTCATTTTCAATTGTTGTAATTATATTATTATGACTACCTAAAAGTTTTCCGCCCCTTATAAAAAGAATTTGAATAGATAAATAACCATTTAAATAATAACTTGCAATAACATCTCTATTAACAAAATCATTCGTCTGAACTTTTTGTTTATCTAAAATATATGTTATATAATCAAGTTCATTTTTAAGTTCTAAAGCTTTTTCAAAATTTAAGTTTTCTGAATAAAAATTCATTTTTTCTTTAATCTTGTTAGTAATAATTTTATCATTACCACGTAGAAAAGATAAAATGTCATTTTCCATTTTTTGGACTTTTTCTAAATCAATATTTTTAGTACAATATCCGAGGCACTCACCAATATGGTAAAAAAGGCACACATCTTTAGGCATCCCAGAACATTTTTTTAATGGATATAAACGATTTAATAGGTTTACTATTCTTCTCGCTGCAGTAGCGTTTGGATAAGGTCCAAATAAAATCTTTTTATCTTTTTTTTGAACATTTACATATCTAGAAACTTTTAAAAGTGGATATGGTTTTGAAATATACTCAATGTATGGATAAGTTTTATCATCTTTCAAAAGAATATTATATCTAGGATTATATTTTTTTATTAAATTTATTTCTAAAATAAAACTTTCGGTTTCTGTCTTAGTAACAATATATTTAAAATGGTCAATTTCACTTACCATTAAAGCAGTTTTACCAGTTACTGTTCCACGAAAATAAGAATGAAGGCGTTTATTTAAATCTTTTGCTTTGCCTACATATATTATAATTCCATCTTTATTATACATTTGATAAGATCCTGGTTTATGAGGAACTAATTTTAACTCTTCTTTAAACATACATCCACCTAAAAATATTATACTACATTTTATAAAGAAAATAAGATATAATTATTTCGGAGAGAAATATGCTAATAAATAAATATGAAATTGTAATTAAAAAATCAAAATTTATAGGAATGCTTTATGAAATAAATGATGAAAAAGATGTAAGAAATATTATTAATAATTTAAAACTTGAGCATCCCAAAGCCAAACATTTTCCATATGCTTACATAATTGGACCGAAACAAGGAAAAACTGATGATAAAGAACCACATAATACCGCAGGCATTCAAATTTATAACCAGTTAATTTATAATAATTTAGACCATCATTTAATAGTCATTATAAGATATTTTGGTGGCATTAAACTTGGTGCAAGTAATTTACTTCGTACATATCTTGATGTTGCTAAAAATGTTATTAAATAACATAAAAAAAGTAAGCAAATGCTTACTTAATTCATTTTCTTTTTAAGAATTAATGCTGTTGCTCCAAGTAAAGAGAAACTTAATAATGTTATAGCAGTATATAGTAAAATACCATCTATTGTATTAGGATTTTCTACACTTGTTGGGGTAAAGAAACTAAGTTCAAAAGTTGAAAAACTGTCAGTTTCAATTTCTATATATTTTTGACCATTTAATTCTTTAATTTCATATTCTTTTGTATCAAGAAGTTTATCACCATCTTTATGAAGAACTTTAGCATGTGTAAATGAAATACTTGCAGGTATTGCAACTTTTACTTTTACTTTGCCATTTATAGCTTCATTCGGAATTAATTTTAATTCTTGAGTACCATCATCATAATAAGGTTTAATATCATATATTAAAATATTTTTTTCTTTATCATATGATGTAACTTTTGATTTTAAAGAAACTTTAATTAATGTATTTAAAATACCATCTATTTTTGACGTATCAAGTGCTTCTTTTAAACCAGTAACTGGGTTAGTTATTTTGGCATCAGTTATTTCTTTAGCAATATCTTTATCTACGTCTTCAGATACATCTACCTCAGATGGAACTTCAATTATTTCACCTTTGTCTTCTGAAACTATAGTATACATACTGCCATCTTGAACTACTTTGTAACCTTTAGCTAAACTTCCACTTACAGTTTTATCAGTAAATGAGCCACCACTAACACTTAGTTCATCACTTTTCATTAAATCAAGAGCACCATTAAATGTTCCACTTTTTACTATAATTGCTTTTTCTAAAGCACCTTCTGTTGCAGATTCTGCCAAATAATGTTGAATAACTGCATTGTGAGAGGAAGTATATTCTCCTCCATCAATAGTCATCTCAACATGACCATAAAAATTTGGATGTGATTCAATTTGAATTGCAGAGCCAGTACCTTTTATTCCTGAGCCTTGGCCAACACTATCAGTTTTTTCTCCAGTTGCAGTAATTTTCGCATTTTTAATATTCCAAACACCTGATTTTGTGGCAATACCTGAAGTTACGCCCTCAATTGTAGCCCCATCAATATTCCATATTGCATAACCAGCACCATAAATACCATCAGTATTTCCAATTAGTTTTGCACTTGAATAGATATTAAATATCGGACAATTTTCAGTATTTCTAATATTGCCATTAATTTGAATGCTAGAACCTTCAACACCATTTTTGTTTACATCCCCTTCAAGAGTTCCATAAACATTTACATTTACGCCATAAGAAACATATTTACTGTCATTTGGATAAACAACAATAATTGCCATATGGCCCTTTAAGTGTACATCTTTGCCAACAGTAACATTGCTGTAATTGACATCCTCTTTATTTTTAGAACCTTTAATATAAATTGGAGAATAATTAGTTATGTCATTTTTCATTGAACCTTTTCCTGTTAGATCAAGAGTTCCTCCATCAATATTAATTGAAGTCTGATTTTTAAATAAAATGTCATGTTCATTTAAATCGATAGTAACTTTTTTACCATCAACTAAATATAGATCTTTTGTAACTTCAAAATTTTCAGTTACTTTTGCTTCACCACCAGCTGCAAGAACGTTTTTAAGTTCTTCTTCTGTTTTAACTTCAACAGTTTCTGCAAATACAATCGAAGGTAAAATTATTGCAAAAGCCATTACTAAAGTTAAAACGATTTTTTTTAGTTTTTTCATAATCCCTATCCTTTCTAACTAAATCGTAACATATCTATCACAAATAAATCAAGTCATAATAAAAAAAATTAATCAACTTATGTCAACTAATTTTTTTGAATTATATTTAAATAGTTATAAGGAATTTCAATATTATTTTCCTCAAATATTTTCTTTAGATTCTCATTTAGTTTACAACTATTATCAAAACTTTCACTTAAATCTTTACCCCATACATAACATCTAATAATAACTGATGATGTATCCCATTTAATAACTTTAACATTTATATCATATTTTTCATCTTTATATAATTTTTTAAGTTCTTCTTTGGCAAGTGAAATAGCCTTATCTAAATCTGAAGAATAAGACACACCATACTCACAAAACGTGCAATGCTTACTATCTTCATAATCATAATTTTCTATTGTTAATGTATTAAGCACACTATTAGGAATTATATATCTTTGATTATTATATCCTTTTATGATAGTATGCCTCATTGATACTTCTAAAACAGTACCAGAAATATCTTTCTCTATAATATGTACTCTATCCCCGACTTCTATAGGATGGGAAAACAAAAGTGAAATACTACCAAATAAATTTTTTAAAGCTTCTTGAGCTGCTAAGCCTAAAATAGTAGTTAAAATTCCTACCGCAGATAATAACGTTACAGATAAGGATTTAAACATTTTAAATTTAGATAAACATAAAGTTATACCTATTCCAAAAATAATAACTGTTTTTAACTTATTAATAAATATCAAAATAGTTTTTAAATTTTTATTATTTTTCTTTTTCATTACTTTGTTAATAAATTTATCAATAACTAAATTTAATATGTAACTTATTAATAGTATTACCGAAATACTTATTATTTGCTCTAACATTTTATCACCAACATAATTATACTACAAAAATTTGTCATAAGAAATAACTAGCCATTTTATTTACATATTACTTTTAACTTCTCTAAAGATTTTTTTACGCTTATATTACTATAATCCAGAGGTAGATTATATTTTTTTATTGTATTTACAAGTCCATCAATAGTATCTCCATTAGTGTTTTTAAGTAATAAATTTTTTTGCTCCATTTCCACATACGTCCCTAATCCTTCAACATCTTGGATATATATTTCATTAACTTCATTTGTTAGTAATAAATTATGATCTTTTAATTCAAAGGCTTTTTTATAACCTATAGAACATAAAAAATTATAACCAGCTTGCACGTCAATAATTGGGCATTTTACACTATGTTCATTTACAACCACACCATTTTTGTCTAACTCTTTTATTTTATTAACTAATAATATTTTTTTACCTACAGTTTCCCTAACAAGAATATTATTCTTAAATATTACATCACTATTTTCAAGTGATATTTCTATATCTTTACTAATCATGTAAATATCATTCATTTGAAAATCTTCTTGAATTTTAAAACCCATATCAAACATTATATTTTTTAGTTTTTCAAAAGACACATTTGATTTTAAACATATTTCTTTTTCTTCCATTTATCTAACACTCCTAAATCCAAATTTTTTTATTTTTTCTAAATCTATATAATCTCCTAAATGCATGCAATATACTCTATCTTTATTATTTGTAAAAGTATTTGCAAGTACATTAATGTCTACGTGAGCTTTATACCCATCATCACTTACTTCATGATATATATAATCTATTTCATTATTATTAAATTTATTAACTATCTCTTGGTTAATAACACAGGTATCTCCACTATAAAATAAATTATATCCTTGAAATTTTAAATGATACCCGAAACTAGGCATAGGAATTATCTTTTCATTAACAACATCACCATGTAACTGAGCATATTCTTTTAAATAATATTCCATCTCACTAGGTTTTTTTGCATGATACAAATTTCTACCTATTCCAGATATATCTAAAAAGGTATTTATTATATCAACATCAGGGAAAACTACATTTACATTTTTAATTTTCTTAAATCTAGTGAAGAATATCAAGCTTCCTAAACTGCCAACATGGTCTGCATGAAAATGAGTAATTATTATATCAATTCTACTTACATTTTCATTAATTACATCATCCTTAAGAATTTGATGAAATACAGTTTCTCCGCAATCAAATAAAATCATATGACCATTTTCATTTAAATATGCTGAATTATTGATATTTACTTTAGAAAAGCACCCTCCAGTACCAATAAATTTTAATTTATTTTTCATATTTATTATACTTCCTTTTTAGTTGTCTTACAGAATATGTCTGATGACTATAATCTTTTATCATACCTTCATTTATAACTAAATCTTTATCATAATCCCCTACTGGTTTATAAATTATTAACCCATCTTCACTAGAATATAGGCTTCCATTACTTTTTAAATTTAGACTATCAAGTATTTTACTGATTTGTTCTTCAGTTAATGAATGTCTTCTGACCCACTCTGCTTGCTTAGTATTATCAAAATCTCCTGCCATCAATTTTTTGAATCTTATTTTACTAATAGATGGATTTTCATATAAAAATTTTTCTAATTTATCTTTTAACCCTTCGGTTTCTAAATAATCAGTAAATGCTATATCACATTTTATATTTTTGCCCTTTTTAAACCAAGGAGTTTCTAAATAATTAGTGTCATAACCTAGCACCTGCATATCCACTATCGGATCTAATGATACTCTTAGTATTTCAAACTCCGTACTTAATAAAGATGAATTAAACAAATTAAATTTTTCTGGTTCACTAAATATATTACCCGAAGAATGTATTCTAAGTAACTTAAATGCTTCTGGATGAGATTGTAATACTGATAATATAAGACTTAGTTGTTCATATGAATATTTAGAAGGTTCACCATTTCCACTTAATACAAACCTTTTAAAGCTAAAGCCATTTTTTTCTAATTCATTTAATACATCATTAAGCATTTCCAATTTATCATTAGCCGCAAACTTTTTGTTATTTTTAGCTATACAATACGGACAATTTTTATTACATTCATAAGAACCTAAAATTAATGTTAAATTATTTAAAAGTATATCTTTATTAAACTCTTGCATAACTAAATCATATACATCATTTATATCTAAATTAGTGGTATCAATTACTTTCGTAAATGGAAAAGTGTCCCAAAAACCATTTTGTTTTTCTTTTTCATCTCTAGCCTTTAAACTTTTTACACTTGCATCTAAAGGCATATTATTTAATTTACTTTTCCTTTTTGCTCTTTCATCAAAATCACATGTTAAGAACACATGAGAATCTAATTCCGGATAAGCTGCTACAGGTCTCCTAGCATTAATTAAAACATTTTTACTTTCCTTTAAAGAAATAACAATTTTTCTAAGTTCATGAATTAACTTGTCATCTATAATACCGCCAACAATTACTGTTGCTTCATCCATAAAAGGATTATTTAAAGTTTCAAAATCATAAAAATGTCCATTAATACCTACTTGTACAATTTTATCTACAACTTTATATTCTATATTAATTACATCTTTTAATTTGCCAGTACTAACTAACACTTTAATTTCATCATATGTAAGTTTTCCAACATTTAATAAATAATACGTAAGAGGTCTAAATAATGAACCGAAGTCAAAATACACAAAATCATCTCTATTACTTATTATTTTCATTCCAACAGTTGTTTTTCCACTTGCGGGATACCCACTTATTGCAACTACTTTATTTTTCATAGCATCACCTCATTTAATAAAATACCATATCATAACTTTTTTAAAAAATACCGAATTTTCATACCAATATAATAATCAGTTATTGTTATAACAAAAAGTTTTAACAATATAATTTAAAGTAATAAAAAAGAAAGTATGCATTATTTTAAATAATCATCAATAAATCGACGTGACGCTTCAGTAAGTCTTTTTTCTATACATATAAGTTTAAGATTAACTTTCGGTAAATCCTCTTTTATATTTATTATTTTAAGTAAACCATTTCCAACATCTTTTGTTACCATATTTTTAAGTATATAACCTACGCCTTCTCCTCGTTTTACAAAGTCATAAATTAATTCACTTGTCTCTATGGATAAAACGTTTTGAAATTTAATATTATTATCTTTAGCAAATTGATTTAATATTTTTCTATGAGAACTATGATTAACAGGTAATATAAGAGGTACATTTTTTAAATCTTTTAAAGTATATTCATCTTTTTGAGACAATATATTTTCATTATTTAATGTTACAAAACAATGTTCTAAGTTACCTAAATCTTTAACATCATAACTATCAAGTTCATCTTTATAACTAGTTATATCAATAATAAAATCTATTTTATTATCATTAAGTAATTTAAGTAACTCATTACTAGGTCTATTAATAATAGTAATTTCTATTTTAGGATATTTTTTATGATAATTTATTATTTTATCAATTAAATAAAATGATGCAATATGAGATCTAATTCCTATTGCAAGAGTTCCTTTTTCTAAATTTTTATTTTCTAGCATTTTCTTTTTTGCTAATCTTATACTATTAAATGCTTCTTCAACATAAGTAAATAACTCTTTACCTTTTTCTGTTAATACAATACCGTTTAAAGTTCTATAAAATAATGTTGTATCAAGTTCCATTTCAAGATTTTTTATGGATTTACTAATTGCTGGCTGAGATAAGTACATGCTTTTTGCTGCTGCAGAAATACTATTATACTTAGCAACTTCATAGAATATTCTGTATAAATTTAAATTAGAATTATTATCCATAATTTCACCTCCTATTAATATAATTTATTTTCAATAATTATATCTTTACCATTTTCGCTACATACAAGTTGCCCAGAACTTAATATAATAAAATGCTTTTTATTCATTTCTTTGGTACCATGAATTATTATTTTAAATTTTTGTTTTGTATTACTATACTTAGCATATATATTACCAAATTCTAAATCAGTAATAGCTAGATCTTTACTATTTTGTGCTATCCCTCTTACAGGAAAAAACCTAATTAATTTTAGATAATTAATATCCATATTTAATAATTCATTATATAACTCATCTATCAAGTTAATATTATTTTTAAACAATACTGTATTAATTTGAATTTTAATATTTTTATTAACCTTTCTAATTTCCTTTATTATTTTTTTTACATGCTTATAATAGTCTTTTCCAATACCATTAATTTCATTTAATTTATCATTTGCAAAATCAAGAGAAATGATAATTTTATCAACATACATTAATTTATCTTTAATATTATCAATGTTTAATATTGTTGCATTAGTATTCACATAATTAAGTATATTATGTTCATGACTTATTTTAAGTAACTTATTTAAATTTTTATACAAAAAAGGTTCTCCACCAGCCCACACAATATTTTTTACTTTATAATTTATTAATTTATCAAGTATTAATAAATTGTCTTCAAAAGATAAGTCTTCTTTATTAAATTTAAAACAATACTTACAATTTCTATTGCATTTACTAGTTATGTTCCAACATACTTTTTTCACTTTTTGACTCCCCAAATTTTAATTTCTTTATTTTCATAATATCAATATTATATAACTTATATATAGATACTACGTCTAATGTTGTATAATCTTTTTTAGTATAGCCTAATAATTCTACTACACTTAATACATCTTTTTCACATTTTCCCTCTATTTCAGCATAAGTAGGTATCATAGGCCATGAGTCAATTGAAATTTCAACATTATTTAAAATGTACATTTTACGATAATTTTCCTGATAATTTCTACTTATATACCCCAAACTTTCTAGCAAACTATTCGTGTTTTCAAAAGAATCAACAACTATTTCTACCTCTTCAGTTCCACCTATTTCATTTTTGTCTTTTACTTCTTTTACTGTAAGAGTGATTTTATTACCATTAGTTCTTAATCTTATCCATTTATTTGGGTTAACTGGTATAACATCATACACGTATCTTTTCTGAAGACTATCACTAACTAATTTAGCACCTAATTTTTTTAATTTTCTTTCAAAAGAGTCATCTATTTCTAGTAAAGTAACTTCGTATTCTTTGCTCATCTTTTCGCCTCCATATTTGTATTATACATTATAAGATATTTTTTTAATATATATAAATATTTTATATAAACATAACTTATATTTATAGCAAATTTCAATTATTATAATATAGTTTTTCACTTTTTTAAACATTTAAAATAATATTTTTTATTCATTACTTACTTTCTATGTTCAGTAAAACAGTCATAATTTCCAGCATACTCAAACATAGTTTTATTCTTAATATATAATATTTTGGTAACTAATTTATTAATAAAATATCTATGATGGTGTGCAGATAACATTATACCCTCAAATTTATTTAAAGTATTTTCTAGCATTTCTTTTGTATAAATATCCGTATGATATTCCGGTCATCTAATATAATAAAATTACTTTTGTTGTGTACTTTTTATTCTTATTTTTTTACCTGTTTTTATATCAAAATTTATACCATCTAAAATATTTTTAAATCCAAATGTTTTTTATATTATTTAAACTTATTTCAATCATAATCTATTTCTTACTTTAGTACAGATAATTTGAATACAGTTTATACTCCAAACACACTTTTTAATCAATACATCTTGCTTAATTCTTACTTTAATTTTTCTCTATGTCAAACCATTATTTTCAAATTTTCTTTATAATTATTTATTTTAACATCTCTAAAGATTTTTTATGATTATATTACTATAATCAAGAGATAAGTTATATTTTTTTATTGTACTTACATATTTATTTCAAATAAGATACTCTATAGTTTTTTTATATCTATTAATCCCCTTGTATGATAACCTTGTTTTTTGTAGAAATTAATTGCTAATTCGTTATAAGCAAACACATCAATCACAATATATTCACAATCAATGCTTCTAAAATAATCTTCCATTTTTTGCATTAACATCTGTCCTATTCCTTTACTTCTCACATTTTTTGAAATTATTAACTCTGTAATTTCTCCTCGCTTTGGACATTTATAATCTAAATAATCATACTTATCATAAGTACCAACAATTCCCATAATAACTCCAACTGCCTTATTATTTTCAACGGCTAGAAAACATTTGCCATTATTTTCCTTTAGTTTTTTTAAATCTAAAAGAGCCATTTTATCTCGATATTCTGGATGTAATTGGTCTAAATTATCTTTATCTATAGTTAAAATATATTCTTCTAATTCGACAAGCAAATCTTTTACATCTTCTAAATATTTTTCTTTATATTCAATTATCTTCACTCTATCACCTATAATTATTATATCATTTTAATTAAATTATCACAAAAAAACTAAGACAAAAATATCTTAGTTTAATATAGTAAATTATTATTTTTCAGATTTAATTGCAGCTTGAGCAGCAGCAAGTCTAGCGATTGGAACCCTATATGGTGAACAAGATACATAATCAAGTCCAACATTGTGACAGAATTCAACGCTTGAAGGATCTCCACCATGTTCTCCACATATTCCTAAATGAATATTTGGATTAGCTTCTCTACCAAGTGTTGCAGCCATTTTTACAAGTTTACCAACACCTTTTTGATCAAGTTTAGCAAATGGATCATTTTCATAAATCTTTTTATCATAATATGAATTTAAGAATTTACCAGCATCATCTCTTGAAAAACCAAATGTCATTTGAGTTAAATCGTTTGTTCCAAATGAGAAGAAATCAGCTTCTTTAGCAATTTCATCTGCAGTAAGTGCAGCTCTTGGAATCTCAATCATTGTTCCAACATGATATTCCATGTCAAAGTTTTCATTTTTAATAATTTCGTCTGCAGTTTCACAAACAATATTTTTAACATATTTTAATTCTTTTACTTCACCAACTAAAGGAATCATAATTTCAGGAACAATTTTTATATTCTTTCTTCTTGAAACAGCGATTGCGGCTTTAATAACAGCTCTTGTTTGCATCTTTGCAATTTCAGGGAATGTTACAGCAAGTCTGCAGCCTCTATGACCCATCATTGGGTTAAATTCATGAAGTGAAGCAATAATTGCTTTAATTTGTTCAACTGTTTTTCCTTGAGAATCAGCTAAAAGTTTAATATCAGCTTCTTCTGTAGGTACAAATTCATGTAATGGTGGATCTAAGTATCTTATAGTTACACTATATCCTTCCATTGCTTCATATAATTCTTCGAAATCTTTTTGTTGCATTGGTTCAAGTTTAGCTAAAGCTTTTTCTCTTTCTTCAACTGTATCTGAACAAATCATTTCTCTGATAGCAGCAATTCTATCTTTTTCAAAGAACATGTGTTCAGTTCTACATAGACCAATACCTTCAGCACCTAATTCGCGAGCTTTTTTAGCATCTCTTGGAGTATCAGCATTTGTTCTAACTAAAAGTCTTCTATATTTATCAGCCCAAGCCATAATTCTTCCAAATTCACCAGTAATTGATGCATCAACCTTTGGTAGAATTCCTTTATAGATTTTACCAGTAGAACCATCTATTGAAATTTCGCTTCCTTCAACAAAAGTTTCTCCGTTTAATGTGAATGTTTTATTTTCTTCATCCATGATAATTTCTTGGCATCCAGAAACACAACAAGTACCCATACCACGAGCTACAACTGCAGCATGGCTAGTCATACCTCCACGAACAGTAAGAATTCCTTCACTAGCCTTCATACCTTCAATATCTTCAGGTGAAGTTTCAAGTCTTACAAGAACAACTTTTTCGCCTTTTTCATGAGCAACTTTGGCATCATCTGCAGTAAATACAACTTTACCAGCAGCAGCTCCTGGAGAAGCAGCAAGCCCTTTACCAAGCTCTTTAACACTCTTTAATGCTTCAGCATCAAATGTTGGATGAAGTAAAGTATCTAAGTTTCTAGGATCAATCATAATAACAGCATCTTTATCTGTTATTTTGCCTTCATCTACTAAATCACAAGCAATTTTAAGTGCTGCTTTTGCAGTTCTTTTACCATTTCTTGTTTGAAGCATATATAAATGTTTATCTTCAATAGTAAATTCCATATCTTGCATATCATGATAATGCTCTTCAAGAGTATGGCAAATATTTACAAATTGTTCATAAACTTCAGGCATTACTTCTTTTAAATGATCAATAGGTTCTGGAGTTCTTACACCCGCAACAACATCTTCACCTTGAGCATTAAGTAAAAATTCACCCATTAAATGTTTTTCACCTGTAGCAGGATCTCTTGTAAATGCAACACCAGTTCCAGATGTCTCACCCATATTACCAAATGCCATCATTTGAACGTTTACAGCAGTTCCCCAAGAATAAGGAATATCATTATCACGACGATAAACATTTGCTCTTGGATTATCCCAAGATCTAAATACAGCCTTAATAGCACCCATCAATTGATCTGTAGGATTTGTTGGGAAGTCTTCACCAACTTTTGCTTTGTATTCTGCTTTAAATTCTCTTGCAAGTTCTTTTAAATCTTCAGCAGTAAGTTCAACATCTAAAGTAACTCCTTTTTCTGCTTTCATTTTATCAATTAAAGTTTCAAAATATTTTTTGCCAACTTCCATAACAACATCAGAATACATTTGAATGAATCTACGATAGCAATCCCATGCCCAACGAGGATTATTTGATTTTTTTGAAAGTGTTTCAACTACATCCTCATTTAAGCCTAAATTTAGAATTGTATCCATCATTCCAGGCATTGATGCTCTTGCACCACTTCTTACAGATACAAGTAAAGGATTTTCTTTATCGCCAAATTTTTTACCTGTAATTTCTTCCATTTTAGCAATATTTTCAAAAATTTCTTTTTGAATATCATCACCAATTTTTTTACCATCATCATAATATCTTGTACAAGCTTCTGTTGTGATAGTAAAACCTTGAGGTACTGGTAAGCCAAGTTTAGTCATTTCTGCTAAATTAGCACCTTTACCACCAAGTAAATTTCTCATATCTTTGTTTCCTTCAGAAAACAAATAAACATACTTCATTTCTATTTCCTCCACATTGTTTATTATAGCAATATTTGTACTAAATATATATAAAAAACTATAAAAAATGTAAAGTTTTTTTACAGTTTTTTTCATAAAAAAAGAAAAATCACTTATCTTTTTTCTTTTCTCTTTTTAAATCATTATTTTTTTTATTATACAAGGGATATACCCTATCATTATTATTAAGAACATAGTTAGGACCAACTAAATTATTATTAACATATGCACCAATTAATATATTTGAACTTCCTGAGTTTACTTTGTAAGCAAAGTCTATTATTGTAGCTCCTTTAGGAAGTTCTATTACATTTCCATCAGAGTTAAATACATGAATAATATCAGAAAATAGTTCCCTTTTAACATGATATATAAAATCCGCATTATCAGGATATTCCAAGTTTAATTTTGAAAGCGTTTGAAAAAACTGATATTTACTCTTTAAATCCTCAAGCATTACATCTTTTACATTTTCATGGTTACTATCCCAATAACCAGTTAATCCAAATGAATTTGCTCTATCCATTGCATCAGTTCGTATTTGTACTTGTAAAAGCTGATTATCTAGACCAAAAATTGTTGTATGAAGGCTTTGATACATATTAGTTTTAGGACTTGCAATATAGTCTTTGAATTTATAGTTTATGGGTTTATACAAACTATGCACATAGCCTAAACTTAAATAACACTTATCAATCATATCAACAACTATTTTAAGTGCTACTAAATCGTGCATTTCATATAAGCTAAAACCTTTTTGCATTTTTTTATATATTCCATAAATATTTTTAGTTCTAATCTTCATATAATTTGGGACATTTTTATCTAGCAAAAAACTATGAATTTTTTTCTGCATTGCGAATATACTTTCTTCATTATCTGCTTCAAATCTAAATTTAGATTCTAAAATTTCATAATATTTACTTGGATTTAAATATTTAAAAGATAGATCCTCAAGTTCGGTTTTTATATGATATGCGCCAATATAACTTGCTAAGGGAACGTATATACTCATTGTTTCATTTGCTATTTCAATTTGCTTTGCCTCACTTTTAAAGTCAAGTGTTCTCATATTATGAAGACGATCTGCAAGCTTAATAATTATAATTCTAGGGTCATATATAATTCCCGTAATAATTTTTCTAGTATTTGCTAAATTTTGCTCTTCCTTACTACTAAAATTAATCGTAGAAAGTTTAGTTACACCATCAACTAACGATAAAATATTTTCATTAAACAAAGCCCTAATTTCTTCTTTTGAGGCATTTGTATCTTCTAAAGTATCATGTAAAAGTCCAGCACACACAGTATCTGCATCAGCGTGCATTTGTGCTAAAATATAGGCAACCATTAAGGGATGAACAATATAGTCTTCTCCACTTTGTCGTTTTTGACCATTATGTTTTTCACTTGCATAGGTATAAGCCTTTTTAATTTTTTCTGTTTCTAAAGGGTTATATTCATTTACTAAATTAATGAGCATTTCAATTGAAAGTCTATTCATACTATCCCTCCAAAATTATAAATAAAATAACACTCTTAAAACTTATTGTCAACAATTATTTGATTGAACATTATAAATAAAATCTATTGAACTTTTTGATAAATGATTTTGATCCAAATCATTTAAATAAAATGTTGTAATTACATCAAATACTTCATTTGTATTTGCTTTTATTCTAATACTTCCAAGTTTAATTTTTTCTTCATTTTTAAATGATGGAATCTCACTTTCTGAAATCACAACTTTTTCATCATTTAAAACTTTAAATGTTAATTCTTTATTTTCTTCGTCAACTCCAATAGTTTTATCATAATCGCCTAAAGCATTTAGATATATATCTAAACATATATCTTTATCTATAGAACTTTCATATTTTACATTCATTTTTGTTTTCAAAACTGTTTCAGTATTAAAAAGATCTATATTCGTAGAAATATTATTATCTTCGTAATTTACAAAAAGCATAGAATCATGTTTAATAATTTCCTGATTCATATTATTTACTTTTTTATATCCAAAATACGCTCCGATTAAAAGAAAAATAAATGATAATATTGTAATTAATGTCTCTTTCATTTTACACTCTGACAACAAGGACAATAATATGTACTTCTTCCATCAATTTTACTTCTTTTTATAATATTTAAGCATACTTTACATTTTTCATTTTCTTTTTTATGGACATTTAAATAATTTTGATATTCTCCTTTATGGTATAAAGAAGAAGTAAAACTTTTTATAGTGGTTCCTTTGTATTTTATAGCTTCATTTAAAATTTCTTTGCTATATAAAACTATTTGATTTAGTTCATCAAAAGAAATATCTTTGCCTTTTTTAAATGGACTAATTTTTGCTTTAAATAAAATTTCATCAGCATAAATATTTCCAATTCCAGAAATTATACTTTGGTCAAGTAAAATAGTTTTAATACATTTTTGTGATTTATTTATTTTATAAAGTATATCTTTAAGGTCATCATTTTTTACAATATTTGCATCGGGGCCAACATTTTTAAAGTAATCATCTAAACTATCTTTACTAATTATTTTCATTCTACCAAATTTTCTCGTATCATCATATCTTAAAGAAAAATCATCAAAATAAAATATTACATGTTCATGTTTAGATATTTCATCTTGAACTGGTTTTATATTAAACTTTCCTTCCATTCTTAAATGAGATATTAGATAAAAATTGTCAAGTTCAAAAATTAAATATTTTCCTCTTCTGTGGATATCTTTAAAAAAATGATTAATTAACTCTTTCTTAAAAAAATCCACATCATTTTCTATCATTTTCGGGTATAATACATCTACATTTAATATTTTTTTATTTAAAATATTTGCTTTTAAATAATTTCTAACTGTTTCTACTTCTGGTAACTCCGGCATACTTCCTCCTACTTAAGTTCATACCAATTACATCCAGTATCAGTACTTACTTTTAACGGAACTTTTAAAGTAACTATATTTTCCATTTCATACTTAACAATATCAATTATTTTTTCAAGTTCCTCTTTTTTTACATCAAATATTAATTCATCGTGAATTTGTAACACTAATTTGCTTTCAAACTTTTCTTTTTCAAATATTTCATCAATTTTTATCATTGCCATTTTTATAATATCCGCAGCTGTTCCTTGAATCGGAGTATTTATTGCCATTCTTTCTCCAGATTTTCTTACCATAAAATTGGCATCACTTATTTCACTAATAGTTCTTTTCCTGCCATATTTTGTATAAACATAGCCATTTTCTTTAGCAAAGTTTATCATTTTTTCCATATACACTTTTACTTCAGGATAAAGAAGATAGTATTTTTCAATAAATGCATCAGCCTCTTTCTTCGAAATATTTAAATTTTCTCCAAGGCCAAATCCACTTATTCCATACACAATACCAAATATAACTGCTTTAGCGGCACTTCTTTCTTTTTTTGTAACCTCGCTTACATCTTTACCATGGATATCAGCGGCAACTTTTGTATGTATATCTTCATTTCTATTAAATGTATCAATCATTGTTTTGCTATCAGCCATATCCGCTAAAATACGCAATTCAATTTGTGAGTAGTCTAAACTAAGAAGTAAATCATTACTTGGTAAAAATGCTTTTCTAATGCTTTTACCAAAATCATCTTTTACAGGAATATTTTGTAAATTAGGATGAATTGAGGAAAGTCTTCCTGTTCTAGCTACTGTTTGTTTAAAAATTGTATGAATTTTATTATCAGTTTGAATATATTCCTTTAAGCCTTCTATATATGTAGATTTAAGTTTCATAAGCCCACGATATTCTAATATTAAATCAATAATTGGATGAACGCTTCTAAGTTTTTCTAAAGTAGCTTCATCGGTCTTAAAACTCGTTTTATTTTTCTTGCCTTTTCCTAAAGCCATTTTTTCAAATAAAATATAACTTAATTGTTTCGGAGAAGATATATTAAAAGTTTCTCCAGCATATTCATAAATTTTATTAATTATTTCATTAAGTCTTGATTCAATTATATTCTTTTGGCTATCAAGTTCTTTAACATTTACTAAAATACCATTTTGCTCCATTTTACATAATACTTTAGAAAGTGGGAGTTCAATAGTTCCATAAACATTTTGTTCATCATTACGTTTTAGTTCATTTATTATATCATCACATTTTTCATACATAAATTTTACTTTAAGTAACTCATTTTGAATATATTCCTCATTTTCATAAAGTTTAATTAAATTATTATATGTAAGTATTTCATAACCATATTTTAGGCTTATTAAAGAAATATCATCTTTAACATTATATCCATTTAAATAAGAAATTATTGAATAGTCTACTTGAGCATCAATTTCCTTACCAAGTAAGTAACTATCTTTTTTACTATCATAACTAATAACTTTTTTACCA
The DNA here is from genome assembly GCA_934096705.1 of uncultured Bacilli bacterium. Taxonomy (GTDB): domain Bacteria; phylum Bacillota_I; class Bacilli_A; order RF39; family UBA660; genus UBA6448. The sequence continues at coordinate 20,354 of CAKOMR010000012.1, forward strand.
CTTAAATTCAAATATTTTAAATTGTCTTTCGAAAAATAGTAATAAAATTTACCATCGTATAAACTTGCACTTAAGATATTTGCTTTTGTGTAATTATCACTATCAGATTCTAAATATAGAGCAACTGTATCAGTTAAAACAACATTAATTTTTTCATCTACATTTATATAATTAATTTTTTCATTTACATTTTCTTTATGAATACTTGAAAGTAAAGAATTAAATTCAAGTTCTGAATATATGTCATACAGTTTTTGATTATCAGGTCCATTATATTTTAAATCATTTAAGTTTATTTCAAGTGGCACGTCCTTATAAATTGTAGCAATTTTTTTTGACATAAATGCATCATCTTTATATGTAACTAATTTTTCATGAACAGAACCCTTAATATTTTCTATATTATCATATAAATTTTCAATTGTTTTATATTCTCTTAAAAGTTTTAAAGCAGTTTTTTCTCCTATACCTTTAACTCCTGGAATATTATCTGAACTATCACCCATTAAGGCTTTTAAATCGATTATATTAATTGGATCAATACCATATTCTTCCTTAAAACTTTTTTCATTAAATCTAATATAACCAGTTTGTTTTAAAAGTTTTACATCAGTCTCAAAATTAATTAATTGAAGAAGATCTTTATCCGAAGATATTATTGTACTATCAAAAGTTTCATCATTTTCAGTCATTTTAACCAATGTACCAATTATATCATCTGCCTCATATGGTTCAAGTTCTAAATATTTAATTCCCATTGCGGATAAAATTTTTCTTGCATAAGGCATCTGAAATTTTAATTCATCTGGTGTATTTTGTCTTCCCTCTTTATAAAAACTAAATTCTTTCTTTCTAAAGTTTTTGCCAACATCAAATGCTACCGCTATATATAAAGGATTTTCTTCTTTAATAATTTTATTTATCATTGATACAAAACTAAATAAAGCATTCGTAGGAAGACCTTTACTATTTTTCATAGCAGCACCACTATAAAAAGTTGCGTAATAACTACGAAACATTAAATTATTTCCATCAATTAGTATTAATTTTTTCATTGTACATACCTTTCATAAAGCAAAATATTATATGCCTATAAATAGTATACCATAAAATAAAAAAAATTATATTTCTATTTCAAAATATAATTTATTAAAATTGGTCCAATTATCAAAATCAACATGAGTGGTAAAAATATTAAAACAGATACTATTGATATTTTCATAGGCATTTTATTAATGCTTGATTTAATATCTAAAATTCTTTTATCAGTTAAATAATTGATCTGATTATTTAGGGCTGATTCTATACTATTGCCAAACTCATTTGCCTCAATAATATTCAAAATAACATTACATACACTTTTCGAAGGAATTCTTTTCATTAAATCATTAAGTCCTTCGGTTAAAGATTTTCCTAAAGAAACTTCTTTGAGCATTTTTTTAAATTCATCACTTATTGTACTATCAATGCTATTACAAGTTGTACTTATACATAATTTTAAATTTCTTTCGCTTTGAATAGTTAAGTTTAAAACCTCAAAAAAGAATATTGCATCACTTTCAAGTTTTCTAGCTCTTTTTTTAATTTTTAAATCTACGAAAAAGTATTCAAACAATATATAAAATAGAAATGTTAAAAGTGGAGCCATAAAATATCCCGAAGTAAAAAATAAAAGCGAAATAATAAATATTAGAGTAGAACCTATAAGTCTAGCACCAAGAAAAGTATTTATATTATTTTTTTTATCATATGATAAATAAGCAAATTTTTCCTCTAAATTTTTAATAGTTATCGAAGAATATATATTTTTATAAAAACTACTTACTTTCATACTTTTTCCACCTTAGTTATCTTTTTTATCACAAGTATGTATATAACATACAAAATAAGCATAATTATATCAAGTGCAAATCCTAAATTCGTAGTAACAAGTGGTTTAAAATAATTAGGATTTAATGAATAAATGGTAAAAATAAATACAAACGGAATAAATATAAGCATTCTATAAAGCATTTTACTGGAACTTGTTAAAGAATTTAGTTCATTTTTAATTTTAAGTTTATCATAAAAATGTTTTTCTATCATATTAAATACAGTTACAATATTACCACCAGTCTTGTTTAAAAGTGATAATGATGACGTTATATATTTTACTTCTTCAACTTTAACTCGGTTATAAAATCTTTCAAATACAGTTGTTAAATCAAGGCCATAATTAATATCTTTAGAAATAATTTCAAACTCCTCTTTAATTGGACTTGGAAGTGATGTTTTAACTATATTAATTGCTTGATAAATATTTTTCCCACTTTTAAAAGCACTATTCATTATTACTATTGCCTGAAGTAAACCATCTTCTATTTTATTTCTTTTATTTTTGTAAATAACTATTATTACACCATCAATAACAAAAAATGATACAAATGATAAAATTATAAATAAAAATATATTAATTGGATTATTTTTTAATATCGAAGTAACTAAATATAACAAATCTACAAAGATTGTATATAAAATTTTAATGGATATATAATCATCACATGTAAGTCTTGTATTTTTGCTATATATCAAATATTTATCCAGTTTTTTAGAATATTTTTTTAAAAATACAGATTTTTTATTAAAACTTGTTATTTTTTTTACTATCTTAAGTAAAAATTTTAATATTTTATCAATAAAACTAAGTTCATTTAAAGAATTATTTTTTAGTGAAAAATCTTCGATTCTTTTAACGTTTTTATATGAATAAAAATAGTTCACGAAAAGAAATGTACATATAATAAATATTATGCACAAAGTCAATATAATAATTAATTTTATTATAAGTACATCTTCCATTTAAACCTTTCTATTTATCAAAAATATTTTTAATATCTTTAAATCCGTAACTATCCAGTCTTTTTAAGCATTTCAAAGTTTTTTTAGTTTTACTAAATTTTCCTTTTACTTCACCAGTATTAGTAATCCCCTCTTGAACAAAAGTGAATATGTCATTAAGTTTTATATCATCATTATCAATATCTGTAACTTCCGAAATACAGCTTACTTTTCTTTTTCCATCAGCAAGTCTTTCTATATTCACAACAATGTTTATAGCATTATAAATATACTCTCTTACTGCTCTTACTGGTATATCAATGTTAGCCATTAAAACCATAGTTTCAAGTCTATGAAGAGCATCAATATTACCGTTAGCATGAAGTGTTGTTAAGCTTCCCTCATGGCCAGTATTCATTGCTTGCAACATATCAAATGCTTCTTTTCCTCTTACCTCACCAACAATAATTCTATCAGGTCTCATACGAAGAGAGTTTCTAACTAAATCTCTAATTGTTATTTCTCCACTACTTTCATAATTTGTAGTTCTTGTCTCAAGTGAGATTACATGAGGCTGAGAAAGTCTTAATTCTGCGGCATCTTCAATAGTAATAATTCTTTCGTTTTCTGGAATAAATCCTCCTAAAATATTTAAAAGTGTTGTTTTACCTGAACCAGTACCACCACAAACTAAAATATTTAATTTAGATTTTACACAAGCTTCCAAAAATGTTGCCATTTCTGCAGTAAGCGTTCCTAAACGAATAAGTTCATCAACGTTTGATATTGATGCTTTAAATTTTCTAATTGTAATAACCGGACCCTTTGTCGCAAGTGGAGGAATAACAGCATTAATTCTTGAACCATCACTAAGTCTTGAATCAACCATCGGACTTGTTGTATCAATTGTTCTTCCCATCGGCTCAATTAATTTTTGAATAGTCCTAATAATATGTTCATTATTAATAAAGGAAATACTTTCATCTTTAATTAGATTTCCATCAATTTCAATGTAAATTTCACTCGGAGAATTTACCATTATTTCTGTAATATTTTCATCTTTTAAAAGTTCAGTCAACGGACCATATCCATTTATTTCATTTTCTATTAAATTATACAAATGACTTCTTTCTAAATTCGATAAATCTATTCCTTCAGTAACTTTATTTATTTCGGTATTAATAAATTCAGTAATATTACTTGTATCTTTGAAATTTGCATCTATAATGTTTTCTACAATCTTTGTTCGAAGACTATCAAGTAAGTTCTTATCTTTAAATACATCATAATCATTTATTATATTATTATCTTTATATGTTTTTTCATAATCAAACATTGCTCTTAAATTACTCATTATTATCCTCCATATCATTAAATATAGCCATAAAAACTTTATTTATTTTAGGATAACTTTTTATAAACTTTGGATCAAGAGTAATAATTTTTCCATCATAAATATAGTTATCAATGTTTTTAATAAAAAATTTACTATCTATATAATAATCAATATTTGCACCTATCATTTTCTTTATATCATACATACTAAAGTAATTTTTATATAAATTATTACTTTCATTAAGAAGAATTTTATAGTTCTTTTTGTCTGCATCATTAAATATTTTCATTAAGTTATGCATATTTTTTATATTTGCCAAATCATTATTCATAATAAGAAGAATATTATCTACAATATCTAAAAGAAAAATATTTTTTTCACTTAACTCACTATCAGTATCAATTAAAATATAATCATATTCAAATGCAGATTTCTCTAAAATATTTTCAATACATGAAGGATTAATTTTAGTTCCTTGTCTAGGATCTTTTACCGTAGCTAAATAATCAATATTATCATTATATTTAGTTATATAACTAGAAATACTTTCAAAACGATTATTAGAATAATCTTGCATAATATTGTATATATTTTCTTTATAAGGTTTATTTAAATATGTACCAATACAGCCAAATGATAAATCATAATCTATAATTAGAATTTTTTTATTTTGCATGGAAAAAATACCCGCTAAATTAAGGGTTGTTATACTTTTTCCTGTACCACCTTTAGCACTAAAAATACAAATACTTTTTCCTTTACTTTTTTTCATACTAGCCCCTTTGGTAAACAATTCTACCATCTTTTTTAAACCCCGTAATGTCTACATAAATAATATAACTTTCTTTATTAATAATTTTACCCATTAAACTATTAACCTTCTTTTTTGCTTTAATACTTACACCTAAATCACTTGATATATCAATACTTTCTAAAGCAATATCATTATCTTTATATAAATTAATTATATCATTTTTATCATTTCTTTCAAGTGAAGATGCAATTATTGTTTTAGTTACTGAATATAATTTTTGCTTTTGATAAGAAATATAAACAGTTTCTATTAAAACAGAAAATAAAACTAATATAACTGGTAAAATGATAATAAATAAAACAAGAGATTGCCCTTTCCTATTCATATATTACCCTTTTCGTAGATACTTCATAATTATTACCTATAATAACGGATAATACTGGACTATAAATGTCAATATCTTTACTTACTGTATACTCAACTTTATTACCATCGATTTGTTTTTTAGTAAGCTTAACATTAGTATCAGTATTATTATCAAGAATAACATCTTCCATAATGCTTTCTAATTTACTTTTTTCACTATAAATTCTTACATAATCAAAAACAGCCAACATCAACATAATAAATATTGGTAAAATAATAATAAACTCAATTAATGCTTGCCCTTTTCTATTCATATCTACCCTATTATAAGTATAAAATATTTTAACAAATTTTTCAATTAAAATGCTTTATAATGTCCTTAAGTTTATATGAATTATTATTTTTTTCAAATACAAAATAATATATTTCAGTAGTATCATCATTTAAGAAAACTACATCTTTCATTGTAATTAAATTACTCTTTTTATTTGATTTTACATCATCATAATTGCCATACCAAAAATTTATATCGTGGTATGCTGAATCTGCACAATTGTCATCATTAACATAATTAAATGTATAATCTTTTTCACTCTCAATAACTAAATTATTTGTTTTTAAATAATCAATAAAGGCGTTAAATGAAAAATTGAAACTATAATAGTTAAATATTTTTTCTAAATTACTTTTTTTAATTTTAAAATCGCTAGTTAAACTTTTATTATTAAGTGCATATTTTAAAACCATATTATATGCATCATTTGTATCATAATTTGACCTTCTCAATAAATAATTATGAAGAGAATTATTATAGCAAGTTTTATAATCATTTGTATCCGCTATAGTTATCAAAAGATCAGTAATATCTTCATCTTTAACCTTTTCAAGTTTCTTTTCTATTCTATTTTTAGGTTTTAAACTATCATTATATTTATTTATTATGAAATACCCTAAATTAATTATTAAAACTACTGATATTATCGCTAAAATTACATATATAATTTTTTTATTTTTTTTTAAACTTCTCATAAAAAAATAATAGCATAATTATTATTTATATACAATAAAAAAGTGCTAGAAAGCACTTTAACTAATGACAGACTGCAAATTATTTATAACTTTTTTTTCAATACGTGATATATAACTTTGAGAAATACCTAACATCACAGCAACTTCTTTTTGCGTATATTCTCTTGTATTATTTAGTCCATATCTAAGCGTCATAATTTGTTTGTCTCTTTGTGATAAATTTTCAATTTCCCTATTTAAAAATTCTTTATTCACTTTTCTTTCAAACTCTTTATCTACCAAATCATTTTCAGTTCCAAGAACATCAGATAATTTAAGCTCGTTTCCCTCTGCATCAAAATTTAATGTATCATCTAAAGAAACTTCTTGCTTGCTCTTTTTATTTTTTCGAATATACATAAGAATTTCATTTGATATACATCTTGAGGCATACGTAGCAAGTTTAATATTTTTATCAATTTTATAAGTATTAATTCCCTTAATTAAACCAATTGAACCAATTGATACAAGATCCTCAATATCATAGCCAGTACTCTCATATTTTTTTGCAAGAAAAACCACTAGTCTTAAATTATGTTCAATTAATTTATTCTTAGCATTTTCATCTCCTGACTTTGCCCTTACTAAATAATCGAATTCTTCTTTTTTAGCAAGTGGTGGTGGAAGTTTGTCAGTAGCTCCTACAAAAAATACTTCTTGATATTTTAATTTTAGTTTTTGTAATAATTTTTTAAACATAACTTTCCTCCTTTAATTTTTTATTTAATATGGCGTCTATTCCATCAGTAAAATCAATTTTACTTTCACCTATCAAATAATTATATATTTTTTTATCATTTAAAATAATATAACTCGGTTTAAAGCATTTCATGACGCTACTACCACTTATTGTTTTATATGGTACATACATTGGAGAACGAATATTATATATTTTTTTCAGTAAGTTTTCATTTACTATAATTACTCCTTTTGAAGTAATTGGATCAACAAGGTTATTGCCATTATCGTATAAACTTATACATTCTATTTTAAAATTATCAAAAACAATAGTTAATTTATAATAATCATTATATGTGTCTTTTAATTTTTTATTACTTAAATAATAAAGAAAAAGAATAATTGGGGATATTATGGTTAAAAATAAATAATTTATATTTAAACCCTTATTAACAAATATCATTCCCACATGTTTATAAGAAAATTCAACATTTAATAAATATAAAAAACCCGCTAAAATAATGCTTGTTAAATATAAATAAAAAATGTTGCTTAAGGTATATCTAATACTTATATATTTAAAAGCAATTATGCACATAAGATAACTAATAAATACTTTTAATAAAAATAAAATAATACTATTTATTTTCAAAAATAACAAAAATATGCTTAATGCACCAACAAATGCAGACAAAATGCATCTATAAAGTTTTAATTTTCTTTTAAGAGTCAATGATACTGTTAAAATAATTAAAAAGTCATAAGCAAAATTAAGTAATAAAATAAGGTCTAAATATATAACCATAGTATCACCAGAATTATTATATAAATTTATTCTTGTAAAAAATGTCAAAAAAAAGAACTAAATTAATAGTTCTTAATCTTGACTTCTTAGAAATGGAGGAATTTCATAGTCATTATCTAATATCTCTGGAGTTTTTCTTTTTGGTAATTCTCCTTCGAATAACGTTTCATTACTTACGTCTTCATCAAATCCAGTAGCAATTACAGTAACAATAACTTCATCTTGAAGATTTTCATTTTTAATAGCACCGAAGATAATATTTACATCATTATTTGCAGCTTCTCTAACAGTTTCAACTGCATCTTCAATTTCAAATAATGTAAGATTATTTCCACCAGTTACATTTACGATAGCATTTCTTGCACCATCAATAGTTTCTTCAAGAAGTGAATTTGATACAGCTTGTTTTGCAGCTTCAATTGCTCTATTTTCACCAGCAGCGCATCCAATACCAATAATTGCTGTGCCACTTTTTTCCATAACTGTTTTAACATCTGCAAAGTCTAAGTTTATTACTCCAGTAACAGCTATAAGATCAGAAATTGATTGTACACCTCTATGAAGTACATTATCAACTTCTTTAAATGCATCATCAAATGAAGTCGTTTTATCGATTATATCTCTTAATCTATCGTTAGGAATAACAATTAATGTATCAACATGCTTTTTTAAATCGTCTAAACCAAGTAGAGCATTTTCCATTCTTCTTTTACCTTCGAATTTAAATGGTTTTGTAACTATACCAACTGTAAGTGATCCAAGTTCTTGAGCAATTTCTGCAATAATTGGAGCAGCACC
>CAKOMR010000013.1 GCA_934096705.1 uncultured Bacilli bacterium
CGCAGGTGGGCATCACATAAGTTATTTTAGGATTCTTATGTACTTAATGAATAAGCATTCTACACCATAACCTAATTAGATTCCCTTATTTCTATCTTTAGTCGGTTTTATACGCTATAAACTATCAACTAGGTAATTTTATTATATCAAAAAGTTATATTATTTAAAACTAATTTATTAAAATTTGACATTAATAATGATAAATCATATATAAACTCTTAAAAAAATTCAAATTTATTTTACAGTAATTTTATGTAAATAAAAAAGAAGATCAATGTTTAAATCTTCTTGCTCTGGAAAAATCTATTTCCAAGGGAGCAAAATCAGCATTTTTATTTTGTGATGGGACAATTTCTTTATCTTCAGTTTTTATTCTACTAAGTTTTTGTTTTATAATATCAATTTCTTTTGCATTTTTATAAATATCAGCATTATTTTCTTTCATTTCAACGTCTAAAATAAGTAAATTACTTTTATCGATTTCTTCTTTATGTGTAATATAAATTTCAATTGCTCCGACACAAATTAAATATACAAACCCATTATAAACAATGCCGTAATTCATTTTAAATAGTAATAGCCCTAAAAGGGGTACTGAAATACGTAGGATTTTACCAGCTTTAAGTCTTTGCCTTATCTTTGTTCCCTTTTCCCTAAGCTCTTTTTTATAAGATTCAAATCTCTGTCTTTTATCGGTTAAATAATTAAGATCGGATTTTAATTTTTTTTCATTTTCGTTCATTCTTTCACCTGGAATTATATTATATAATAATTAATATTCTTGTTCAATAAAAAAACTGACTATTGTTAGTCAGTAATTATTATTTTATCTCCAACATGAAGAAACATTACAGTTTGATGAATATGGCATTGGATTTGGCATTTCCATTTTAACTATCATCGGTATTTTAAAGGCACTACCAAATGATACACAAGTTCCTGGTTGAAGTGTTTTTTGTTTTTCAATAATATCGGCACTAATATTTGGAAGCATTTCGGAAATATATTTAATATCAAGAGGGTGTGTCATTTTAAAGATTAAGAAATTTGAACATTGTGCAATAACGGTATCAGATATTTCTACAGGTCTTTGAGATATAATATCAAGAATTACACCATATTTTCTACCTTCTTTAGCAATACGATCAAATATATTATATCCAAGCAAAAATGTATCACTATCTTTTTGAATATATCTATGTGCTTCTTCCAAAAATAAATGAAATGGAATGCTTGCTCTTTTCTCTAATGATTTTGAGTAGTCAAATAAGAATTTACACATAATTTTTACAATTACTTTTGCATATACATCATCAACATCTTCAAGGTTAATATTAATTATTTGTGCCTTTTTACCATTAAATGATTTTAAATTATCAATAAATTCATTATTTGTATAATGTTTGCTACCATCAAAATAATTATTAATTTCACTACCAAGAATAGTTGCAAGTCTAACTTTTAATATTGATGCATCATCAACTAAAGTATCGTTATGTAAAAATCCTTCGGAAATTAAAGTAAATTCTAATGCTTTAGAATAGTCTTTTAATGTATAGAAAGCATTTTCATCTGGTTTTACATTTTCAATTTCATCATTAATGTGTTTTAAAATATATTCAGTTATTAAAACTGATTCACCAAAATAACCATTAGAGTCGATTTCAAAACATTCACTAAATGATCTTGTGTATCCAAGTCCCTGAATAGTAGAATCAAAATTAAATTCTGGTGTATGACAAGTTTCTACAATTGTAAATACTTCATTTTTCTTTTGGGCAGTTGTTTCACTACTAAATAATACCGCTAAAAGTGCTTTTGCAATTAAATGATTCTTATACTTTCTAGATTCTGGAGAATCAACTGCAAAAATTTTAGCAAGTTTTAAAGTTCTTTCAAGTATAGGAAGTTGTGTGTGCTTGCTTGCCTGAAGTAATAATGCATAATCATCAAGTTTTAGTAAATTAACTGGGATTTTTAAAGGAACATCACTTGAATCTTTGGGATTTGTTGTAATAAATTTATAATTATATTCCGTATTAATTTTATTTATTGAACTAAATGCATTTTTATATTCACCATAAGCATCAAATATAAACATATTAGCATTAGTTACTTTTGTATGTTCATTTAAAAATATGTTTTGAACCATTCTTGAAACACCACATGATTTACCTGAACCAGTGTTACCAAAAATAGCTAAATGATTTGAAAACAAATCATTTATATTTGGACATACAGTAAAATTTTTATAAATTGCGCTTTGCCCCAAAACGAAACTATTTTCATTATATGTTCCTACCAAAGCAAGAAGCTCTTCACCATTAATTATTCTTATATTCGAAGATAAAAGAGGTTTTCTTAGTACACCATTTAAAAATCTATTTCCTTGATACTCTCCTAAAAATCTAATTTTAATTTGATCAGCATTAATTTCAGTAATTTCTCCTAAAATTCTTTCTCCATTACTTTCAAATATTACATGTAAGTTCATTAAATCAGCAGTGGCATTACCTCCAGTTAAATTTTGAACGTATGCCATACTGTCACTTATGTAAAGTATTTTACCAAACATTTTTACACCCTCTTACTCTTCACAAATACTATTATTAGCATCATATATAGTTGGATTATTCACTATACCAGCAAAATATATATTGTTACTATTTTTTTCTTTAATTATATAAACAAATGGTTTATTAAAGTTTACTTCGTGGGAAATTACTCCTGCAGGAGAATTTTTATCAAATAATGCTCCGGACGCAGCAGCTGCTTTTGTACCAGTTTCCATAAAATCTATATATGTTTTTTGTTTTATTACACTTACATATATACCATTTATTATACCAGATAAATCAGCTTTATCCTCGGAAAATAAATCATTTATTCCCATCTTATTTAAGATTCCTTTTAAATCATCTACATCATAATCATACTTAAATCTTGGAATGCTTATAAAAGCTGAATCATTAGTTTTAGATTTTTTTAAAACATCATTACTTAAATTATCAATTACTTCATTTACATTATTTTTAGGAAGCAAGCCAATAAATTCAAACTGAGTTTCATCCTCTAAAGACTTATAAGTTTTAACAAATCCAGTAAAATAATCACTTTCAAGATAATCTTCTGTAGAATGCATCATATGTACATTATCTTTTTCATCGAATAATTCCATAGTGGTACTATTACAATTAAAAGGTTCTTCCCATTTTAAATTTATTGCAATAGCATTTACTAAGGCCATTATTGTATCTGGCGTAATATCACTATCATCAAATAATTTATCTATCATATTGTATGTTTTTTCTTTTACCCAATTATTGATGTTTGCAGCACCATTAAAATCATCATACATAATATCACTACGATAGTTAATTTTAAGTCCGCCAACATATTCTTTATTAATAGCATCTTTATAACCATTTTTAATCCAAATGCTATTAGCCATTGATACTTTTTCATCTGTATTAATAAGTGGTGTCAAATTATAATTATTTAATACTAGTTCTAACTCTTTTAAAGTATTTCCTTTTGCTCCAGATTTAATCATAGAAAGTAAATAAGCAATCGAAACTGGACTTACAAGACTATTATCATCATTTAATAAACTTTCTTTAGAAAAATTATAATCAAACAAGTTATTAGTCTTTTCTGAAATATGGGAATTAGGGTTATTACTTTTACGTTTATTAACAATATAGCCAGTTAATAAAAATACTGAGCAAATAAGTAAAGACCCAATTACAAATAACATACCTTTTCTTTTCATAAATTCTAACATCCTACTTTCTATTAAATAATATCATATTTTATTTTTAAAAACAATTCAAAAATCATAATAAAAAGGCAAAACCAATAATTATTTGATTTTACCTTTTTTAAATACTAAAGCCATATAAATTGGCCATCCCACTATTATTGGATACATATATCTAACATATGCATTAACTGGTGATACAAAGCAAAATGCAAGAGTTATTATAAGTGGCATTGCCAAAATAATTTTATCATATCTTTTCTTGTATAATGCATAGCCCATAAGTATAATAAGAACCCATGTATATGTTCCAACGTTAAATAATAAATCAATAACTTTTAAATCTCTAATTTCGTTAATTGCACCTTTAACAAATGATCTTGCAGGTTTTAGCGATTTTATATAATAAAAATCAAAATAACCAGTGTTTACTTTAGCATTATAAACCATTTCAAATTGTGCAAGACCATCTTTATATTCCTTCTTCGGAGGATAAAAATATCCATAGTAATTTTCTAAGAAAGCATCAACATATACTTTGGGATGTTTTAAAAACATCTTGAACCATAAAACAAAATATTCTTTTAAAGTACTTCCTTTAGCGTTAAATGAAAATTTAATCGGATCAGAAAGCTCTGCATCATATTTTCTTTGAATAGTACCAATATCCATGTGAAACACTGACTCAATAAATTCTTTTTCATCTATAGTAAGTTCATATTTAGTGACATATCTAGCAGTTTGCTGAATTGGAACAGAAAGCATTTCTCTATTATTTCCTTGAGTAATACCACATAAACCGATGGTTACATTATAACATGTTTGAAATAATATAACTACTAAACAAAATTTTAATAAAACTTTTCTTGCATTTTTATTAAAAATCGCAGCAATTATAAAAGAAAGTAAAACAACATATATACCATTATTTCTAAATAGCATTAGTAAAAGAGAAAATATTATTAACCAAACTTTATTTTTCTTACTTTGATCATAATATAACTTAATATAGAATATAAAGAAAAATATAAATATTAAATAATAATACGTATCTTTTACAAGCGTATATGCATTAATATACCAAAGTGGGCACAATAAGAAAAATATAAATGTTGTTATCATTAAATATTTTGGAGCTTTAAGCTCTCTTAAAAAAGATAACATATATGAAAAAGTAAATGCCGAAAAAATATACTGTGGAAATGTAAATAAGAAAACGCCAAAATTATCGTTAATTAAAAATCTACCAATTTTCATGCTTATTCCCATTAATATCGTAGGAAATACAGGATGATGATTTGACCATGGAAATATATTATAAAAATAACCTATTTGTTTTAGACCATCCCAATGTACTGGTCCCGGATAATAAATAATTAATATAGGAACCCCTACGATAAGAAAAATTAAAAATGGAATTAAAATTGGCCTTTTTTCAAAAATAAATTCATATATTTTTGAGTTTTTAGATTTCATTTCTTTTTTATCAAAAAATTCATATAACCAAACAAGTAATTTATAAAATATAATAAAAAATATTGCAAAAAATGCTATTGTTTTAAGACTATTAAATTCTTTGAATAAATAATTAATTTTGCCAGTTTTATTGATAGAATAACCCATTAATAAAAATAAAGAAAATAATATACTAATTAATATAATTGTTTTTGATCTTTTTTTCATACTAACACCTACCAAAATTTTAACATTGTAATTAGACTTTTACAATATAAATACATTTATTTTACAATAAAAAAGGCAAAAGGTCATTTACCAAGAACCTCCGCCTCCGCCACCAGAGCCGCCTCCGGAAGAGCCACCACCAGAAGAACTGCTAGAACTCGATGAACTACTGCTTCCAGAGCTATAACTGCTGCTTAGCGGTTTATTTGTCATTGCTTTTGAAACACTATTCATTGTACTATGCATTAATGTATTTATCGAAGAATTATCAAAAGCACTTCTACTATTATACCAATCAGGAGTTTTTAATGAAATGGATTCAAATTTTTTTATCCATTTGTCAGAAATACCAAATACATAAGTATACGGTAAAATATCATAAAAATAATTAGGATTTTTTTCTACTAAAGCATTTAATTTATCTTTTTCAACCGTTTCTAAAAAGTTCTTAAACCCTTTAATTTTACCATAAAGAGTATTTCCAAGTTCAGTCCTTTTCCTAAAGTTTTTTCTAAACCAATAAATTATAATTACAGAAATAATACCAATAACATAGCTTACTAAATATATGTTACTATTTTTAAGATATGGCAATATGGTAAAGGCCCATGGTAGGCCACCTAATAAAGTGCAAAATAAAATGCCAGATATTTTAGATTTAAAAGAGTTTTCATTAAATAAAATATGTAAAGCAAAGGCAAAAGCAATTCCCGGATACATTAAAAAACCAGCTGCATTTTGTGGATCTCCTACCTCTATTACAGGTATAACATTAATTATTACAAATATTGAAATTTCAAACATTTGCATTATTTTTTTTGATTTTTCTGATTTTTTATCAAAATATAAATCATGACATTTATCTTTTACATCTTTTACTATACTTTCATTTGTTTTATAAAATTCATTATAAAGCATTTTATCTGTTACATATGACCTATCATATTTAAATAAACCATTTAAAAATTTTTCTTCAAATAAATTTGCTCCATCATAGTCTTTAAGTTTTTTTATAACGAATTTATTTTTTGAACTAGTATCTATATTTTCCGAAGAAACACCATATTTTTCATAATCTATAGGAGTATCAATATTATTATAAATATCAAGCATATTTTCATAATATTTAATTTTCTTTGAGTTAGGATCGCTTTCCTTTTCAAGTGAAATTTTATTCTGAAGTTCTATCATTTTTTTATCAGCATTTTTTCTTGCAGCACTACTTAAAGAAACTTTTTTAGCATTAACTTCAATATTTTTATCAACAATTTCTATATATCCTTTATTTGCCAAATATATTAATAATGACGTCACGTCTTTATCTTTAACTGTTTCATTATAAATATAAGCGGTTTCTAAACTATTAAGCCCTTCAGGTGGATAAAATTCTACAGTTTCTATTATATATTTGTTTTTTCCATAAACTTTCCAAAAAATAAAACTTATAAATAGTAATACTACCGGAAATAAAAGCGTAAATAACTCATATAAATTAATATTACTATGAGCATTTACAAAATACCCTTCAGGAAGTTCTAAACGAATTGTTAAACCAGAATTTGCATTTAAAGTTTTTGTGTAAGAACCCGAAATAGTATTTCCAGAAACATTATAAACTACATTACTACTATCCGTAGAACCTTTATAGCCACTAGAAAAACCAATTTTAGATTTATCAAATTCTTTTGGCATTGTAATAGTAAAAGTTATATTTGAAATACTTGTATCCCATTCATTACCAATTATATTAAAATATAATTCATCATATTTTTTCGATTTATCTTTACCTAGATCATATAAATAACTAATTTCATAATATTTAAGACCAGATACGAGCGTATCTTCATCGCCAATTCGAATTTGTTTATAGCCATTAGTGATGGATATATTACTCTTATTATTTACTTTTATATTACTAATTTTTGCTCGCACTTTTGAACTAGTTCCATCAAGTCTTTTAACATTATTATATATAGGAATTTTTCTATATATACCATGTTTTGGGGTTGTAAAATACGCACCAATTTTTTCGGTAATATTAAGCGTATTATTTTCATTAACAATAATATTTACATCGTAACTTGTAATGGTATAATCACTATTTGCATAAGCGATTGTAGGAAAAAGTAAAATAAAAAGAACAAAAAATAATCTAAGCTTACTTACTAATTTCATCATAAATAAGTCCTATAATTCTACCTTAATGTTTTCTCTTTCATAGTTTTTAATTTCAAACATGCTTTTCTTTTTAAAATGAAATAAATTAGCAATAATATTACTTGGAAACATCTCAACTTTATTATTGAAAATACGTACTACCCCATTATAATATTTTCGTGAATTTGCTATTTCATCTTCAACTTGAGTAAGCTGTTTACTTAAGTTTTTAAAGTTATCACTTGCTTTTAAATCAGGATAATCTTCTACTAAAGCCATCACTTTACTTATCTTATTTGCAAGTTTATTATTAAGAACAATTTTTTCTTCATCGCTTAAATTATCATAGCTGCCATTTCTTAAATTTATTACGCTTTCTAAAGTATCTTTTTCATGCTTTGCATAACCTTTTACGGTTTCTACTAAATTAGGAATTAAATCCCATCTTTTTTTTAAATAAACATCCATCGTTGAAAATGCTTCTACAACTTTATTATTTAAACTAACTAAATTATTGTATGTAATAAAGCTAAATAAAAAAATAAAAGCCACTAATGCTATAACTATATATAGCCACATAATAACACACTCCTTCTATGGTAAATTATAACACGTTAAACACTTAGTAGTAAATTAATATATTAAAATTCACAGAATAAATTTATTATAAAAAGGAAAAATGAATTTAAAAATAATCGTAAATTTTTTAATTTATAATGAATACTTACACAAAAATTTTAAATTTGTTTTTAATTAATATTGGATCTGGTACTAAATAAAGCTTTTCAAGTTTTTAATAATAAAAATAAGAACCTTATTCATTTAAATTTTTATTTATCACTAAAAATAAGCCAATACCTATAAAAAAAATACTAAATATTTGATTTATTGATATAAAGACATTTGCATGGTTAATTCTTAAATAATCTAATAAAAACTTTGAAATTCCGCAGCATACAAGAGTCCATCCAGCATTTACTCTATTTAATTTTTTATTTCTTATCCAAAAATATATTAAAATAAATACTATAGTTTCAATAATTTGAACTGGAAAAAGTTTAACTCCTGCGGGTGCAAAATAAGAATAATTATATGAAATATTAAAAGGGCCATTATACTTAATTCCATAGCAACATCCAGTTAAAAAACATCCTATTTTGCCAGTAGCATACATAATGGGAACGGAAGGCAAAACGCAGTAAAATAACTTATTAAAACTTTTTTTGTACTGCCTTGAAAAAATTAACAACATAATCATCATCCCAATTAAGGCTCCATAAGAAGAAAATCCCACTTTTAATAAATCAAATACGCCATTATATTTATAATAGTTAGTAAAAAAAGTAAAGTATTTTGCCCCAAAAATAGAACCTAAAAATATATATATCAGTAATCCCATTGTTTCATCTTTTGTTAAATTTATTTGTTTTGTGTTTTTATAAATAACCCCTAATCCTATAATAAATGAACTAATGATAAAAATGCCATATAAAGGTAATTTCGTATTAAACATCTTAGTAATAGTCCCTATTAAAAATGCTACCACAAGTTGCAAATAAAAATATAATCCAAATTATACTTATTATAATAATTCCAATTAATATACCAAATAATACCCTAATTATAATACTTTTATTTAATGTAATTCTTGCATATACTAAAATTATAACTGACCCTAAAAGAAATAATGATGAAGTATTGCTAACAAAATTATTATTTTTTGATATATTTAAGTGTGCCACTAAATAAGCAATGGCATATAATGAAAATATTATAATTACATATATAGTTTCTTTCCTTTTAAATTCTTTTATTTCTAGTTTTTTTTGTTTAACATCTATCCTTTTCTCAAAAACTTTTGCATTACATTTAGGACACTGTTTATCATTAGAATTTAACTTTTCTCCACAATTTCTACAATAATTATTCATTTATATTACCATCCTCATTTTCACCATAAATATTTTTACCTTTTACAACATAAAACTCATTATTTTTGTTAACTAATGTTAATATAAATTCCTCACTATCTCCAGATATTTTAAAATAATATGCCTTACATTCACTTTTGTCTAAATACTCATACTCATAACAATTTCTACCATCACACCCCATTAATGGATCAAACACACAATCTCCAGATATTATGCATTTACCAATATAGTCAAATTCTATGTTATAATTTTTATCATTATAATTATTTTTTATATAAGGATTTATATATTTTTTTTGTAATTTATTAATTTCCACTGCTTTTAATATTTCACTTGTTAAATATGAAGTACCTATACATAAAATTATTATTCCAAATACAATTAAAATTATTTTTTTTATCTTTTTCCATGTTTTAGATTCATATGCATAATTATTCGGCAAATCAATTATAGGAGCATTACATTTTTTACATATTAAATCCTTTTTGCTTAGTTTTTCACCACAATTTGTACAATAATTATTCAAGTCACACCTACCTTTATTATTAATTTGATTGTAACATATTTTCATTACTTATTAAATTATTTTTTTAAATATATTATATTATTTTTTAAGAAAATCAAAAACGGAAAAGCATACCACTTTCCTTAAGAATAGGTACGTTTTTCCGCTTTATATATTTTTTTATTTTACAATTATTGATATAATGAATTTTCTTGCTATAAACATATTTTCATCTAAACATATAAATTCGTCATCCAAAGATGTAACTACTCCCTTATATTGTGCTCCAAGATTACCAGTAAAATAAATAATTATAACTTTTTTTGTTTAAAAATTTTTCCATTTAATCACCTCTAATCAGAATTTTAACATAGTATATATTACTAATCGAGTTTTTTATGAAGAAGTTCTTTTGTAATAATTGGGTTTGCTTTGCCTTTTGTTTCTTTCATAACTTGACCTACAAAGAAATCAAAAATATTTGTTTTACCATTTCTATATTCCAAAATTTCATTTTCATGTGATGAAAGAATATTATCAATAATATTTTCAATTAAGCCTTCATCACTTACTTGAGCATTTTCTTTAGAAATAAAGTTTTTAGGTTCTTTTTCTTCCTCCAAAGATTTATAGAAAACTTCTTTTACTTGTTTTGAGGATAAAATTCCATTTTCTTTAGCATCATTAATTTGTTTTAAATATTCTGGTTTTAAATAAAAATCACTAATATTAATATCTTTTTCATTTATATAGGAAGTAATTATTCCATTAATATAGTTTGCAGCGTCACTTGACTTAATTCCTACATTCACACATTTTTCAAAGTAATTAGCAATATTAATATCTTTAATTAATATGTTTGCATTATATTCGTCAAGTCCTAAATTGTTTATATAATTTTCCTTACGCTCATCTGCTAAAACAGGAATGTTTTTCTTTACATCTTGAATAAACTCTTCAGTTATTTCATAAGGTGGAATATTAGGTTCTACAAAATATTTGTAATCAATTGCGTCGGCTTTACTACGCATATGAATTGTTGTTCCACTTGCCTCATCAAATCTACGAGTTTCTTGGTATAACTCCTTTTTATTTGCAAGAGCCTCAAGTTGTCTTTTTTCTTCATATAAAATTGCAAGTTTAACATTTGCTAAACTATTAACATTTTTAATTTCAACTTTTGGTGTAATATAGTTTCCATTATCATCCATAAGATTTACATTAACATCACATCTTATTTGACCTTTTTTTGTATCGGCTTCGGAAATACCAGTATATTTATAAATTCTACACATTGTTTCTAAAAATGCTATTGCCTCATCTGCTGAATGCATACATGGTGCAGTAACAGTTTCAAGAAGTGGTACGCCTGCCCTATTATAATCAATAAGAGAAAAAGATTCTAAATGATCAAGAGCAGCAGCATCTTCTTCTAAATGGATATCTAAAATTTCTACATTAAATTTACTTCCATTAAGTGATACTTCTAAATTTCCATTAATACCAACAGGTCTAGTATTTTGAGTTATTTGATAGCCTTTTGGAAGATCTGGATAATAATAATTTTTTCTATCAAAAAGCATATATTTGGCAACAGCACATTTTAATATTAAAGCCATTTCTACAGCTTTTTTTACACATTCTTTATTTAAAGATGGCATAAATCCAGGAAAAGCTAAATCAATCTCATTTATATTAACATTAGCCATTTTATTATACACATTAGATGATGGTGAAAATACTTTTGTATCGCTCTTCATCTCAGCATGCATTTCAAGACCTACAACTAATTTAGTCATGGATTTCCTCCTTAATAATTTTTTCTATATCATTTGCAATTGCAAGCATATAGCTATCATTTTTATATCCAGATGTAATATTTATTCCAACAGGCATACAATTAAGTTTATTATATGGAAGTGTTATTGATGGATAACCACCGAAATTTCCTATTACTAAATGGTTATCGAGTACATTTTCATCTTTACCCATTTCATCTGTAGTATCACAAATTTTTGGTGCAATATCACTTTGTGCTGGAAGAATTAGTCCATCATATTTATTAAATAGTTCATTAAACGTATTTACTACAATTCTTCTTACTTTTTTTGCATTAATAAAATATTTTTCTTGGTTTTCTTTCTGTAAAATAAATGATCCAATTACAAATCTTCTTTTGATAAGCGAAGAAAAGTTTTTAGTTCTAAAATTTTTAATTACATCTAAAGCATTCTCTCCATTTTCACGATGGCCAAAACTAATTCCTGTAAGGTTTGAGTCATTTGAAGTTGCCTCAGCACATGATATTGATGTATAAACTGGTTTTAATGCTTTTAAAAGTGCTTCATCAATACTTTCTTCATAAATTTCGTATCCGCGAGATTTTAATGTATCTAAAAGTTTTTTAAAATCCTTAATTATTTTTAAAGTATTAGGATTTGTATATTTTGATTCATCAACTATTTCTTTGATATAAAATAATTTTTTACTTTTAAGTTTTTCAAAATCATCAGTTAAATTTATTTTATACATATCGCAAATTGAAGTCATATCTTTTTCATCAGAACCTTTGATTTCATTTACAACAGTAGCAGCATCAAGAGTGGAGTTTGTAATAACACCAATGGTATCTAGTGATGAAGCAAAAGCAAAAAGTCCATATCTGCTTATAAGACCATAACTTGGTTTGTATCCTACTACGCCAGTATACGCTGCAGGTTTTCTAATTGAATCTCCAGTATCAGTTCCAATTGCAAAAGGTACTGTTTTTGTTGCTACAGCAACAGCACTTCCGGCAGAAGAACCAGCAGTAATTCTTTCTTCATCATATGGATTTTTTACTATGCCTGTATTTCCTGTAAGACCAGTTCCACCCATTGCAAGTTCATCCATGTTTGTTTTTCCCATCATTATAGCGCCTGCTTTTTTTAATTTTTCATAAATAGTTGCATCATATATAGGTACATAGTCTTTTAGAGTATTAGAGCACGCCATAGTTCTAATTCCTTTTGTAGAAATATTATCCTTCATTGCATAAGGAATTCCTGATAAAACGCTTGTCATATCATTTTCTTCATTTGGTGATAAAACTAAATTATAAGCATTATATTTTTCATTTATATCATTAATTTTATTTTTTGAATAATCAATAAGTTCTTTTGAAGTAATCTTTTTACTCACTAAATCGTCATGTAAATCTATAATATTTTTATCATAAAAATTCATTACTTCACCACCCTAACAATTTCAACTTCTCTATCAATATAATCATCACAATTTTTAAGTGCATCATCTATATCAATCATTCTCGAAATTTTACCGTCACGAATTTCTTTTGTTTCTAAATCTTGAGGGAAATGTAAAGGGGCAACATTTTCTAACCCCTTTACATCATTTATTTTAGCCATATTATCATTTATAACATCAAATTCCTTTACTAAAAGATTAGTTTCTTCATCACTAAGTCCTATTAAAAGTTTATCAGCATAATCATTTATTATGTCTTTAGTAAACATTATTTTTCCTCCGTAATAGTAATGCCTAATTCCTTTAATTGTTTTTCAGTAAGTGTATTTGGACTGCCCATCAAAAGATCCATTCCTTGTACATTTGGTGGGAATACTTGAACTTCACGAAGATTTTCTTCATCAGTAAGAAGCATTACAATTCTATCAATTCCTGGAGCCATTCCAGCGTGAGGAGGAGCACCAAAAGTAAAGGCTGTATAAAGACTTCTGAATTTATCTTTTACAGTATCTTCATCATATCCAGCAATTTCAAAAGCTTTTTTCATAATATCAATATCATGATTTCTTACAGCACCTGAAGCCATTTCATTGCCATTGCAGACAAAATCATATTGATAAGCAACAATATCTCCAGGGTTCATATTATTTAAAGCATCAATTCCCCCTTGTGGCATACTAAATGGATTATGACCAAAATCCCATTTTTTATCTTCTTCGTTATATTCATAAAATGGAAAATCATTAACAATACAAAATTCATAACGGTTATGATCTATTAATTCAAGTTCTTCTCCTAAATAATTTCTTAAAAGTCCAGCAACTTTAATAATGTGTTCATCACCTGCAAGAATAAATAAAACATCATTATCCTCTAAAGTAAATCTTTCACTTAATAAATTTATTTCTTCATTTGATAAGAATTTTAGTATAGCACTTTTAATTTCTCCATCTTGTTTTTTTAAATACGCAAGACCACTAGCACCTTTAGATTTAACAAATTCTTCTAAATGCTTAAACCAAGAATTACTTTTAGAAACATTTTGACATTTAATACATCTAACGGTTTTGCCTTTAAAACCATTAAATTCGCTATTTTCAAAAATATCTGAAGCATCCTCAATAATAAGAGGATTTCTTAAATCTGGTTTATCACAGCCATATTTTAGCATAGCTTCTTTAAATGGAATTCTTTTAAAAGGAATTGGTGAAACATATTTATCAGTAAAGTTTTTAAATGTATTATAAAATACTTTTTCCCCTACTTCATAAACATCTTCATCAGTTGCAAAACTCATTTCAAAGTCTAATTGATAAAACTCTAAGGTCCTATCTGCACGGCAGTCCTCATCACGAAAACACGGTGCAATTTGAAAATATCTATTAAAACCAGATACCATTAAAAGTTGTTTATATATTTGAGGTGCTTGAGGAAGTGCATAAAATTTTCCATGATAATTTCTTGATGGAATAACAAAGTCTCTTGCTCCTTCGGGAGAAGAACCAGTTATTATTGGGGTTGTAATTTCTGTAAAATCCATTTCTTTCATAGTTTTACGAATAAAATCTACAACTTTACTACGAAAAACTATTTTATCATGTACTAAACTATTTCTTAAATCTAAATAACGATATTTAAGTCTTGTTTCTTCACTAGCCTCTTTACTATGAGCTATTTCAAATGGAAGAGTATTAACGCATTTTCCTAATATTTCTATATTTTCTAAAACTATTTCAATTTCACCAGTTTTCATATTAGGGTTAACATTACCACTTCTTTTTTGAACTATTCCAGTAACTGTGGCACTACTTTCTCTTGTAATATTTGCAAATTTCTCAGTATCTTCACTAATTATTTGTACAATGCCAGTTTCATCTCTTAAAGTAATAAATACTAGACTGCCTAGATTTCTAATTGAATTAATCCAGCCCGCAACTTTGACAGTTTTGCCTTCATCTTGTACGGTAATTTCACCACAGTATTTATTACGATATATATTATTACTATTCATAATTTTTCCTTTCTAAAATTCACAATTTTTTGTTGTTCTTGGGAATAAAATAACATCACGAATATTATCTACTCCAGTAAGATAAATAATAAGTCTTTCAAATCCCATTCCAAATCCCGAATGAACACATGAACCAAATCTTCTTAAATTTAAATACCATTTCATGCTCTCTGTATCCATATTAAGTTCTTTCATACGAGAAAGTAATTTATCATAATTTTCTTCTCTTTGACTTCCACCCATTAGTTCTCCAGCTTCAGGTACTTCTAAGTCAACTGCAGCAACAGTTTTTCCATCTGGATTTTGTTTCATATAAAAGGCTTTGATATCTTTAGGCCAATTATATATAAATACTGGTCCATTAAAATGTTCTGTAATATATTTTTCATGTTCCTTTGCTATATCTTCACCATATTTTGGCTCAAATTCGAATTTTTTACCACTTTCAAGGAGAATTTTAATACATTCTTCATGAGTTATTCTTGTAAATTTTGAATTTACTAAATTTGTAAGTTTTTGAATTAAACCTTTTTCTACGAAACTATCTAAAAATTTCATTTCATCGATAGCATTATCTAAAACATATTTAACTACATATTTAAGCATATCTTCCATAATGTGCATATCTTCATTAAGATCTGCAAATGCAATTTCTGGTTCAATCATCCAAAATTCTGCAGCATGAGTTTTAGTATTACTTTCTTCGGCCCTAAATGTTGGTCCAAATGTATATACTTTTTTATATGCAAGAGCACATGTTTCTGCTTGAAGTTGTCCAGATACCGTAAGGGAAGCTTTTTTTCCAAAAAAATCTTTAGTATAATCCGGCTTGCTACCTAAATCTAAAGTAGTTACTTGAAACATTTGACCAGCGCCTTCACAATCACTTGCAGTAATTATTGGTGTATGAACATATACATAATTATGTTTTCTAAAATAATCATGAATTGCATAAGCTGCTAAACTTCTTACTCTAAATACTGCAGTAAAAAGATTTGTACGAGGTCTTAAATATGCTTGCTCTCTTAAAAATTCTCTAGTATGTCTTTTTGGCTGAATTGGATAGTCCTCTGGACATGATGATAAAATTTCAATACTTTCTGCTTTAATTTCAAAGTCATCTTTGCCTTCTGATGCTGTAACAGTTCCATTAACTTTTATAGCAGAACAAATAAGCAACTTAGATATTTCTTCGAAATTATCTAAATTTTTATCATATACAACTTGAATGCCATTTTGAGTTGTTCCATCATTAAATGAAATAAAACCAAATTCTTTTTGTGGGCGATGGTTTTTAATCCAACCACTTATTTCTACATTTTTTCCTTCATAATCTTTAATTTCTTTTAATAAATCCACTAAATCCATTTATATCACTCCTAAAATATAATCTATAATTTCATCTTCAGGTACTTTTACTTCCTCTTTAGTAACATTGTCTTTAACAGTAATTAGCCCTTTAGATAAATCTTCACTATTTAAAATAATTAAATTTTTTGCTCCCATATTATCTGCCTCTTTAAACTGAGCTTTTAAACTTTTATTTAAAAGATTAGTTTCACACATAATATTATTTAATCTCAAATCTTGAGTAAGTATGTTTGCCTTCATTTTCTCTTCATCATTAACACACATTATATATACATCAAGATTGTCTTTATTTACTTCTGCCATTTCATTGATGATTCTTTCTATCCCACAGGCAAAACCTACACAAGGAACTTCAGGGCCACCTAAAGTGCTTACTAA
The DNA here is from genome assembly GCA_934096705.1 of uncultured Bacilli bacterium. Lineage (GTDB taxonomy): Bacteria > Bacillota_I > Bacilli_A > RF39 > UBA660 > UBA6448. The sequence continues at coordinate 17,046 of CAKOMR010000013.1, forward strand.
GTGGTTATATCTGCCACCACCACCTAAAGCTAGGGAATCATTAAGTTTTAACTCATAAACCATATAATCATAATAATCAAGTCCACGAACTAAAGTATTATCAATTTCATAATCTACATCCAAATAATCTAGATATGAAAGGACTTTATTAAATCTTTCTTCACTTTCTTTCGATTGATAGTCTAAAATACTTGGAGCATTTTTTAAAATTTCGCTTTCATCATCAACTTTACAATCAAGTATTCTAAGTGGATTAATATTAATTCTGTTTTGGCAATCTTCACATAAATCATTTATATGTGGTTTTAAATAATCAACTAAAGCTTTTTTATAATTTTCTCTATCTTTTAGAGAACCTAAATTATTAATTTTAACAGTAACATCTAAACCAAGTTCTTTTAAAATATTATAACTTAAGGAAATAACTTCGGCATCCATTAGTGGATCATCTGAGCCCATACACTCAACACCAAATTGAGTAAATTCACGATTCCTACCAAGTCCAGGTCTTTCATAACGGTACATCGTACCAATATAGTATTTTTTTACTACACTACTTTGGTTACCATATAATTTATCTTCGATAAAGTTTCGAACTACTCCAGCAGTTCCTTCGGGTCTTAAAGTAAAATATCTTCCACCCCTATCAGTAAAATCATAAGTTTCTTTTTGAACAATATCTGCACTTTCTCCGACACTTCTTTTAAATAAGTCACTACTTTCAAAAAGTGGAGTTCTAATATATTTATAATTATATATTTTAGCGTAAGCATTTACTGTAGAAACTATTTTTTGATACTTTAATGCACTTTCATCTGTTAAATCATAACATCCTTTTGGTTTTGTAATCATATAAATCCTCCTTCTTAACAAAAAAACCTAGAAAACTGTAAGGGCAGAAAAAATTCCACGGTACCACCTTACTTCTAGGTCTTAACTTTTTATCGCACTTATGCGTTTCTATGTTAACAAAAGTTTGTCAGGCTTTCCATAGAAAAATATTACTTTATTAATATAACATAACAAACGTGAAAATTCCATATTAAAATTAAATTTTTTCAGTAAAAAAGTCACATTTTGTGTGACTATTCTATACTTTTAAAAGATTCTTTTATTTCATCAAGACCACGATAACCAATTTCACGATTTTGCTCAAGACCATTTTTAAAAAAAAGTAATGTAGGAATACTCATAATTCCAAATCTTTTAGCTATCTCAGGATATTCATCAACATTCACTTTGATGACATCTGCAAAATCAATTTCATCAAGGATTGGTAAAAGCATTTTACATGGTCCACACCAATCAGCATAAAAATCAACTATTACAGGCTCTTTTATTAATTCATAAAATTCACTTTCATTTTGAATATGCTTAATCATATATTTTCCTTTCTTATGCTATTATAACATGATCTAAATTAAGTTTTCCACTATTAATTGTAGCTTGAATTAATGGCTTTTCAACAAGTGCATATCTAGCTACAGAAGTTGCAATTTGTAAATTCATGTTATCAATATCTTCTTCTTTAAATGAGAAACTATCAAGCTTATTATATGCATCTTCAGCAGTAAGTATACCTTTACTACATACAACATTTAATACAGGTGTTCTTTCAACTATTTTTGTAGCAAAAGTATTTTTTCTAACATATTTTTGTGTATATGGCACTTGAAGCATTACATAACAAATAAGAAAGCAAAAAATTAATGCATTAATAGTTCCAAATATAACGCCAAGTATTTTCGAAGGAATGTCATATACAACACTATATTTAACTAATTTGTCAATAAAACCAGCTAAATTAATTAAAATATTTAATATACAATATAAAAGAACAAATATCACTACAAATGAAATCATATCATATATTAAAAAATTCAAAGAATATAAACCAACGTATCCCTTAAAATTCCAAAATGGTAAATATTTAATTAATGCAGTAGTCAAAAAGCCTTTTAATAAATAAGAAATAATAATAATTGATACTGTACCAATTAATTCAAAAAACTCTTTAACTGCTCCCTTTTTATAACCAATAAATGCACCTAATAACAATACTAATATTAAAACGATTACAATAACTTTCACTCTTTAACCTCTTTCCTATTATTAATTATATAATAACATTTATAAAAAATAAAGTAAATATTGCACAATTATTTTTTAAATAAGATGACTTTTATAAATTTTTTTAGTAAAATTAGTTATAGGTGATGAAATGAACTGTGTAGTATTTAAATTAGATGAAAGATTACAAGAAAAATTAATAAATTTTTATAAAAATTATGAATTGCCTAAAAAGCCTCCTTATTCATTATTCGCAGCAAAAAACTATGACGTATCAATAACTTTGTATGAATCAGGCAAAGTAATGTTTCAGGGAATTGGAGCAGATATTGAAGCAAGTATATGGCAAAGCATGCAAGCAAAACTTACAGGCAAAGCCGTTGAGAATACTGTAAAAGATAAAACTTCTAAAGATAAGGATAAATCAGATTTTTATGTTTACTACTCTTCAATTGGCAGTGATGAAACAGGTTGTGGGGATTTTTTTGGCCCAATTGTTGTTGTAGCAAGCTATGTATCAAGTAAAAAAATTAGTGAACTTGAAAAACTTGGAATTAAAGATTCAAAGAAAATAACCGATGAAACAATTTTAAAAATCGCACCAATTATTATGAAAGAAATACCCTACACTTTTTATGTTTTATGCAATAAAGATTTTAACGATTTAGTTTTAAATAAAAATTATAATATGGTTCAAATAAAAGCAGTATTGCATAATAAAGTATTAATGGATCTTGTAAAAAAATATAATCCAGATTATAAGTATGCTGTAGTAGATCAGTTTGTAGCTGAAAAAAAATTCTACAGTTATTTAAAAGACGATGATTCAACATTAAGAAATATAAAATTTTATACAAAGGGAGAAAGTAAATGCATGAGCGTTGCAGCAGCATCAGTAATAGCAAGATATATTTTTATTAAAGAAATGGATAAATTAAGTAGTTATTCAGGTTTTAATCTTCATAAAGGTGCAGGAGCCGAAGTTGATAATCAAATCAACGAAATAATTCAAGTAAAAGGTAAAGAATTTTTATATAACATTGGCAAAATCTCTTTTAATAATTACAAAAAGATTAATTATATCTAATCACATAAATCAAGAGTTATTAAATCAAGAGCAATACTTTTGTCAATTAGTCCACTTTTATATTTATAATCATAATCAGCAAGTTTGATTATGATTTTTTTTATTTCTTCTAAAGTGTAATTATCTTTAATCAAATTATAGTCATTCATTTGCCAATTCTCTTTTCCAAGCAAGAATTGTAAATTTTTGATGTCTTTTGATGTCTTTATTAGATAAATCATTTGAAATTCTTTATAAATACTAATTATTACAATACTTGGATCAATTTTCAGAATTTCTAAATCCCTTAACATATTTATACATTCGCTTATGTTCTTATTTAATATATTTCTAGCAAATTTAAATGCATTACCATTATTTGAAAATGATACCACCATTTTTACATCGTCAATAGATAAACTTCCTTCTTTATAATATAAATATAATTTATCAATCTCACTTAAAACAATATCATAATTAGTAAATGAATGTTCTACAATATAATTGCAAGTTTCATAATTTGCTTTTAAACCTTTAGTTTTAAGTAAATCAATAGTTTTATAAACAAGTTCCTTCTTATTATAAGGATTAAGTTCTATGACTTTGCCAATTTCCATAATTTTTTTATAAAGTTTTCTCCTTTTATCAAAAGATATTAAACTAGTAAAAATTAAAATTGCATTGTCATTTGGGTTATTTAAATATTTTAAAAGAGATTCTTCACTTTTATCTTCAGCATTTTTCTTACTTGAAAAAAAATCATTACTTTTAACAACAATATACTTTTTTTCCCCTGTTAAAGAAAAATAATTAGCTTCTTCTATAACGTCTTGTATATTATTAACTTTCAAATCATATTTTATTACATTAAAATTCGAAGTAATATTAATTACTTCTTCATTGATTCTTTTAAAACTGTCTGAATATATCAAATAAACTTTCATAATTTATATTATACCTTTTTTTTAATTTAATTAAAAGAGCCATTTATGGCTCTCAATCTATATAAACAATACATGTAATGTTATTTTATTTTATGCTTTATAAAAATTTTTGTTTTCATTTTAATCTTAAATCATTACTTAATATGCTTCCATAAAAGATTTTATCGGAATAATCAGTATAATAATCATAATCATTAATTGATTTTTCCAAAGCATTAGGCATTTTTGTAAGTCTCTCATACAGTTGTTCTGTTATTTCCACTTCGGAAATTGTGCCTAAAAAACCATTATACTCATAAATTGGATAATCTATTCCTGTTAATTCTTTAATGCAATTTTTAACAATGAACATATTTTTGAGCAACAAATCTTCTCTAGGACATTTTAAAAATACAAAACCAATAACGGCATCTAAATTTAAATTGATATTCACTTCATTCATTGTAGAGTAATTATTATTTTTTATAAAATTTGCAAGTTCAGTTAAGGTATTAAAATCTGCTTTATTTGCCATAAAAGTACCTTCAGCTACACTACCACTACTTGCACTATCCGATATTGCTATATGATGACAAATGGCTTTACTTCCATTTACTAAAAAGCCTACATTTTTATAAGTTTCAACAGGAACGCCAGGAATAAGTAAAGTTGATGATACTGAAGAAAAATTATTATTAGCCATCCATGCAAACTCATTTGACCATGTTGAACAATCAATGCTAAGCTTTCCATTAGTCATATGAGCTCTAGGTAAATCTACTGCTCTAATTAAAAGTTTACCAGCATTATAAACATCATTAATATTACACATATTATACTCACCTATTAAATTATATCATTTTATTATTTATAAAGGTAGAAAAATTAGATTTACGATGGGAAAGTTTTTATTATAAATTTACCTTTATTTATTTTTATTTTAATACTTCCGTCTAAATCAGTTCTATAAATCTTACTATTTTTTAAATTATTTAATACTTCATTTTTAGGGTGACCATACCGGTTGTTTTTACCGACACTTATAATTGAATATTTAGGCTTTATAGCGTTTAAAAATTTTTCACTTGTGGAGGTATTAGAACCATGATGACCTATCTTTAAAAAATCTATATTTTTTAAATTGTATTTTGCTAAAATTTCTGATTCCTTTTTTATACTAGCATCACCCATAAATAAAAATTTATATGTATTTATATCAAAATAAATAACATTAGAATTGTCATTTTCATTATCAAATTTTTTAGTTTGCAAAAACATTAAATTATAAACATTTATTTTAAGACTTTGTATACAAGATGAATAACTAATATTTTGCTTCTTTAATTTATTTATTAATTTTTTCTCTAGTAAATTATAATCACCACAATTAAAAACTACATTTTTAATATTAAAATTTTCTGCTAAATTAATTGCATCGCCCATGTGATCATAATCTCCATGAGTAATAATAAGATTACTAATTTTAGTTATACCAACACTTTTTAAAAAAGTCATAGTATTTTCACTAACATTTTTTCCATACACTCCTCCTGTGTCAATTAATGTAACATCAATTTTATTTGGGGGAATTAATAAAATACTATCGCCTTGATTTACGTCTAAATAATAGACATTAAAACTACTATCTAAAAATGGTACAAATTTTATTAATATTATTAAAAAGAAAATAAAAATAAAGTATTTCTTTTTATTATAGATTACAAATAAAATTAAAAGTATATAATATATAATTATAGATAATGCATTTAGTTTAGGAATAATAATTTTTGTAATTGAAACATAATTAATTAAGCTTGCAAGTTTTTCCATAAAAATAGTAAAACAATTAAAAATATTATTGAAATATGGAAAAATAAGTACTACTAATGCAAAAGGAAACAAAATATAGCTAACAAATGGTATCATAATAAAATTAGCAACAATAACAAGTATATTTATTTCATAATTTAAATTAACTGTTACTGGTAATGTAAATAGTGTTAAATAAAATGTTATAATTATTAAATTTAAAAAATAATTTTTCTTAAGATATTTATTTATTAAAATCAAAGAAAAACTACATAAAAATGAGTAAATAAATCCTACATTAAAAATATAAAAAGGATTTATGAATAATAATATTATCATAGAAAAGTATAACATTTTAAATCTTGATATTTTTAATTCAAATACTTCATTTAAATAATTTAAAAAATATGTAGTAATTACCCTTAGCACTGAAGCAGTAAAAGAAACTATAAACGTGTAAAAAAATAATATTATGCAAATAATAAACCCTTGCCTATTTTTAGTAAGAAAAAAAGTTATTTTTTTAATTAAATAACTTAAAATACATATGTGCATGCCGCTTATGGCAAGTATATGTGCTACTCCAATATCTTTATAATTTTCATAACTATCTGATATACCACTTTTATCTCCAATAATAAAAAGTTTTAAATATGAGTTAAATGAAACATATTTTTTTATATAATTTTTGATGCCAATAAATAAATTTGAATTTTTTTTAAGTATTTTAATATTATTTACTTTTCCAATTTTGTATATTTTGTTATTATAAAGATACTTTTTATAATTAAATGTATTTGGAATAGTATTATTGCTTGGATCAGCTAAATTGATATTAACAGATACCACATCACCATCATTTAAAGCAATTTTTTCAGTTAAATTGCATTTCACTTTTTCTTTATCTTTGACAATGAAAGACATACCATATTCTTTTTGAGTAACATTACTTACTTTACCAGTTATAAATGTATTTCCATTACCATATTTAGAATGATAACTAATAATTTTAGTTTTAAATATAACTAATATAAAAATAATTATTCCTACAATTACACAAAAATAATAAGAATTTAAAAGTCTTTTCATGTGGTAATATTATCTTTAATTTTTTCAAATATTTTATCACTTATACCAGAAATATTTTTTAAATCATCAATTGAACTAAAACTGCCATGTTCTTTTCTATATTCTATAATTGATTTTGCCTTAGCTTCTCCTATACCATTTAATGTAATAAGTTCATCTAAAGATGCCGTATTAATATTTATTTTAATTGTTTTTGCACTATCCACAGAATTAGAAATAAAATCATCACTGCTTTCATTTACATTAATTATACTACTACCATCTTTTAAACAATTATCTAGATTAACATTACTACAATTACACTCATTTTGATTATCATTTTTTTTATTAAGTAAACTGTATTCATATTTGGTATAAACATAAACAACCATTTGAGAAGACAAATATTTACTTAAATTAATATTATTTGTATAAGCATTACTTTTAAAGCCTCCAGCAATAGTTACTAAATCATTTATAATATTATTGCTATATAATTCATACACGCCAGGTTTATTTACTGCTCCTTTTATTTCTACATAAAATTTACTTGTATCACTTGATTCTTGAACTATTTCATTATTAACATTATTTACTAAATCAACATTTATTTTATTATCACGATTATAATATAAATAAGCAAATATTACATATTGAACACTTATTAAAAATATAATAAATCCAAGTAAAATATAATTTAAATATTTTTTCATTCAAAATTTCTCCTTTCACTTTACTTATATCCAATAGAAGTAAAATTTCCTTTTAAATTTTAAATAAAAAAATAAATTTCATAAAAAAAGTTTACTTACGTAAACCCTAATTAACATACTTTAACAATTTTTACTGAATATTCTCCATTTGGAGATTCAACTTTAACAGTTTCGTTTTCTTTATGACCAATAAGTGCTTTTCCTAAAGGTGATAAATTACTTATCATATTGTTAAATGCATCTGCTTCTGCAGAACCAACTATTTTATATGTGTCTTCCTCATCATCGTCTAAAATTGTAACAGTATTGCCAACAGCAACTACTCCGCTTTCAGCAGTTTTTGCAATTTCACTATGTTCTAAACGATATTCAAGTTCTTTAATTCTAGCTTCAACTTGACCTTGTTCATTTCTAGCAGCATCATAATCTGAGTTTTCAGACAAATCTCCTTGAGCTCTTGCATCTTTTAAGTTTTTTATTATTTGTGGTCTTCTAACCGTTTTTAATTCATTTAATTCTTCTTCTAATTTTAAATACCCCTCTGCAGTAATTATAAAACTATCTTTTTTCATTTTGTATCTCTCCTTGCTTATTTAAATTAACGTAGAAAATTATATCGATTTAATACTATTTTGTCAAGTATTAAAATACTCAAGTTAATTATATACAAAATGAATAAATTTATTCAAAAATTTTATATTAAAAATATAAATAATAATCATAAGTAAACTAATATTTATATATTGTGCAAATACTATTCTTATTAATACTATTACAGTTAAAAGTTCTATTAGTGTAAATCCTTTTTTTATTCATTTAACTACTATCTACTTTCAGTTTTCTTATAACAAAACATATTTATTCCATCTATTAAAATATTATTTATTATTATTTTCAAGAAAAGTTAAAGCATCTTCATATTTTTTTAAGCGAGCAAGGTCTTTATCAGTTACTGATTTCAATCTTGTTAAATCCATATTATTTTTCAAATCATTAATTTTAACATTTTTTGCTAGTTCGCATTTTTTTATGCTAGAAATATATTCATTGTAAGAAAGTTTTTTATTACGAGTTAAATATGTTATAGCCTCTATGCATTTTTCATTTACTCCTAAAGCTTTTATATCTTCTATAGTATAATTTGTATCTTCGATAACGTCATGTAAATAACCAACAATTTTTTCATTTTCATTTTTGCCCATACTAGCAACTTTTTGAACATGCAAATAGTATGGCTGACCACCTTTATCAAATTGACATTTATGGGCTTTCATTGAAAATTCTGATACTTTTTCTAATAATTTACTCATTTTTTACTCCTATATTAATTATTTAAATCTATTTTTATAACTACAAGATTTACATATATCCAAATAACATTTATTATTTTTAAAATAATTAATCGTAGAAAGATATTTTGGACTATTTATAATCTTTTCAAAGGTAGTTGTAAAAATATTACCTAAATTACTTTCACCATCGCTATCAAGACAGCATATAGATACTGTACCATTACTTAGTATTGCTACGTGACTTTTACCTCCATAACAAAATCCATGACTCACGTTATCATTTATTTTTGGCCATTTAAATTTACTAGCTAAACTTATATATACATTTTCAGTTAATTTTAAATTATTTTTTATTTCTGTGATATTATATTTGTCTTTTAATTTTTTTATATAAATTTTAAACCTATCATCTAATAAATCATTATCTAAAGTCCAAAATCTATAAGAAATATTGCAAATATTTTTTAATGCATCAACAGCACTAAAAATATCATCAATATAATTTAATTTAGTATTTTCACTATGTAAAGAAATATTGATTTGGTAGATATTGTTAAATTTTTTTAAAATATCTAATTTTTCTTTTAAATAAACACCATTTGTGGTAATGCAAACATTCTTATTGTATTTTTGTGAAATTTGTAAAATTTGTTCAAGATGAGGATGAATCAAAGGTTCTCCCTTAACATGTAAATAAATAAAATCGGTATAGTCTTTAATTTCTTTTAAAATATGTTCAAATTCATCAACTTTCATAGTATAAATTTTACGGTTACTTTTGCTGCAAAACGAACAATTTAAATTACAATTATTAGTTATCTCAATATAAATTTTTTTAAACTTCATATGTACTCCAAATAAAAAAGTATATTAATTATACTTTCTTATACTAACATTCAAATGGTGTTGAGTCAATCAAATAAACATCTTTCAAAAATATAACTTCATATTCTTTATTATTATATGTATACTTTATTATGCCATTTTTTTCATCGACACTGTCAATATTTAATAAATCTTCAGAAAAATCAGGTATATTACACTTAGTTTTAAAATTAATATACAATCTATCCTCAAGCATCATAAATGAATTGTAATCATTTAAATCTGTTAATGTATTTTTTCTATAATTGTATGAATATATATAACTTAATTTTTCATATATTTGTTGTATTGTAGTATATCCATATTTTTCATCAATTAAATAATATGTAGAATTATCAACAGTTACAGGATTTTCTGATGCTTCGATTTTTGAATAAAATAATTTTTTTAATATATTGTCTTCTTTTAAAAGCCCTGATACTTTTTCTCTATACTCAGGATAATTATTATTTGATGGTTTATTTGTTTTCTTTCCTTTAAGTATAAAGAATAATGTAGTAGCTACTACTATAATAAGTATTACAGCAATTATTAAAATAATAGTTGTTTTATCTTTTTTATCTTTCATTTTAACTCCTATCTATATACGTAATAAGTATATTTAAATCTATAATCATATTGTGGACATATAGTCTCATATTTACATACTTCATGGTAACTATCAAACCAAGCACTACTTCTACTACATGAATAACATCTATCTCCAATTAATATTTCATCCCTATAATTACAATACACATCGGGATCATAGTCATCAAATACACATGTTTTTGTTGCTACTATTGGTACATGTATTTCTTTACTAATTCCTTGACACCGGCTATCGTTAGCGGCTACTGCTTTGCATAAGTCGCTAAAACTATAATATGAGCGATAAACATTTGAACAACTTGGACACGTGTAAACTACCTCACTAAACGTGCTATAATTTGGACCAATTTTACTTCTGCATGTATATTGGTCTTCAAATTTACCACTATGCGCACCACTAGGCCAACAAGCGCAATAACCAGTATAATTATCATAGTCTTCATCAGGCCCAGTGCATACACCTCTAAATAAATAACCGCCATCATTACATTCTTCTTCAGCCCAACTTACATCCGGAGATTCTGATTTAGTGCACTCATATGAATTATTTTCTGGATAAACAGTACATCTTCCATTACTATTACAATCCACTGATCCTATAGAGGCACTATACGTATAGTCAAGAACTTTTCCATTTAAATTAATATACTCAGTATATGGCCCAGAATACTCCCTAGAATCACTAATTGTTCCTGATATTTGTTCTATTGATACTTTTTTGTAATTTGCATTACCAACTTTATCTAAAGCATGAATATAGTATGAATTATTTCCTAAAGTAGTATATGTTGAAAGTGTGCATGTTCCACCAGAACAAGATTGCCATGAACACGAACTATTACTTGTACTTTGATTAATACATACCTTATCAACACCACTATTTGAATCTGTTACATGTGAAATTACACTCAATCTTCCACCATTATAATTAACATCTGTTATAGATATATTCGGTGCTGTATTATCTAAATATATATTTAAATCTTTTTTCGTTGGCACTGGACAATCTCTATAATTTCCTAGTTTATCTAT
>CAKOMR010000014.1 GCA_934096705.1 uncultured Bacilli bacterium
CTAAAGCCTTGAAATATCAATAATATTATAAATATTATAAGTATTATAAATATGGGAGTTCCTACAACATGTGGCAGCGGAAAGAAATACAAACAATGTTGTGGTAAATATCTTGTTTTATATACATCTGTGCCAGAGATATAATCTACTAACATTTATTAAAGAAAGTATTAAATAAATATGGAGGATTATAAAATTATGGAATTAAAAGAAAAAATAAATCGTCTTTTATGCTTAGAAAAATTCAAAGATTTAAATGCTAGACAAAAGCAAGTAGTAGGAGAATGTATTTTTGCTAATTGTTTAATATTATCACCCGAAAATGTTGAAAAATATTTAGATATTATAAAAAAACATTTAGTGACTATAATTGATCTTGGTGAGGAAAATTATGTGAAAGATAATAATGTTTATAATGGAATTGTGGAAAGTAGTGTAAGTACCTCGATTGATGCTGCCGGGATGATATTTCCATTAAATTATAAATTAAGATACAAAGAATTTCTTACACCATTTGGGAGGCTAACTAAATCATCATTACACGAATTTGGGCATTTGGTTGTTAAAAAACAAAATATCAATTTAACGGAAGGTAGAAATACAGTTGATGGTGAAGTTGAACTGGATTTAGGTGGATTAGTTATTAGCAAATCAATAAAATCTGATTATGGTCATATGATTAGTGAAATTCTTAATGAATTAACTACATTTTTAGCATTTAAATCTTATTTATCTTATCAAAAGCCCAATCAAACATCAGAGGATAAAATGAGATTATTTGCTGAACAATATGGATTTCAAATCGATAAAAAGCAATTACAACATTTGCAAATTCTTACAGAAGATTTTTTTGAATCATATACTGAGGATGCTTTAGCACATGACGTTTTACCTGATGGTACTAAAAATATGTTTAATCCTTTGTATGTAAAATATACCCCACTTGTGCGAGTAATTATAAGAGCATTTCAAAATCCATGTTGTTCATTTAATGATTTTAAAAAATCTTTTGAGGAAGGTAAAGGATTAGATGCATTGAAAGATGGAAAACCAATAAACGATTTATTGTATGGTTATTATAATTCAACTTTTTATGTAAAAGATTTATTTGATAGAACTTTAGGTATAGAAAATGCATGGGAATCTTTTTGCATGACATTTGACTCACATATGATGGAAAGTATAATTGATATTGATTTTGTTAATAATACATTAACAACTTTTTATAAATTTTATTCAAATAGATTATTACAGGCAGTTCGTGATGGTAAAATTAGTCAAGAACAAATGCAATTTAATTTAGATGATTTTTCTAAAATTTCAGGTAAATGTCAAGAATATTATATTAATCAAAAAAAATCACTTAATATTTAAAATATTTCATTATGTTTTTAATTATTAATATAGAATAGTAAAGCTGTAGCAGGGGTAAAATAAAAATGATTATATTTGTAAAATTATATAAATAAAACAATTATTATCAATTATGCAAATGAAAAAATTCATAAAAATATAATTTATGTTATAATAGTTAAGTTTTAATCTTTGTATAAAAGTTATAGAAATAATTATTTATTAACAATATAATTTATATTTAAATTTAAATTATAAAAAATTTGAACAAAAGCATTTTAAAAGAAAAAATAAATTAATATATATATTTTAAAATATAGTGGGTGAGGTTATGTATAAAAATGAAGACTATCTAAAAAAAGAAATAATGAATCAAAGTAGACATTTATTTATGTTTGGATATAATAGTCAAGATAGAAGCAATTTTTTAAAAAGTCTTGAAACGGATTATCCCTATACAGCTGATTTTTCTAAACCAATTGCACTATATTTTGATTCGTTTGGATTGCCAAAAGCAGAATTAGATATAAGAAGTATGGATATTTATATGCTTCAATCAATGTGTCGTGAATATTTAGCATTCTTAGTTGCTAGTAAAATTTTATCTAAAACAATTAGATTTAATGATACTAATTTGGATGATAAATTATCATGGTTAATAAGTTTAACTAATATAAATAGAAATCCAAATTATGCTGAAATAGTTTCTCCTTTAGATTTATTGAGGGAATTTAATGTCACTAGAGATTTTTATTATGAAAATTATATTAAATATGTTAATGGGCTAATTGAAAGCATTCCTATAGATGATGTTTCTATTCCATTTTTGGATTTGGAAATGTTTGTTAATCAATATAAAAGGTGTATGAATATGCAAACATATTTTGGAGTACTATTTGATAAAAAAAGTGAGTTATCTGTTTTTTCAATACAAGCAATTAATAATTTAATTGGAGCAAGAATAAATAGTGATATATCTGTGAAAGTTGCAGTTGAACCAGATAATTGGGAAACATATTGTGGTGTTAATGGACAATATATAGAACCAATTCATGATTATGGTATAGTTGAACTTGATGATTCATATGGCACATATACTAGAAAACTAATGAAAACAAATAAATAATCAAAATATAAATTTTGCATTGAATTGAAAAATCATTTATTGTATACTTGATATGAAAGTAGAGTAGTTTAATGAATAATAAAAATGTACTTATAATGATACTAGTTTTAATAATAATTTGTTTGATTGGATATATTTGCTATGATAAATTAATAATAAAAAATGATACCATAGAAAATATCAATAATGTTGTAGAAAATAGTAAAAATGATAGTCAACAAGATATTGTACTTCCAAAAGATTAAATAGCATTTTCTATTGAAAAATATAATGATAAAATTCTATCAATTTTATATGTTGTTGGTGATGATGGAAATTTATATTATTATTTAAATAAAGATACTTCAAAAGATCTAGAAAAAGATTATTTATACTCATATAATAATACCGATTTTGATGGCTCTAAATTTATGGAAGAAAATCTTATTAAATATAAAGATTTAAATAATATTAAAAGAATTGAGGGAACAAACACTATTTCAACTGGAACAGCGTTTAACCTTTTAGTTATAACCAATGATGGTAAAGTTTATAATGTATGGTACGATTATAATCAAAATATTTTTGCTCAAAATGTAATAAGTGATTTTTCAAAATACAACGTTGATGAAATAATTTATTATAAACCCGCAATTGGATGCATAAAAGGAAATAATTGTAATAGTAAGTTTAAGATAAAAACAAATGACGGGAAAATTATTGAAGATACTGTTGTTACGATTAACTGATTTTACTAAATACTAGTAAAATTTTTTTTTGTCATAAAAGATTTTTAAATATTTAATCATATGATATAATTGTTTCGAAAATCTGATTTATAGAAAAATTTAATATCATATAGTTGATGAAATTATAAAAATAAGAAAAGGAGTAAATTATGAAAGATTTTTTTAAATATCAAGAAGAAATAGCAAATCTTCAATATACAATAAATTTATTATTATGGGAATTAAGAGTTGTAGCTCCAAAAGACTCTGAAACTGATTTGATAAATTTAATTTCTTATCATGAAAAAAGATTGTTTAACCTACAAACTAGCATAGAATATTACAATTTATTAAATGGTGCAATTAATTCTCAAGAGTATAAAAATTTATCTATTGAAGAGCAAAGATATATTCAAAATTTGTTAAAACGATATCAAAAAAATAAAAATGTCCCAATAGATTTTTATGAAGAATATTCAAAAGTTAAAGCGGTTGCTAATGTAATGTGGAGAAAAGCCAAAAATGCAAATGATTATAAAATATATGAACCTTATTTAGATAAAATAATTAAATTAACAAAAACATATTATGAATATATGTATCCTAGTGCAAGCAATATTTATGATGCTATGTTAAGTGACTATGAGTATGGAGTTGATAGCAAGCTTTTAGACAAATTATTTTCTAAGTTAAAGGAAGGCATTATTAAGCTAATTCCAAATAATGAAATTAAGGTAGAAGAACCATACTTTGAATATACTAATCAGCAATTAAATGAGTGTGCAAATTATTTACTAAATTATATTGGTTTTGATTTAAATAAAGGAACTTTAGGCATTTACCCACATGGTTACACAGAAAAAATGAGTAAAAATGATATAAGAATTGCTTTTAGCTATACAAATAACCCAATAGATTTTGTTACAACGATTATTCATGAGGGAGGTCATGCGCTATTTGAGCAAAATATATCTCCGATTTTAGCAAAATATGAAAATGTTACTGTGGAAAATTTGTGCGCACTTCATGAAAGTCAATCTAGATTTTATGAAAATTTCTTAGGTAGGAATAAAAATTTTTGGATTCCTATTTATGATGATATAAAAAATATGCTAAATCTAAATTATACTTTGGACGAATTTGTTTCATTACTTAATACGCCAAAATGTAATCCTATAAGAACATCTGCAGATGAATTAACATATTGTATGCATATTATTCTAAGGTATGAAATTGAAAGAGATATTTTTAATGATAAAATAAAGGTATCTGAATTACCAGGAATATGGAATCAAAAAACAAAAGAGTATTTAAATATTGAAGTTAAAACTGATAGTGAAGGCTTAATGCAAGATGTTCACTGGTCAGAAGGAGATTTTGGATATTTTCCATCTTATTTACTCGGATCAATTTATGACGGAATGTTTTTTGAGGCAATTCAGAAACAACTTGGTAGTGTTGACGAACTATTAAAAAATGGCAAGATAAAAGAAATTACAAATTTTTTAATAAAAAATATTTATATTAATGGTGGAGCATATACATCTTTAGAAGTGATAAATAAGTTATGTGGAAAAGAAATTTCTGTTAAACCATTAATTAATTATTTTAATAGTAAATATTGTAAAAATTAATAACCAGTTTTTTATGTTATAATATTCCTAAGGAGTTAATAAAATGTTAAATAAAGAAACCTTTGTTAATTATGTTAATGAAAAATTTATTGGTAAGACAAAAGAAATATTACTATATCAAATAAATTTATTTTATGATGATAAGCAAGAAATAGAAAAGAATAAGTATAACGTAAATGATAATATTAAATTAAAACAAGGTGCATTTTTGCATGGTATTCCTGGAGAATTAGAAAATTTTGATTTTACTATTGAACATGGCTTTATATCAACGGATTTTACTGTAAATAAAAATATAAATAAAATAAAAAATAGTGTGGGTTTTTGGAATATTCAAAGTGACACATTGTTAGCAGATTATATAAATGAATACAGTGGTTTTACTATTTCATATTTAATTGGACGTGGCCCTGAAGCAATGACTATAAATAAACTAGTACCATTTCATAAATTTGATGAAATTACTGAACAATTAAATAACGATGAGAATGTGTGGTCTTATAGTGGTGAGCAAACAAAAGAAGTTCGATTTATTCCAAGTTTAGTTTCAAATAAAAGGCAGATAGCATTTATTTTAAATATGGAATCTGATTATGCAAAAAAACTTGCATATAACGATGTATGGAATTTAGACTTTGATGAAGAAATATTAACTCAATTTTTAGATTATAGATATAAAGAAAAATTTATTAATAATGATAGAAAAAATAGAAATGCAATTACCACTGATAGGGAATCTGCAATAATGTTTGGTTTACCAATAAATTTAGTAGAAGGCGTTCTTATTGGCAGAAAATTAGAAGCAAATCAAAAAGCTTTAGAACATATAAAATCTAAACTACCAAATTGTTATATATGTAATTTGGATGGTAAAGTAATAGTGGGTAATAATTAAAATGCGCAAATAATGATGAATATTTAACAAAGTTTAAATAATCTTCATAAAATATAATAAGGTGTATTATAGATAGTTTAACTGTGGTTATTTATACAAATGATGAATTAAAAACTATTTTAGAGGGTAATAATAGTTATACTTATATATATTTTGGAAATGATATTACTTTAACAAGTGGTATAAACATTTTTTCAACAAAGACTAATATAACTATAGATGGAACGTATGAAAATTCTAGATATACTTTTACAGATATGAAAAATTTAAGTGGTTCTAGTGCAATAAGTGCAGTTAATTCACGTTCGTTAAATATAGTAGTTAAAAATATGGATATTACAGGATATAACTATTATGGAATTATATATGTACCAGACTCAGCAAATTATCAAAATGTAATTGTTGAATATAATAATATAACTTACGTAGGACCACAAATAAGTTTTCATCCTTTTGGGTTAACTAGATTTATTGATTCTATTACTACAATTCAGGATAATTATGCAACGGGAAATGAAGTTGCAGAATGCAATAAGATTGAAATAGGTGGAAATACAACAATATTACATAAATCCACTGGTAATTCATCTTTTTGGTTTAGAAATTCTTCACCTTATTTTAAAATTTTAGAGGATGCAGTTATATCATTTACAAGTAATTCAAGAGAACTTTTATATGAAGTCACAAATCTTTCTTTTATTCTCGAAGAAAATGCAACTTTAACAATAATATACATGTTTTTCCTTTAGTATGATACAATATAAATGGTGGTTTTATGAAGAAAAATAAATTTATTATTATATCTTTTTTGACAGTTATTTTTGGAGTATTTTTATTAATACCTACCAAATTTTTACTAGTTAAATTAAGTGTTTTAGATATTAATTATGATAATTTTTCTGAATATCAAGCAAAGAAAGAAAATAACTTAATAGATAAACTTAATAATTATATTGGAAAAATTGAAAATCAAGTAGAAAATCATGTAACTAATTATTTTCCTTTTTACAATAGTTTAAATGAATCTTATCAAAAAATAGATTTTTATAGTAACAGATTTTTTTATCACAATGTTCCAATCAAAAAAAATAGTGATGGTGAATATATTTTTTATAATAAGCGTAATGATTTTTATTATTTACTTAATAAATATCCTAAGTTAGTATTAGATGATAAAGTAAAAAAACAAGTTAGATTTTTTAACGAATTATCGGAAAAAGATATTGATATGTATATTTATTTACCTGTAAGTTACGAGTATACAAATCTTATTTCGGATAATTTGAGCAGTTATGTAACATATTTTAAAAATAATTTAAATGATAATATACATATTAAAGTTATGAATATTGATAGTCTAGAAGAATACAATAATTTTTATTATAAAACTGATCATCATTGGACAATTAATGGTGCATTAAGTGGATATTATGATATTACTAATATGTTAAAAGTTTCTAGTCTTGAAAATTTAACTGTTGAAGAAAAAAAAGATAAAAAATTTTATGGCTCTATGTCTAAGACTGCTTTAAATGATTTGACTTATGATTATATAAAAGATGTAACAATTAATTTAAACTATGACGTTTTAGTAAATGGGAAATCTGCACCAGAGATATTTAAACCGCGTAAAATAAGACTAGATAGAAATTACAAATATTATGATTACTATGTTCAATATTTTAACGGACAATATGGAAATGTAATATATGATTATCATGATGATACAAAAGAAAATCTTCTTATAATCGGAGACTCTTATGTATGGCAAATAGATTATTTAATTGCTTCATCATTTAATAAAACACATGTTATTAATTTAAGATATGATGAATATAAAAATAATAATTTTAATTTAACTAATTATGTTAAAGAAAATAATATTCATAAAGTGCTATTTTTATATGATAGTGGTTCAACTTTATTTGACGAACTTAATTATAATCTTGAAGGGAGGATTAAATAATGGTTTTTTCTAGTTTAATATTTTTGTTTTTATTTCTTCCCTTATTTTTAATTTTTTATTTTTTATGTAAAAAAAGGAAATCTAGGAATATTGTTTTATTAATTTTTTCATTACTATTTTATAGTTATGGAGAACCAGTTTATGTACTACTTATGATATTATCTATAATAGCTAATTATTATATAGCTATTATTATGTCAAATAGTAAGAAACGTAAAACCTTGCTTATAATAGATATTATATTTAATTTGGGCTTACTATTTATTTTTAAATACACAAATTTCTTTTTAAGTAACATAAATAATTTATTTCATTTAAATAAAAATTTTTTAAATATTAGTCTTCCTATAGGAATAAGTTTTTACACATTTCAAATATTAACATACGTAATTGATGTATATAGAAAAGAAGTTGACGTTCAAAAAAGTATGATTAATTTGGGATGTTATATTAGCGCTTTTCCGCAACTTATTGCAGGTCCTATAGTTAGATATTCTACAGTTAATGAAGAGTTGAATGATAGAAAAGAAAATTTTATTGATTTTTCGGATGGAATAAGAAGATTTATTTTGGGGCTATTTAAAAAAGTTGTTATAGCTAATGAAATGGCTTATGTATGTGATACGCTATTTGCTTCGGTTATTTCTTCCCTTGGAGTTTTAGGTGTAATAATTGGGAGTATTTGTTTTACATTTCAAATTTATTTTGACTTTTCAGGTTATAGTGATATGGCTATAGGTCTTGGAAAAATGTTAGGTTTTCACTATTTAGAAAATTTTAATTATCCGTATATTGCTAGAACAATTACTGATTTTTGGCATAGATGGCATATATCTTTATCAACATTTTTTAAAGATTATGTATATATTCCTTTAGGTGGAAATAGATGTAATAAATTAAGACATATTTTTAATTTACTAGTTGTGTGGCTTTTAACAGGACTTTGGCATGGAGCAAGTTGGAATTTTATTTTATGGGGATTATATTATTTTGTCTTTTTGGTTTTAGAAAAATATGTATTTAAGAAAATAGATAAGATGCCAAAAGTACTTGGACATATTTATACGTTTACTATAGTTTCTTTTGGATTTATCATTTTCTATTTTACTAATACTAAAACACTTTTAAACGTTATTTCAACATTGTTTGGAGCACATGGAATAGGTAATATAAATGTTTTATTTCATTACCAAATTTTAAAAGTTAGAACTATAATTGTATTTATTTTAGCAATTTTAGCAAGTACTCCTTTATTTAATAAATTTTTTTCTAAAAAGACATTATTTAGCGATATTATAATTCTTATACTCTTTTTAATAAGTATAATAAGCATTTTAGCCTCAAGTTATAATCCGTTTATTTATTTTAGATTTTAATTATGATAAACTATTTATAGTAGGTGACTATGAAAAGTAAAGTTAAAGATTCATTTATAATGGCATTTGCAATATTTTCTATAATTTTTGGAGCAGGAAATATTCTTTTTTCTACATATATAGGTGCCTTAAGTGGCAGTAAATGGATTATTTCTTTACTTTTCTTTTTGCTTTCTGATTTAGGACTTATAATATTAAGCGTTATAGCACTAATAAAAAATAATAATGATGAAAATTTGATATACGGGAAAATTGGTAAAATGCCGTCGAAAATACTTGATGTAATAATGCTTGCTTGCATGGGACCATTAATAGCAATACCAAGATCCGCTGCAACATCGTTTTCAATGTTTTCTTTTAAAAGCATGTTAGTTTTTTCGATAGTATATTTTACTTTAGTATTAATTTTCTCTTATAAATCTACAAAAGTTGTTGAGTTAGTGGGCAAATATTTAACACCAGTTTTATTAATAAGTATTTTAACTTTTATTTTTGTTGGTATATTTAAAAATGAAAATGCGTTAGTCAACAAATTATCAACAATAGATTCAGTAAATTTAGGTCTACAAATGGGATATCAAACTTTAGATATTTTATGCGTAAGTTCACTTTCTTACATGATTATTAAATATATGAAAACTCAAAAATATGATAAAAAAGAACAAAAGACTTTAAATATATATTCTTTTTCAATAGCAATAATCTTATTAATTATAATTTATACTGGCTTATCTTTTATTGGCGCTAAATATGGTAATTTTGATTTTAATGAAAATAATTTATTATTAACAATATCTAAAAAAATATTAAATAATGGAAGTATATTTTTAAGTATTATTACTTTTCTTGCCTGTTTTACAACTGCTGTTGGATTAACTTCGTCTGTAGCAAATAAGTATTCACGCCTTACATTTGTAAAATATGAATACTGGGTTATCATAATATGTATTGTTAGTATGGTTTTATCTAATATTGGTCTTAACAATATTATTAACTTTGCAAGTCCAATTCTTAATATAATTTATCCTTTAATAATTATATTAACTTTACTTTCATTCTTTAATATAAAAAATACTAATGTTCACAAATTTTCATGTGTAAGTTGTTTAATAATAAAAATTATTTGCTTAATATATAAGCTTTTTGGCGTTTTAAGTATTGTAAGCAAACTTCCACTATATAATTTAAATTTAGAATGGGTTATCTTTGCTATAGCATTTGCTATTATTGGTAGTTTATTCAAATCTAAAAAAGGAGTACATAATGAATTATAAAAACAAGAGCATTATTGGCTTTGCTTTATTATTTGTAAACTTAGTAATAATTAAAATATTTTTTGGAGGATTACATTTTGATTATCTTTCAAAAGAAATATTTGAAGAGCTAATTATACTACTTATAGTTAGCTTAGTATTAATGATAATACCATTAATCATTAGATTAATAAACAAAAAAAGAATTAGTAACAAAAAAGGAAAATTAATATGTTTTATTAATAGTTTAATAATATTTATTATATGTTCAATTCCAAACTTATTAACAATAATAAAAAATAAGCCAACTAGTGATTATTTATCTTTTGATAAATTACTTTTTGCTAAATTATTAATTTTTATATTTGCTATTTTAGCAATAATATATTATTTTATTAATGTGTGCTTTTTTGTTAGTAATAAAGAAAATTGTACTTGCAATAATAAATAAAAAAGAAACTAGCAAAAGAAATTAAAT
Source organism: uncultured Bacilli bacterium (assembly GCA_934096705.1). Classification (GTDB taxonomy): domain Bacteria; phylum Bacillota_I; class Bacilli_A; order RF39; family UBA660; genus UBA6448. The sequence goes on from CAKOMR010000014.1 coordinate 10,789, forward strand.
ATATTAATATAGGAGAATAATTATATGAAAGAAAAACTAATTGAATTTCAAAATAGGCTAATTGAAATTGGGAGGTCACTTTGACATTGATGGCATAAACAAGGAAATTAATTTATTAAAAGAAAAAACTAATCAGCAAAATTTTTATGATGACATATCACTTTCTACTGAAATATTAACAAAACTTAGTAAGCTTCAGAAAGAAGTGAAAGAGTATAATTTTTTGAAGGAAGAAATATCAGATGATTTAGAACTTGTTGAGTTAGTAACTGATGATGAAATAGATAAAATTAATGAAAAACTAGAGCAATTAGAATTAAATACATACTTTAATGGCGAATTTGATAGTTTAAATTGTTATATTGAACTTCATCCTGGTGCCGGTGGTACTGAAAGCTGTGACTTTGCTGATATGCTTTTAAACATGTATTTACGTTTTGCTGAAAGAAATAATTTTAAATATGAAATTATATACATGCAAAAAGGTGAAGAAGCAGGAATTAAAGCCGTAAATGTTAAAATTATTGGAGACAATGCTTATGGTTTGTTAAAAAATGAGAGCGGTATTCACAGACTAGTTAGAATTTCTCCATTTGATTCAAATTCAAGACGCCATACATCTTTTGCGTCTGTAAATGTCACACCTGAGATCAAAAAAAATATAAATGTCGAAATTAATGAAAATGATTTAAAAATTGATGTATATCACTCATCAGGAGCTGGAGGACAAAGTGTAAATACAAGTAACTCTGCTGTAAGGATTACACATTTACCCTCTAAAATAGTTGTTGCAGTTCAAAATGAAAGAAGTCAATTGCGTAACAAAGAAATCGCTATGGAAATATTAAAAAACAAACTTTATTTACTAGAACTAAGCAAAAAGGAAGCACTTGCAAGCTCACTTAAAAATAATGATAGTATTAATTTTGGAAGTCAAATAAGAAGTTATATTTTAGAACCATATAAATTGGTAAAAGATTATAGAACTGATTATGAAAATTCTGATCCAGAAAAAATATTAAACGGAGAAATTCTTGACATGCTTTTATATAATCTAAAGAGAATTAAATGAATTACGATTTTATAGTTAATAAAGAGAATCCTTTAACAAAAGATTTTATTCCAAATAATTTAATAAAAGTTTCTGGTATTGAAACTCCTAAAATAGATTCTAGTTATAAAACATTTCTAGAAAAAGAAACTTATGAAAATTTTCTTCTATTTTCAAAGTGTGCTAAAGAAAATAATATAATTATGGTTGTGGATTCTGGGTATAGGCCATATGAATATCAAGAAAAAATTTTAGAATATAATTTATCTATTAAAGGTCTTGATGCTTATAAAACTGTTGCTTTACCTGGGTGCTCTGAACATCAAACTGGGTTAGCACTTGACTATGCTTTAATCATAGATGGAAATTTATGCGACGATTTTGACGAGAGTTTCTGGCAAGTAAAGTGGATTTTAGATAATGCATACAGATTTGGTTTTGTTTTGAGGTATCCAAAAGGTAAAGAAAATATAACGGGTTATAATTATGAATGTTGGCATTTAAGATATGTTGGGGTAGATGTATCAGTTGTAATGCATGAGATGAATATAGAAACACTTGAAGAATATCATCTTCGAAAAAAAGAAATTTTTTCAAGAAAACGAAGTAAAACTATTGATTAACTGAAATATTTTGATATTATATTAATCGTATGAATGATGTTATTAAATTTTTAAATTCAAAAATTAGTGCTGATGATACTATTATTGTAGCTTGTTCGGGTGGACCGGATTCAATGTGCTTATTAAATTTAACAAAAAGTATATGTAAAAATATTATATGTGCACATGTAAATCATAATGTTCGCAAGGAAAGCATTTTAGAATATGAATATGTGAAAAATTATTGCTCATTAAATAATATTATTTTCGAGGGATTAAACATAACATTTGATAATGAAAGAAATTTTGAAAGTAATGCTCGTAAAAAAAGGTATGCCTTTTTTAATGAATTGATGGAAAAATATAATGCCAAGTATATTCTTACTGCTCATCATGGCGATGACTTAATTGAAACGATTTTAATGAGAATAACTAGAGGCAGTAAGCTTGCTGGATATATTGGTATTAAAAAAGAAAATAATCATTATTTAAGGCCTTTACTTTATTTAACTAAAGTGGACATCATTGCGTATTTAGAGGAAAATAATATTGAGTATTTTATTGATAGTACAAACTCTTGTGATGCACATGTTAGAAACAGATATAGAAAAAATATCTTGCCTTTTTTAAAAAAGGAGGATATAAATGTGCATAAAAAGTATTTGAAATTTAGTGAAGAATTAGAAAAATATGATGATTTTGTAAATAGTTATATAAAAAGGTTGAATGTTATAAATAATAATAAAATTAATATAGATAAACTTAAAGGTGAGAGCAGTTTTATAAAAAGAAAAACTATAGAGTTATTAATAAAAAATATTCAGTCTACATATGAACTTGATGTAAATGATAATACTTTGGAAGAAATTTTAAAATTAATTAATAGTCATAAAAGCAATTTAAAAATTAATTTAAATAATGGTTTTGTTGCTTTAAAAAAGTATAATATATTAATTATAAAAAAAGAGTTAATAGCAGACAATTATTGTATTACTTTTGATGGTTATTTTGAAAATGAGGAATATACAATAAAAAAAGTTAAAGAAACTGATAAAAGTAGTAATTATGTAATAAGACTTAGTTCTAAAGATATAAAACTGCCACTTATAATAAGAACTAAAAAAACTGGTGATAAAATGGAAGTTAAGAATTTGGGTACCAAAAAAATTAAAGATATTCTTATCAACGAAAAAATAGATATTGAAAAACGTAGTAGCCAACCAATATTAACTGATAGTAAAAATAATATACTTTGGATACCAGGTATTAAAAAAAGTAAATTTGATGTGGGCAAAAATGAAAATTGTGATATAATACTCTTATGCGAAAGGAAAGATGATTAATGAAAAATGCAAAAAAGAGTTCTTTTTTTAAGAATTTAGGGCCATATTTTGTTCTTGGAATGATTTTGGCATTAATAATGGTAGTTTTGCAATTCCAAGGAAGCGTTGTTAACAATTTATCAACTGGGAAGTTAATGAATGCATTAAAAAACAATGAAGTAAAGGAAATTGTAATTACTCCAAAAAGTAGTGAATCAATATATTATGTTGAAGGAAAATTAAATTCATATAAAGATGGTGAATCATTTAAAACCAAAGTTATAGAAGATGAAGTTCCACAGATAATTGAATATATTCAAAAAAATGAAATTAGTAAATATGATACTAATAAAGATCCTGGCTCTTCTACATTCTTATATATTGTAGTAAATGTTTTACCCCTTATAATTGTGGTTTTTGTTGCCTATTCATTATTTAATAAATTAGCTAGTTCAAATAAAAATTCAATGGATTTTGGACGTAGCAAAGCTAGACTTAGTGATGACAAGGATAAAAAATCATTTAAAGACGTTGCTGGTCTTAAAGAAGAAAAAGAAGAAGTTGAAGAACTTATCGACTTTTTGAAAAATCCTAAAAAGTTTCAATCTATGGGTGCTAGAATCCCTAAAGGTGTATTATTAGTAGGTCCTCCGGGAACTGGTAAAACATTACTTGCTAAAGCTATTGCTGGTGAAGCAAATGTTCCATTTTTTTATATAAGTGGTTCTGATTTTGTTGAATTATTTGTCGGAGTTGGTGCATCAAGAGTAAGAGATATGTTTAAGGAAGCTAAAAGAAATGCGCCTTGTTTAATTTTTATAGATGAAATAGATGCGGTTGGTCGTCAAAGAGGAACTGGTCTTGGAGGCGGACATGACGAAAGAGAACAAACATTAAACCAACTTTTAACTGAAATGGATGGATTTGGTGCTAATGAAGGAATTATTATAATCGCTGCTACAAATAGACCTGACGTTCTTGATCCAGCACTTTTAAGACCTGGAAGATTTGATAGACAAGTTACAGTTTCATTACCAGATGCAAATGAAAGAGAAGCAATTTTAAAAGTACATGCTCGTAATAAAATTTTAGCTAACGACGTTAAATTAAATGCTTTAGCAGCAAGAACTCCAGGATTTAGTGGAGCAGACTTAGAAAATTTATTAAATGAAGCGGCTTTACTTGCTGTAAGAAGAAATAAAAATAAAATTACAATGGAGGAAGTTGATGAGGCTACCGATAGAGTATTACTTGGGCCTGCTAAAACAACAAGAAAAATCACTGATAAAGAGAAAAAACTTGTATCTTTACATGAAGCTGGTCATGCAGTTATAGGCTTAAAATTAGAAGATGCTGAAGTAGTTCATAAAATAACAATTATTCCTAGAGGTATGGCTGGTGGCTATACAATGATGCTTCCTAGAGAAGAAAAACTATCAATAATGACTAAAAATGAATTATTAGGTAGAATTACAGGCTTATTAGGAGGCCGTGCCAGTGAGGAACATTTCTTACATGAAATGTCTACTGGTGCTTCCGATGACTTTAAAAAAGCCACTGCAATTGCAAGGAGTATGGTTACTGAATATGGTATGAGTGAGCTTGGACCTATGCAATATGAAGAAAGAGAAAAAAATGTATTCTTAGGTAGGGATTATGCTAAGAGTAAAGATTTTTCTGATCAAGTTGCTTTAGAAATTGATAGGGCGACAAGAAAGATTATTGATTCATGTATGGAAAAAGCCAAAAAAATTATATCTGATAATGAAAAATTAATTAGTTTGTTAAGTGATGCATTAATAAAATATGAAACTTTAAATAAAGAACAAATTGATTATATCGTTGAAAATGGCGTAATTCCAACAGCTGAAATAATAGCGGCTACTGATGAAGAAAATAAGATTCAAACAATTGATGAATTAAAAGAAATAGCTAAAGAAAAGAAAATTAAAAATTATTCTAAGATGACAAAGGCTGAGCTTGAACAAGCAATTGATGAAAGTGAGGAAAAATAGTGGAAACAGTTTTACTAATTGTATCAATATTGTTAATTGTTATAGTACTTTTACAAAGTAACAAGGCTTCTGACGCTGGTAGTATAATTACTGGTGGAAATGATGCACTATTTCAAAATATGAAAGAAAGAGGAGCAGAGTTATTCATAAGTAGAATGACTTTAGTTCTTGGAATAATATTTTTTGTTATTTCATTAATACTATTTTTAAAATAAAGCCATATGGCTTTTTTTTATGGAAATAATTGAATTATGATTAAAGGTAATATATAATAAAGATATGAAAAAAAATAGAAATGGTTTTACATTAGTTGAAATATTAGTTGTATTATGCATAATCGCAGTATTAGGAATATCAATAGGCTTGAGCACAAATAAATTAAGTGAAAATACAAGAAATTCTAACAATGAACAGATATTAAAAACGTTGTTAAGTGCCGCAAACGTATATTGTCAGTTATTAAGTCATAAATCAGAGTGTGTAAATAATAAGGAAATAACAGTAGAATCTTTAATATCTGAAGGCGTTTTGGATAAAAATATTCTTAATAAAGTTAATCCATCGATGGAGGATGGAATTACAAAATTTAAAAACGATGATAAGATAGTTTTGAAGATTATAAATAATGAAAAAGATTATCAATATACTTGTAAAAATTCTTCAAATGTTGATGTAATATACAAATTATCAACAATAGATGGGTGCTCTAAAAAAAATATTTGCAAGTGGGGAGTGTGTAAATAATGAAAGACGAAATAATAAAAAAATTAAATGAAGCTAATAAAGGTTTAACTTTAATAGAAATAAATGATTTACTAGGTTTGGACTCTGTAGAGGAATATAAAAACCTTCAAAAGGAGATTACTAATCTTGTTGCAGAAGGCATTATTCATAAAAGTAAAAAAGATAAATTTATTTTAATGGAAAAATGTTCATCTTTATTAACAGGAGTTATTCACATTAACAAAAACGGAAATGGCTTTGTCGACACTAAATTTGATGATGATACTTTTGTACGAAGAGAAAATCTAAATGGAGCTGTCGATGGCGATTTTGTTGAAATTGACGTACAAAATGATGAGGGAATTGTTGTAAGCATTTTAAAAAGAGATATTAATTTTCTTGTTGGTGAAATGATTAAAGGAAGAGATGGTAAACTTCATTTTGAGCTAGATGATAAAAAAAAGAAAATTAAAGTATTATTAACTAAAGAAACATCTTCTCATTTAGTTGAGGGACACAAAGTATTAGTAAAAATATGTAAAGAACTTGATAACAATTTATATTTAGCAGACGTTATAAAAGTTTTAGGACATAAAAATGATCCTGGCGTTGATATTATGACGATTGCTTGCAAACATGAAATATTTTTAGATGTTTCAGACGAAGTAAAAAGCCAAGTTAAAAATATGGCAACATATGTTGCTAATAATGAATTAAAAGGAAGGCATGATTTACGTAATGAAATTATATTTACAATTGACGGTGATGATACAAAAGATATTGATGATGCCGTAAGTGTTGAGTTTGTAAATGGAAATTATATTTTAGGTGTCCATATAGCTGATGTATCTAATTATGTAAAAGAAGGTTCACCTTTATATAATAGTGCATATGAAAAAGGAACTTCTGCTTATTTAGCAGATACAGTTTTACCAATGCTTCCTCATGAACTTTCTAATGGAATATGCTCACTTAATGAAGGTGTTGATAGGTTGACTATAAGCTGCTTAATGACCATAAATTCTAACGGAAAAATATTAGATCATGATATCTTCTTATCTGTAATTAATAGTAAAAAGAAAATGACATATAAAAATGTTAATAAAATTATTATGGAAGATGTTGTTCCCGAGGGATATGAACCATTTGCTGAAAAGCTTAAGTTAATGCAAAAACTAGCTCACATTTTAAGAAAAGAAAAAATAAACCGTGGCTATATTGATTTTGATTTAGACGAAGCTAAGATTATTCAAGATGAAAAAGGCATTGCAATTGATGTTGTTAAAAGAGTTCAACTTGAAGGCGAAAAAATGATTGAAGACTTTATGATAGCTGCAAATGAAACTGTAGCAACTCATATTTTTAATATGGATTTACCATTTGTTTATAGAATTCATGGGAAGCCAAATGCCGAAAAAATCGAAGACTTCATGAACTTCTTAAAATTATTAGGTTATAAACTTGATATATCTTTAAATGATTTGACTCCCAAAAAAATGCAAGATATTCTAGAAATATTACATGATAAAAAGGAATTTGAGATATTAAGTGATATGCTTTTAAGAAGTATGAAAAAAGCTGTATATAGTTCAAATAACATTGGCCATTTTGGTCTAGCAAGTAAAATATATACTCATTTTACTTCTCCAATACGTAGATTTCCAGATTTGATGGTACATACTTTATTACATAAATATTTATTTGAAAACAAAATGGATATGGATACTGTAAGATATTATGAAAGTTATTTACCGGATGCTTGTGAACATGCAAGTAAAAAAGAAGTTGATGCACAAAGTGCAGAAAGAGAAGTTTTAGATATGAAGATGGCCGAATATATGGAAAGTCATATAGGCGAAGAATATACTGGAATTATATCTGGTGTTACTAATTTTGGTTTTTTCGTAAAATTACCAAATTTAGTAGAAGGCTTAGTGCATATTTCTACATTAAAAGGATTTTATAATTATGTTCCAGAATTACTATCATTAGTAAGCGAAAATAATCTTAAATATTCTCTTGGACAAAGTGTTAAGGTAAAAGTAGTTGCAGCTTCAAAAGAAAATGCTACTATTGACTTTGAAATTTGTGAGGACAAAAATGGAGATAAATAATAAAAAGGCATATTTTAATTATTTTGTTGAAAAAGAAATCGAGTGTGGAATATCATTATCTGGTACAGAAATTAAGTCAATTCGTAAAGGATCATGTAATATAAAAGATAGTTATGTAAGAATAAAAAACAATGAAGCTTATATAATTAATATGTTTATTGCCAAATATAATGAGGGAAGCATTTTTAATCATGATGAATACAGAGAAAGAAAATTATTATTACATAAAAAGGAAATATATAAATTGAGCAGTGATATAATGCAAGATGGTTATACATTAATTCCTTTAAAAGTATATATTAAGGATTCTCATGCAAAAGTTTTAATTGGCGTTTGCCGAGGAAAAAAACTATATGACAAAAGAGAAAGTATAAAAAAACGTGATTTAGAAAGGGAGAGTAGAAGATAATATGAAATTAAAATTATCAAAAAAAAATATTATAATTGGTTTTATTGTTCTTGCAATTTTAGTAATCGGAATAGTAAGCTTTATCATTATAAAAAATAACAAAAAGACTAATGGAGATAATATAAATCAAAATGAAACGATAAATAAAACTCCTGAAAATAAAAACATTAAAATTGTCAATGAAAATTCAACGTCAAGACCATATGCAGTAATGATTAATAATATAAGTGTTGCAAGGCGTCTTCAAAGTGGGTTACAAGATGCATACATTGTATATGAGATTATTGTTGAAGGCGGGATAAGCCGTTATATGGCACTTTTCATGGATCAAAATACTACAAGAATCGGCTCAATAAGAAGTTCTAGACATTATTTTTTAGATTATGCATTAGAAAATGATGCTATATATGTTCATCATGGCCAAAGTCCACAAGCCCAAAGAGATTTTAGTGCTCTTAATATTGATAGAATTGTAGTTGATAATAGTAAGACTGGCTGGAGGGATACTTCTCTTAATGTGTCTAGTGAACATACTTTATTTACAAGCATTGAGAAGTTAAATAATGGATTAGGAAACCTACGTACAACAAGAAATAAAAACTTATTATTAAATTATAGTGCCGATGAAATTGATACTTCAAATATTGAGGATGTTGTAGACGCAAATAAAATAAGCTTAATTTATTCAAATAGTACAAAAGTTTATTATGAATATAATAGTGACAATAAATATTATCTTAGAAGTACAGAAATTGGACCACATATAGATTATGTTAAAAAAGAACAATACCATTTTAAAAATATTATTGCATATCAAGTTGGGAACACAACATTAAATGATGGGGAAAATAAAGGAAGACAAGAAATTGATAATATAGGTTCTGGTAAAGGATATTATTTTACGGATGGAAAAGTAATTCCAATTAAGTGGAAAAAGGAATCTAGAAAAAGTCAAACTGAGTATACTTTGATGGATGGTACCGCTTTAAAAGTAAATGATGGAAATACATTTATTCAAATTGTTCCTACATCTGGAAACATAAGTTGGGAGTAATATGGAAAGTTTATTAAAAACTGCTAGTGAGTATTATATTATATTTATTATTATTTCTTCATTACTTGTTTTAGCACTAATTGGTTATATAGCCGATAAAAATGTTAATAAAGATGTAATTATAAAAAAGAAAAAAGAAGAGAAAAAAGTAACTGTTATAAATTCAGAATCAGCAAATAGTACAGTTTCTTTAGAAAATAATAATAATCAACCTAATAATCAAATTTAGGTTGATTTTTTTATACGATAATTTGTTCCACTTTCTATTTTATTTTTTTTTTGATATAATTATTTTTAGTTAAAAGGAGATATTAAAATGAATTTATCAAATATATGGTCAATTATAACAAAACTAATAGACATTTGCTTTGTTTGGGTTGCTTTTTATTTTATTTTAAAAAATGTCAGAAATAATACAAAAATGGCCTTAATAGTTAAAGGCGTAATTATAATATTACTCGTAAAATTTATAAGTGATTTACTTAATTTATATACCGTTGGAGTAATACTTGAATATGCAATTGAATGGGGACCACTTGCACTAATTGTAATTTTTCAGCCGGAAATACGTAGCGTACTAGAATCTATTGGTAGAACTCAATTATTAGGAAGACATAAAGTTTTATCTATGACTGAACGTGAAAAAATAGTAAATGAAATAATGAAAGCCATGGACTATTTTAGAAAAAACAAAATAGGGGCTTTGATAGTTATTGAAAGAGAAGTTTCATTACAAGAATATATAGAAAATTCTACAAAAATATATGCTGATATCACAGACGCATTATTAGAATCACTATTCTATCCAAATTCTGCGCTTCATGATGGTGGTGTAATAATACAAGGCGATAAGATTACTTGTGCTGGTTCAGTATTTAAAACAAGTATGAATCAAAATTTATCAAAAAAATTAGGAACAAGACATAGAGCTGCATTGGGTGTGGCAGAAGAAAGTGATGCACTTGCTTTAGTTGCATCCGAAGAAACAGGTAGAATTTCCATTGCAAAAGATAGTGAACTTCATTATAATCTAACTAACGAAGAATTTCGTTCTATGTTATTAGATGAATTAAGCAATCGTCCTGAGATATTCTTTGATGCTCATGATAATGACGAGGATGTGGAGGATTTAAATGCGTAAGTTTTTCAAAAAATTATATAAACTTATTGATGCTTTAATAATAGTTCCAATAAGTAGGTTAATTTATAATATTCAAAAATCAATTAAAAAAAATGGTGGATTATTAGATAAGTTACTAAATAAGCCAAATTTTTTAATCTTTCTTTCTTTAGCTCTTGCTATTGTACTATTTTTACTTGTAGATTCAAAAGCAATTTCTTTTGTAGAAGATGAGGCAGAGGTTATTAGTAATGTACCGGTAATTTTAAAATATAACCAGGAGGCATATGTTGTTGAAGGAGCTCCAAGTTCAGTAAATATTATGATATCTGGTAGAAAAAGCGATATATATTTAGCAAAACAATTAGGGGAATATGAAGTTACATTAGATTTAACTGAATATACGGCTTCAGAGAATGCTTATAAAGTATATTTTACATATGCTAAATCGATTAATAATTTAAAATATAATTTAGACCCTTCATATGTATCAGTTATGATTAAAAATAAAGTTAGTAGTGTTTCTTCAGTTACATATGAACTTATTAATCAAGATAAACTTGATTCTAAACTCAGTGTAAAAAGTGTTGGACTTTCTAAATCTGAAGTTGTAGTTAAAGGAAGCGAAAGTGCTCTTAAAAAGATAGCATGGATTAAAGCACTTGTTGACTTAAGCAATCCTGACTTTACTGAAGCAGGATCTTATGATATAGATAACATTTTACTTGTAGCTTATGACAATTCTGGAAAAATCTTAGATAATATTGAAATAGTTCCTAGTACGTTAAGTGCTACAGTTGTACTTGATAGTTATTCTGCAAACATACCTATTGAAGTTAAAACTACAGGTAATTTAGTAGCAGGAAAAAGCATTGCGAAAATACTAATAAACAACAGCAATGATTATTCAATTACTGTTTATGGCAATGAAGAAGAAATTTCTAAAATTAAAAAGATTCCAGTTACAATAAATGTAGATGGATTTGGAAATGATAGTGCTAAAACTTATAATGTAACTTTAACTAAACCAAATGGTGTTAGATATATGTCTGCATCAACAATTAACATTTCTTTAACATTTGGCACAGAAGAGCAAAAAAATATAGATATAACAAACATTTCAAAGAAAAATTTAGGAGCAAATTTGAATGCCAATATTATTTCAGATTCAGCAATTACAGTAACATGCAAAGGGGTAAGTTCAGTTTTAGATAAATTACAGGCGGATAATATTTCTGCATATGTAGATTTATCTGGTTTAGGTGTCGGCGATCATGACGTTGAAGTTAAGATAGATAACAATAATCCACTTGTAACATATGTTGTCTCATCAACTATAAAAGTAAGAATTTCTCAATAATAAAAAAACATGTATTTTAAAGTACATGTTTTTTGTTATTTATCATCGCTTAATCTAGTAAAAAATAATCCAATATTAATTAGCCCACATATTCCAACTAAGGCATAGATTATACTTGGAACACTAGATGAAGCAGAAAATAACGTTTCTACTAAATTAAAATTAAAAAATCCAATAAGGCCCCAATTTATAGCGCCAATAATTGTAAAAACTAGTGTTATTTTTTGAAATGTTTCCATAATATCCTTTCTACATATATTTTTCTCATATTTTTAAAATTTATTCATGAATATTTTAATTAATAAAAAATATAGTTTAATAGAAAAGGAGAGTAAAATATTTGAAGAAAGTATTTGTGCTATTAGCTAGCATATTGTTATTAATGGGGTGTGGCAAAAAAAATAATATTGACGTTGCAAAAGAATTTACAAATAAACTCGATAAGGTTAAATCATATAAAATTACTGGAAATTTAGAAATACAAAATGATGAAGAAATATTCAAATACTCAATAAATGTTAATTATTTGGAAAAAAACTATTACATGGTTGAGATGATTAATACATCAAATGAACATAAACAAATAATATTGCGAAATGATGATGGATTATATGTAATAACACCGGCATTAAATAAAAGTTTCAAATTTGAAAGTAGTTGGCCTGATAACTCATCTCAAAGTTATATATTGTCTTCAATAGTTAACGATGTAAATAAAGATACAGAAAAAGAAATACAAAAAAATGACGAAGGATATATTATTAAAACTAAAGTAAGTTATCCTAATAACGAAGAACTTAAATATCAGAAAATATATGTATCAAAGTCATTTGATTTAAACAAAGTTGAAGTTTACAATGATAATGATATTATAAAAATAAAAGTAGAATTTAATGATATAGATCTAAAAGCTGGTTTAGATAAAAAATTATTTAATTTGGATAATTATGTAAAAGAAGATTGTACAGATTGTGAGAATAGTAATAGCAAGGAAAAGAAAACTATGGGCACTGTAGATAGTGCTATTTATCCGCTTTATATGCCTTCGAATACTTATTTGAAAGATTCAGAAGTTATAAGTACTGATGAAAATTCAAGAGTAATTTTAACATATTCTGGTGAAAAAAATTTCGTTTTAGTAGAAGAAGGCGCTACAGTGAACTCTAATCATGAAATTATTCCAGTATATGGTGAACCAATAATGTTAAATGACACTATTGCAGCATTATCTACAAATTCAATGTATTGGACATCAAATGATATAGATTATTATATGGTAAGTGATGATTTATCTATTTCAGAAATGGTTTTCATAGCGACATCATTAAATAATTCAAAAAAAGTTAGTTCAATGAAATAGGCTATTTTAAGCCTTTTTTGTTGCAAATTAATTTGTTTTTGTTATATAATGATTTTAGGTGGTTAAGATGTCAAACAAAAAAAATAAAAAGAACAATATAAATGTTACAAGTGATACTGATACGGATGTATTTCGTTTTCTAATTATACTCGTTGTGATATGTGCTTTAGTAATAGGATTATATTTTTTGAGTAAATCATTAGTTGATAAAAGAAATAATAATGAAACAAATAATAACACAAATGTTACGATTGATTATGATTTAACAAGTGTAGGTACTATTTTTAATAGACCATATAATGAATATTATGTAGTAGTTTATGACGGAACTGATGATGATGCGATGTATTACTCTACGTTGATTACTAAATATAAGAAAAAAGATAATGCATTAAAAGTATATTATTGTGATTTAAATAATGAACTAAATAAACCTTATAAATCAGAAAATGAAAAAGGAAATAAAAATGCAAGTAGTGTTAAAGATTTATCATTTGGTAAAGTTACTTTAATTAAAATAAAAAATGGTAGTATACTAGAATATATTGAAGATATAGAAAAAATCAAAAAAATTTTAAATTAGAAAGGCTAAACCTTTCTTTTTTTGTTAAAATTTGATATTATTAAAATAGGAGATAGTATGAAGAAAGGTTATGGATTAATCGAAATAGTAATAATTATTGTTGTAACATCAATCATATCTGCTCTTGCAACTGGTGTTTTAATAACTAAAAATTATTCAACAGATGAAGGCTATTCTTATGCACAACTTGCAAATGATGAAAATGTGCAAGATTTTTTAAATGTATATTCAAAAATCGTGTCTCAATATTATGAAGATGTAGATAAAAAAGCAATTATTGATAGCGCAATTAGTGGAATGACAGATTATTTGGAGGACACTTATACAAGTTATTTAGATGAGGAAAAAGCAAATACTTTAAAAAATGAATTAAATAAAACTTATGTTGGTATTGGTATTGTTTTAAAAGATAATACAGTTGTTAATATTGTTGAAAACTCTCCTGCCCATAAAGCTGGAATAATGACGGGCGATACAATTATTAAAGTTAATGATACTGATGTGACTAATATTTCTAAAGAAGAACTTGCAAAAATGATAAATGAAAGTAATAATGGAGTAAATATTATAGTAACAAGAAACAATGAAGTCCTTGAATTTTATAATGTTAAAGCAGAGACACTTAATTCTCCGAGCGTTACGTACAATATGGCTGAGGATAATATTGCATATATGAAAGTATCAATTTTTTCAAATACATTGAGTCAACAAATTAACTTTGCTATAAGTGAATTAAGCAGATTGAATATGAACAAGTTAATAATTGATTTAAGAGATAATACAGGAGGTTATTTAGAACAGGCGTATGAAAGTGCTGAACTTTTTTTAGAAAAAGGAAAAGTTGTATATTCTTTAATTGATAAGAATAACAAAATAAAAAAGGTAAAAGATGAAACAGATTTAAAACAAGATATACCAATTGTTATATTAATTAATAATAATACAGCTTCTGCTGCGGAAATATTTGCTACAGCTTTAAAAGACAGTTATGGAGCGATTTTAGTGGGCAAAACTTCATTTGGTAAGGGAAAAGTACAACATACATACTCACTTGACAGCGGTGGATTAGTAAAATATACATCTTCTAAATGGCTTCGACCAAATGGACAATGTGTTGATAATGTAGGAATTACACCTGATTATGATATTGATAATGGTGTTAGTCAAAATGAAGATGGTATTACCAATTTAATTGATAATCAATATAATAAAGCTGTAGAATTATTAAAAAATCAGTAAACAATTATTTGATTGCTGATTTTTTTTATATTATAATAAGTTTGAGGTGAAAAATGAAAGTAGGAGATAAACTAACTATTCACTGCTATAAACATAATGGTAAAATCGATAGAATAAGTGGTGAAGCTGTAATATTAGATGAAACAGAAGATTACCTTGTATGTGCGAATAATAAAGTTAAATTGACAGAAAATGATGGAAGAAGTCACCGAACTAAAGAAATTGCAATATTATTTTTTTATAAAAATAATTGGTATAATATACTTGCTCAATTAAAAAAATATGGATTATTTTATTACTGTAATATTGCATCACCATATATTATTGATGGAAATATTATAAAATATATAGATTATGATTTAGATTTGAGAATTTTTCCAGATGGTACATTTAAAGTTCTAGATAAAAATGAGTATAGATACCACAAAATTACGATGAGATATTCTGAAGATATTGATTTAATAGTACAAGATAGTTTAAATACTTTAATAAAGATGAAAGAAAATAATGAACCACCATTTCGAAAAGAAGTTGTTGAAAAATATTATAATCTTTATAAAGAAATTATAAAAAATGAAAAAAATAGTTTGAATAACAAACAATAATTAAACATATAATAGTAGAGAAAGTGCCATAAAATAGTTGAAAAACGACAAAAAACGCAAAAAATTAAAAAAAATTAAAAAAAATTAAAAAAAAATGAATTTTTTTGTTGACATTGCTCATTATGTTTGATATATTACTATTGCACTTGAGAAAAAGAGGTGCGAAATGGTCTTTGAAAACTAAGTAAAAAAAGTCAATTTGAGTAGTCTTGATTAAACTAAAATATCATGGATTTTAAAATAAAATCTTTTTTATTGAGAGTTTGATCCTGGCTCAGGATGAACGCTGGCGGCATGCCTAAGACATGCAAGTCGAACG
>CAKOMR010000015.1 GCA_934096705.1 uncultured Bacilli bacterium
CATCATCAGAAGGAGATCCAAATACATATGATAATAATATTTATTATTTTAATGGAGCAGTAGAAGATAACAATGTTATATTTGGTGGCTTTTGCTGGAAAATAGTAAGAACTACAGACACTGGTGGAGTTAAAATGATCTATAATGGTGCTCCAAGTGATGAAGTTAATTTAGCTCCAATTGAAGAATCAGAATATACAAATTTAACAAATGATGCAACTTATCCATATACATTTGATAGTACCAATAAGACATGGACAAGTACAAATCATGATAATGATAAAACAGGAACAATAACTTTTACAGTTTCTGAGCCTGGAGATTATTATTTAAACTATACAATGTCATCAGAAGCACCATATGATAGTGCATCATTTTACAAAAATGGCACTGAACTCGAAAATCATAGTGGAACAGAATCGGGAACAATAACACTTACAGAGCTTACTACATCAGACATAATTAAAATAACATATTCAAAAGATAGTTCGGCTTCTTCTGGAAATGATAATGTTGTATTTAGTTTAGGAAAAGCAATTGGTGAAGTTAAAAAATCATGTAATAATAGAGAAACAAACTCTGTAATTACTAGTATAGAAAATTTTAATAGTAGTTATGATTCACCAGCATATGTAGGCTATATGTATAATACAGTTTATTCGGTTTCATCAAAAGCAATAATAAATTCAACAAGTTTTAGTGGCTCAAAGATAGTAGGAGATTCAGTAACATACACGTATAATGGTTCGAAATATACACTTAATAATACATCGACAGTAAGTGTATCAAGTTCAAATATAAGTGAAATGGTAGGTAAGTATACATGTAATAGTAGTTCAGACACAAAATGTTCAAACGCATATTATATAGTGGGTTACAGTGGGACAAAAATTTATTATTATATATTATCGGGTGGAAATACAAATGGGGCAAGTTATAGCAATAAAAATTATGTATTTGGTAAATCATTTACGTTTGCAAATGGAACATATACATTAAGTGATACGGTAACCATTAATTCAGATACATTTATTGCTAATAAAACAAGCGTAAATACGCATCATTATACTTGCCTAACGAATGGTACAACATGTACGTCACTTTATTATGTATATTATATTTATGATGGAACTCCGTGGTATATAACACTCACAAATGGAAAATCAGTAGAAGATGCATTAAATGAAATGCTATATGCAGATGATGTAAATACAAAAGATAGTACAATAAAAACATATATAGATTCATGGTATAAAGACAATATGACAAGTTATACAGATAAACTTGAAGACACTATATTTTGTAATGACAGAACTATGAGCAACCAATCAGAAAATGGATGGAATCCAAATGGTGGAAATACAACAACATTTTTACAATTTAAAAATTATAGTACAAATTATAGCTTAGCATGCACAAATGAAACAGATAGATTTAGTATGAGTAATAGTAAAGCAAGACTTAATTATCCTGTTGGGTTATTGTCCGCACCGGAGGTGTGGCTAGCATATAGAAATGCTAACTCAGGTACTTATTATTTAAATAATCATAGTATGTATTGGCTTGTTTCACCTTATTACTATGATGACTTTCCTATTAATTCATTTGTAACTAGTGGTACTGTTAGTGGTTTTTATCGATTTGAACCTGTTGGCGTAAGGCCTGTTATATCTTTAAAACCAAATACTGAGTATATTTCAGGGGATGGTTCATATACAAATTCATTTATAGTGGAATAAATTAGATTATGCAATATAAAACACTGAACTAGTTTAGCTCAGTGTTTTTAATGTATGTATTTTCTTAAATCTTATACATTTAGGAAAATATTTTTAATTTCTAGCATAAACAGAGGATAAATTAGGCATTTGAAAATAAATTTGACTAGGAATTATTAAATAATCTTTTTTTAAAGCATATTATTTTGTCCAGCATTTAAAAGAAAAATTATAAAAATTTTTGACCATTTTTTTGACTAGAAATTTTTTTTATAAAATTAGTTACTTTAGATTGAAATATTATAAATATTTACCAAATTTTGACATTTTGCTTATAAATTATACAAATTTTTATAAAAATATGATAAAATTGAATTGTAATAGTACGAAGATATGGGGACGTTTTTTCCTAAATGTATAAGTTTTAAGAAAAATGTAATCCATATTTATTGGAGAAAATGAAGTATGAAAAAAAGATTTATTTTATTAATTACTGGAATGGTTATTTGTTTAGGATTATTGTTTTATCTTCATGTCAGTAGTAGAAATGCTTTGAAAGAAAATAATATTAAAAATAAAAATAACTTTATAGCAATTATGATTAAGGAAAATGGTGCTACAGAATATACTGTGTCATCATCAAATAGTATTCCAGTAGGTGATTATGTTTTAAATGAAGAAAAAACTATTTGTGAAAATGGTGGTAAAATTAGTGACTACAATTCAGAAACCGGTAAAATAAAAATGTCATTTTTGGGAGCGGACAAGTGTTATTTATATTTTGATTATGAATTACCATTTGGTTATATCTCTATTCTAAATAATAATGGTGGGAAAGATACAATAGAAAATAAAGGTGATGTGGATTTTGACGCAAATGCAACCAAATTAAATGAAATGTTTGCTATAGATGATGAATATACACCAGTAACTGGTAACAAATCATATTATTTTAGAGGCCGAGTTACAAAAAATTATTTGAAGTTTGGAAAATATATAACTGATGGCCCGATTAGGGGATATAAAAGTGCTACAAGTAAGGTAAACTATACTGAATATACATCATTAGAAGAGTGTAATGCTGCAACAGAAAATAATTTTAATTGTGCAAATGCTTGGAATATTGGGGATGACATATATTGGCGCGTAGTAAGAATAGCTGGTGATAATAGTATAAAACTACTTTATCATGGTGCATCTCTTCCAACTGAGGATACGTATAAATGGCCTGGAACTATGTTATTTTATGAAAAATATAATGAAGAATATAATTCTGCTGAATATGTAGGATATCAATATATACTCGGTAATCAACATGGATATGGTGAAGATGCAATTGATAGCAATGCAAAAAAAGTACTTGATAATTGGTTTATACAAACAACATTTAATACAACTGATGCAGCTTTAGTTGCTGACACAATATTTTGCAATGATAGAACAGTTTCTCTTACTGCAGATGGAGAATATGGGGATATAGAAAATTTTCCAAGTTCTAATACTGATTATTATTATGGTGCAGTTAAAAGAATAAAAGGTTTTCGAAATGATAATGCATCAACTCCATCATTGGTCTGCCCTGATGAAAGGGATAAGTTTACTGTTAGTAATGAAAAAGGCAATGGCGCACTTACATATCCGGTAGGGCTTTTAACAATTGATGAAGTGTTCTTAACTGGATCTGTTGGATATTTACGTATTAATGGTTATAGAGCCAAAACAATTTCACCAGCCGCGTTTTTAACAAAATATAATAGTAGCAGAATATATAATATTGATGATCCTAGAACAGGATTAAATTTAACTGCACTTGTTTATAATGAAACTTTAATTTCACCGGTTATTTCATTATCACCAGAAGTAAAACTTACTGGTACTGGAACGTGGGACAATCCATATGAAGTTGTTTACTAAATAAAGCGTGTAAATATTACATGCTTTTCTTTTAGATTTAAATAGTGTATAATTAATGTAAATTATAAAATATGATTGGAGGATAAGTTTTATAATAGCGCATGGCCGGTTATAGGTGACGAGGACTTACACTATCGATTTATCAGCGGATGTGTAAGCAGCTTTGCTTTAGTTGTTAAAATACTTACAAAATATAAAAATGAATTTATAACAAAATAGTATTTAAAAAGCATTTAATGAAAGGAAATATATATGTGTGGAATCGTAGGTTACAAAGGTAATCGTGAAAGTATTCCTGTTTTATTAAATGGCTTAAAATCATTAGAATATAGAGGCTATGATTCAGCGGGAATAGCTTATGTAAATGGTGGAAAAATTAAAATTAAAAAAAGTATTGGAAGAGTAAAAAATCTAGAAAATATTTTAGAAAATGATAATTCAAATATTGGTATTGCTCATACAAGATGGGCAACTCATGGTGGAGTAACTGATAAGAATGCTCATCCACATAAAGTAGGAAAAATTACTTTAGTACATAATGGAATAATTGAAAATTATGAAGAAATTAAAAATAAGTTAAATATAAAACTTAAAAGTCAGACAGATAGTGAAATAGTTTGTGCTTATATAGATTATCTTTATAGTCAAAATCATGATATGCTTAAAACTTTAAGTACTCTCGAAAAAAACATTAAAGGAAGTTATGCACTTGCTATAATTAATGATGATGAAATAGATACTTTGTATGGTGTTAGAAAAAATGTTCCATTAATTCTTGCTAAAGGAGAAAATGAGTATTTTCTCGTGTCTGATATGACTGCTGCACTTAAATACACCAAACAATTTTATTTACTTGATAATGATGATATTGTTAAAATATCTGACAGAGAATACATTTATGATAAAAATTTAAATTTAGTTAAAAAGAAACTACTTACATTCGAAGGAACTAGTAATGATGTAATGAAAGGTGATTATCCTCATTTTATGTTAAAGGAAATTAATGAGGAACCTGATGTGGTAAATAATATTTTATCTTTTTATACAACAGATGGGGTATTTAATGAAAATATGCCAGACTTTAAAAAATACAAAAATATTTATTTTGTAGGTTGTGGTTCTGCATCTTATACTGCAGATATTGCTAAAAAGATTTTTGAAAAATATGCAGATATTAAATGCGAAGTATTTTTAGCAAGTGAGTTTAGATATCAAAAACATTTTTATGATAAAAAAACACTAGTAATTTTTATTTCTCAATCTGGAGAAACTGCAGATACTCTTGAGGCTCTTAGAATTACTAAAAATGATGGAATTGATACTCTTGCCATAGTAAACGTTGTTGGTTCTTCGATTGCAAGAGAGGCAAAAAAAGTTTTATATATTAAAGCAGGATGTGAAATTGCGGTTGCTACGACAAAAGCATTTACCGCTCAGTATTTACTTTTAGCATTAATTGCTTTGAAGATGGCTGGGGTAAATGATTTAAGCAATTTTAATAAAATTAATAAAAATTTAACTAAAGTTTTTGAAATTGATTATAAATCTTATGCTAAAAAAATATATAAAAGTAATAGTGCATTTTTTATCGGTAGAGGCATAGATTACGGCCTATGTGAAGAGGGTAGTTTAAAACTAAAAGAAATAAGTTATATAAATTCATCTGCTTTTGCCTCTGGAGAACTTAAACACGGAACAATTTCTTTGATTGAGGAAAAAACTCCTGTAATAAGTATAATTACTGATAAAGATTTGGCTTTAAAAACTATTAGTAACATAAAAGAAGTTCACACAAGAGGAGCTTATTCATTATTTATTACAAGTCTTAATTTAACAGGTGACTTTTATGATGATATTATAAATATTCCTCATATTGATGAAATAATTGATCCAATTTTAGTAGTGGCAAGTTTGCAACTTTTAGCATATAATGTTGCTTTATTAAAGGGTGAGGATATTGATAAGCCTCGAAACTTAGCAAAATCTGTTACAGTAGAATAAAATAGAAAATAAATTTATATAATATATATGAAAGGAAATTATGGAACTTTTTATTAGCTTTTTAGTTATAAGTATTATAGGGACAGTTTTGCATTTTACATATGAACTATCTGGCCATAATAAATATGTGGCAATTTTTTCTGCGGTAAATGAAAGTACATGGGAACATATTAAAATTGGGCTTTCACCAATGCTTTTGTGGGGATTATTTGATGGTTTTAAATATGGAAGTAATCAAAATTACTTTTTTGCAAAATCACTTAGTTTATTAATACTAATTACTATAGTGCCAGTATTATTTTATGGATATAAAATATTTACAAAAAAATCTTTTTTAATAATTGATATTTTAATATTTTATATTGCTATTTTTGCAGGTGAATGGGTATTTTACTATGTAATTAATAATTTATTGCCAAATTATATTTTAGGCTATATTGGAAGTATTTTATTATTTATAATATTTGGTTTTTATTTACTTTTAACTTTATGGCCTATAAAAAATGAATTATTTATTGATCCTATAACTAAAAAATATGGTATCAAAGGACACTCTCATAATCACGACTAGAGAAAATTCTCTAGTTTTTTCTTTTAATTTTTGATATTATGATGTTATGAAAAAGAAAATTTTAATAACTATATTGCTTATTATAAGTTTAATAACTTTTTTATATGCTTTATTTATTAAAGCAGTAAATTCAGGAACAAACTTTTATCTTATGTGGATACTTATAGGCTTATTTTTCGTGGGACTATCTATACTAATATATTTTGATATTTTTGTAAAATATAAGCTTTTAAAAAAAATATTTATAGCTTTGATTAGCATTTGTTTAATAATTTTTGTAGTTATTGAGTCATTAATTATTTCAAAGATGAATATTAAAAGTAAAAATAACTTAGACTACATAATTGTATTAGGAGCACAAGTTAAAGCTTCTGGACCAAGTGTTGTTTTAGAGTATAGACTTGATGAAACGATAAAATACCTAAATGAAAACGAAAATACTTTAGTAGTTGTTTCTGGTGGAAAAGGGATAAATGAACCAGATACGGAAGCAAATATTATGAAAAATTATTTAATAGGTAATGGTATTAATGAAGAAAGAATTATTGTCGAAGATAAATCTCATAGTACTAAAGAAAATATAATTAATAGTAAAAAACTAATAATGGAAAATAAAAGCGTTGGAATTGTTACAAATGATTTTCATTTATTTAGAGCGCTTCAGATTGCTAATAAAAACGGAATAGACGCATATGGAATTCCTAGCAAAAGCACAGTCATTTATCTGCCAAATAATTTATTAAGAGAGTTTTTTGCAGAAATTAAATTTTTAATTTTTCACTAAATTGAAAATAAAAAATGACTATGATATAATTTAAGGTGAAAAAAAGCATAAAATAAAAAATATTGATTAATTTATAAATAGTTAAGTATTTTTTTTGAAAGGAGTTTTATGTCAAAAAAAGAAAGTAAAAAATTAACTAAAGATGAAAATTTAAAAAACTTTATTGATGAGCAAAATGTAAAACTACTTTCGGATAATATTGATGCTTTAAAGGATAATCTAATACTTACAAATTTTTATGCTACTGCTTATGAAAAAAGTCATTTAGATATGTATTTGGGGTTATTATCTAACTTTGATAAGGTTGATGTAGATAAAATTAATGATATTTTAAGAAAAATAAATTATATATTTACAAATGTTGGTATAAATCTTACAAAGAATAATTTTAACTATAATTTTTGCGTAAGTGACTTTATGAAAGTATACTTTGAAAATAAGGAATTAAAAAATAAAGAATTAAATAAATTCTATAAAAATTGTCCAAATATTTTTAAATATATTTCTCTAAATTATAAATATTTATATTGCAAAAATGAAGGGATATTTAACGTTTACTATGATAGTTTATTTACTTTAGACATTGATAAAACATATAAATTATTATGTATTAAAAAAGATGAAATTTTGCGTGAAAATTTAAATAAAAAAATTAATGACAAAGATTATAAAAATGCATTATTACTTATAGATGAAAACACTTCTTTAGAAAGATTATTAGAAATATATAATTTTTTAATAGAATACAAATATTTTAATGAATTAGGCTTTATAACAAAAGAATTTCAAAATATATTAAAAAATAAGAATAATAAATATCCAAAAATAAAAAATAAAATTAATAGAAAAGAAAAAAAATTATTTAAAAAAAATAATAAACTTGATAAATATTTAAAATGTAATAATTTAGAAAAAATTAATAAGATTAAAAAAAGCATTTGTAGTCTTTCTGATAGTTTAGTTAAATTATATGATTGTTTTGAAATAAAAACAATTAAACAAAAAATTTATAATTTAACAGGCGATGATACTTATGAAAATATACTTATGCTTGCTTTATCAAATTATAATTTTTTAAACTTTTTGTTTAAAGAGAAAAATTTAGATTATGATAATTATTATAAAATTCTATTTAATTTAGTTTATTTTCCTTATAAGAGAATAATAAAAAATAAATGGGTTAGTGATGAAAAATTATTAATTTCTAATATACTTAATAAATATAATTTGGACGAAAATATATTAAATAATATTGATGAAAAAATTGATACTATAAAGCTAATTATAGAAAATAAAATGAAAAATGATGACTAGGTCATCTTTTTTTTATTTCGTTTAATTCTTTTTCTATTCTTTGAACAGCTTTTAAAAGATAGTCGATTTCTGCCTGTTTATTTAAGTTACTTGTTCCACCTTCATATGGATTTCCTGTTTGCTTTGCTTTTTTAGAATTTATGTTGATATTATGCCCTTCGATTCTTTGCTCAATTAATTGTTGCTGTGCTGCAAAAGTTAAAAGATATTGTCCAAATAAAATGATCCAGTTACCAATTGAGTTTAATTCATAGTCATCAAAATCACCAGAAACTATGGCTCCAGCAATTGCAGCAACCATTGAAAATAAATTGGGATCATAATTTTGGGGGAAATTTCTGTTCATTACAATATAAATATACTAAGGTGTCTGGGCTTTTATTATAGCAAAAAAATTTTCTTTTCATAATTTAAATTAGAAAGGAAGATACAATGATTTATTATCCATATAAAAGTCCTATGCCGCAACCTTTAAATAATGATAGACAATTTTTTGTACCATTTTTATTAGGGGGTTTAGCAGGTGGAGCTGCTGTTGGACTTACAAGACCAAGACCTATTTATAATACTCAACCAAATTATGGCTATAATACATATTATCCATCAGGAAACTATTCATATTCTTACTACGTACCTAAATATCCTTATTAGTTAAATTGAAAATTATTGCTAAGAACATAAAATAGACAAGAATGCTTGTGCCACCGTAAGAAACAAATGGAAGTGTTATTCCAATAATGGGAATAAGTCCTATATTCATTAAAATATTTATTAAAATATTAACAAAAAATATTGTTATGAAACTAATTATTAAATAATTAGTTTTTTTGTCATTATTTATTTTTATTAAATTAAATAAATTATAGATTATTATTATAAAAAGAAGATTTATAAAAAAGAAATTCCAGATTCCAAAATTGCCAATAGAGTAGGCATATATAAAATCAGTAACACCTTCGGGAATATATAAAAGCATGTTATTAAAACCATTTTTTATTATAGATGTTCCATAAACACTTGTTATAGCCATATCCATTTGATAACTATCTTTATAATTGAAAATTCTATTTAATCTATAATAAAAATTTTTGCCAAGCCACTTTTGGAAAACTGCTTGTTTATATTTATAAAGATATATGGTAATAATAAAAAATATTAATGGTGGTAAAATTATATAAACATAATATTTAACTTTAATATTTTTACTTAATAGCATAATAAATAAAATGAATAGATAAAAAATAACTGCTCCAGTATCTGGCTCTATAAAAACGAGTATCGAAGGAATAAACGTAATTATTATTAATTTTAAAATATTTATACTTTTTCTTTCATTTACTTTATTAATATTAATTAAAAATAAGGCTAGGGTAAGCTTCATTGTTTCACTCGGTTGAAAAGAAAATCCTTTAATCTGAATCCAGCCTTTAGTTCCATTTATTTCTTTACCAATTATTAAAACTAGAATTAAAAGTATGATATTTACAATATAAAAAATATAACTTATTTTAAAAATATTTCTTAAATTAATTTTTTGAAGAACATAAAAAATTATTAGACTCAAAAAAATCCAAATTATTTGCTTTATATAATAGTTTTTATAAAGTATATTTAAATATTTTGCATTATAGATATTTATTACTCCGATACAGATTAAAATGAAAATACTTAATAATATTATTATCTTACTTTTCTTCACATTTATATTATTGTCTAAAATAAAAAAAATATCATATATTATATTAGGTGATATTTGTGAATGATAATTTACCAAATGTATCTGCGTTTGAAATAAAAAAGAAACTAAATAATTCTCAAGAAAGATTTTATGGGAAAAATGAATTACCTGGAGTAAAAAGTGATGAAAGCGTAAAGGTTAAAATTAATAAAATTTTTTCGTCGAAAAACTTTGTATACAAAAGTAGATGTAGAATTTATTTAAATAATGATATTAAAGAGTGTACGATTGTAGGAAAAATTAATGGTTATCTTTTGACTCTTAATGGAGAAAAAATTAAAATTGCAGATATCAAAAATATTGAAAAACTATAAAAAAATATATTAGACTATTTCACTAATATATTTTTTTAATGCTTTAGCATCTTTACCAAATATAATTTTAAGTTGATTATCAATTTCTACGATTCCTTGAGCTCCGAGTTTTTGAATGCCTTCCTTATCTACAAGGGATACATCTTTTAAAATAACTTTAAATCTACTCATGTTAGCATCGGCATTAATAATATTATCTTTTCCTCCTAAATAAGTTATTAATTTATTTGCTTCAATATTAAAGTTTTTCTTTCTTAATTTTAGAACTACAAGAACTATTATTGTAAGTACAACCGCAATTATTGCATATTGCAAATATATATTCATTATCAATTCCTCCATGATAATTTTATCAAATTACTAATCATCTGTCTATATAGATTTTGAGTAAGAACATTTTATTTTTTTTCACATAAATTATAATGAAAGTAAAAGAGAGGGTGAATATTTATGAATAACACAAACAAAAATGGTAATTGCATAAATGAAATACTATCAGTAATTTTAGTACTTCAAGAAAATGCATGCCCAGAAAATTGTTTGGATACATGTGATAGACCAATGCTTGGTGGTGGAGCTAACTGCTTAATTTGCAATACTAGACCAGTTATGTTATATACATGTGGAAGTAATGGAACTCCTTGGAGTATGCCAATAAGTAAAGATCCAATTACATGTGAAGCAGGCACACTTTCTAATACATGTTCGACTGTATTTAGAGTAGAAAAAATCGAAGGAAATTGTTGTACATTTAGAGTACTTGCTCAAAATACTGATGAAACATCTTTGAATCCTTATATTTCTACAAATTCATTTTTCACAATGGATTGCAGCTGCTTATGCTGCATAAGATGTTTAACTGACTGTTATGTTGATTGTGTTTGCTAAATAAAAAAGTCCTTGTAAATTAAAGTAAATCTATTTGAAATACTTTAATAAAAAGGACTTTTTTTATGAAATAATTTATTAATCTGGGTCATAGTATAAAAAGCTTGTTACTTCATCTTCGCTAGGTTTATTTTCAAATTCAATTTTTTGAGTTTTACTCGAATATTTTCCCGAACCATCAGTAATTGTATATTTTATCCAGTATTGGTCAATGCCTCTTGTTTCATCTACTTCGTGATAAATTATATGAGTTATTTTATAATCATCTTTATCATCCCAAACTCTTAAATGATTATAATTAATATCTTTTATGCTTACCACTTTATAAACATTTTCATCGAATTTTATTATAGGAGTAGCAATATCTACAGGATTATTATGATCTTTTAAATATGTACCACTTGTATTATTTGCAATCCATCCTTTAGTACCATTTTTAAATTTTATTTGATACCAATAAAGGTTAGGATCACTTAAGTCAGTAGTTACAACTTCATAAACTTCACCTTTGTTAACTTTGCTATTACTGTATGAATATCTATCAGGTTTTTCTCTTACATTTATATAATCAGTTAGAATTTCAACATACCAACCTTTTTTTACTTCTGCTATTCTTTCTTTTTCTTTTTTATCATCATATATTTTTTTTACAAAAAAAGCACTTCCTACAATTACACCACATATAAGAAGAGTTAAAAAAAACTTTTTCATGCAATCACTTCCTTGAGATAATTTTATCATAATAAAAAAAAATTTACCATTTTAAAATTTTGAGGGACTTTATTTTACATAATTTGACATTAATAAATAAATATGCTATAATTTTGTTAACTAAGAGGGGGTTTTAGTTAATGAATAATAAAATAAAAATAGCTAGTTCAAGTAAAAAAGAACTTTTATATATTGTAATTTTTTTAACATTTTTTAGTTTATTTATAGAAATAATTAAAAATTTTCTATAATAATAAATATGCTTTAAACTCTTGATTTAAGGCATGTTTTTTTGTATAATAAATTTAGTTTGACAAAGAAAAGGAAAATTAATGGATCATTATTTTACAAATAATAATTTAAAAAGCGAAATTAGAACTTTAAAGTATTCATATAAAAATTATGATTTTACTTTTTTGAGTGATAATGGAGTATTTAGTAAAAATAGTATTGATTATGGAAGCAAATTTTTGTTAGAAACTTTTTTAAACAATTATCATGATAGTGCCAAAGTTTTAGATTTAGGGTGTGGGTACGGATTTATTGGTATAGTACTTTCTAAGGTAATAATGGCAAATGTTACAATGTGTGATGTTAACAAAAGAGCCTTGCATCTTGCTAAGAGAAATGCTGAAGAAAATAAAGTTAGTTGCAACATTATAGAAAGTAATGCTTATGAAAATATTACAGATAAATATGATGTTATTATTACAAATCCTCCGATTAAAGCAGGAAAAAAAGTAATATTAGATTTTTTAATAAATGCTAAAGAGCATTTGAATGACGGTGGAAGTCTATGGTATGTAATGAGAAAAGACCATGGTGCTAAAAGTATTGAAAAAATATTAAAAGAACATTATGATGTTTTAAATATAAAAAAAGATAAAGGTTTTTACATTTTTTATTGTAAAATGTATTGACATATATAAAACATTTTTGCTAAAATTATAAATTGTTGACGTGTTTATTTTTACATAGATTATAGTCCAAAAAAATAAGATTATGGGGTGAGATCGTGGCTTATAAAAAACAAAAATTTGGAGACTATCGCGAAAGAATTAATTTCGCAAAATCAAGTAACACTCTTGAACTTGCTGACCTTTTGGAAATTCAAAAGAAAAGTTATCAAAATTTCATTGAAAATGGAATCGAAGAAACCTTTGAGGATCTTTTTCCAGTTGAAAGCTTTACTGGTAATATTTCTCTTGAATTTACAGATTATTCACTAGAAAAACCTAGATATTCAATTAAGGAAGCAAAAGAAAGAATGGTTAACTATGCTGCACCACTTAAAGTGCAAGCAAGACTTTACATTCACGAAACTGGTGAAGTAAAAGAACAAGAAATATTCCTTGGGGATATGCCACTTATGACAGATGCAGGTACATTTATCATAAATGGAGCAGAAAGAGTAATTGTATCACAACTTGTACGTAGTCCATCTATCTATTTCAAAAGGGAAACTGATAAAAATGGTCGTAGAATTGTTAGTGGTGAAATTATTCCAAACAAAGGTACATGGCTTGAATATGAAACTGATGCTAAAGGCGTTGTATATGTTCGTATTGATCGTACTAGAAAGGTTGCGGTTACAACTTTCTTACGTGCACTAGGTCTTGCTACTGATGAAGAAATCATTGAATTATTTGGTGATAATGAATTTATTAAAACTACATTAGAGAAAGATAATACAAATAATACTGATGAAGCACTTCTTGAAATATATGAAAAATTACGTCCAGGTGAACCTGCGACTATAGATAGTGCAAAGAACCAATTAATTACAAGATTCTTTGATCGTTTCCGTTATGACCTTGCTAAAGTTGGTCGTTATAAATTTAATAAAAAATTATTTATATGTGAAAGAATTTTAGGATGTACTCTTGCTGAAAATATTAAAGTTGATGGAAAGCTTGTTGCCTCTAAAGGAGATATTGTAACTAAAGATTTATTAGAAAAATTAAAAGTAATATTTAACAATGGTTACAATTTAAAAGATACTACAATTAATGAAGAATTAGATGACTTTAAGAAAATTCAAACATTAAAAGTATTTGACCGCATTGATGGTAAAAAAGTTATTACTTTAATTGGTACAGATAATTCTGTTACTGAAAAAAGACTTACAATTCCTGATGTTTATGCATCTTTATCATATTATATTGGTTTACATTATAACATTGGTAATGAAGATGAAATCGATCATTTAGGTAATAGACGTGTAAGACAAGTTGGAGAACTTATTGAAAATCAATTTAGAGTTGGTATGGCTCGTATGGAAAGAGTTATTCGTGAAAGAATGACTACTCAAGAAATTGAAAATGTTACTCCAAAAACACTTATTAATATTAGACCAGTTACTGCTGTACTTAAAGAATTCTTTGGCTCATCACAACTTTCTAAGTTCATGGATCAAGTTAACCCTATAGCAGAACTTACTGATAAACGTAGACTTTCTTCTTTAGGACCAGGAGGACTTTCAAGAGAAAGAGCTGGAATGGAAGTAAGAGATGTTAACTCATCTCACTATGGAAGAATTTGTCCAATTGAATCTCCAGAAGGACAAAACATTGGTCTTATTACATCACTTGCTGGTTATGCAAAAATTAATGATTATGGCTTTATTACAACTCCTTACCATAAAGTAAATAATGGTGTTGTAGATAAAGAAATTATATATATGACAGCTGACGAGGAAACTGATTATTATATTTCTCAAGCTACAGTTAAACTTGATGAAAATAATAGAATTATTGATGATGAAGTTCTTGTACGTGTTAATGGTGATAACGTAATCGTTAAACGTGAAGAAGTTGATTATGTAGACGTTGCTCCAAGTCAAGTTGTTGCTGTAACAACAAGCTGTATTCCATTCTTGGAATTCGATGATGCTAAAAGAACACTTATGGGTGCTAACATGCAAAGACAAGCAGTTCCACTTCTTACAAGTGAAGCTCCAATTGTTGGAACAGGTGTTGAATATATTGCTGCATCATCATCAGGAAGCTGTGTTTTATCAAAAACTGCTGGAAGCGTAGAATATGCTGATAGTAAAAAAATTGTTATAAATAATGGTAAAAGTAATGATACATATTATTTATCTACATTTGAAAGAAGTAATGCTTCTACATGTGTAAATCATCGTCCAATTGTAAGAGCTGGTGACAAAGTACATGCTGGTCAAGTTATCGCTGATGGTCCATCTTGTGATAAAGGTGAACTTGCTCTTGGTAAAAATATGACTGTTGCATTCATGACATTTGAAGGATATAACTATGAAGATGCTGTTATTTTAAACGAAAAATTAGTAAAAGATGATGCTTATACATCACTTCATATCTCACACTATGATATTGAATGTCGTGATACAAAACTTGGACCTGAAGAAATTACTCGTGATATTCCAAACGTAGGAGAAGATGCTCGTAAAAACCTTGATGCTGATGGTATTGTAAGAATTGGTACTGAAGTTAGAGAGGGCGATATCCTTGTTGGTAAAGTAACTCCGAAAGGAATGCAAGAACTTACTTCTGAGGAAAAATTACTTCATGCAATATTTGGAGAAAAAACAAGAGAAGTAAGAGATACTTCACTTAGAGTAGATCATGGTGCTGATGGTATTGTCCATGATGTACAAATTTATACAAAAGAAAACTCTGATGAACTTGCTGCAGGCGTTCAAAAAGTTATAAGAGTTTATATAGTTCAAAAAAGAAAAATTCAAGTTGGAGATAAAATGTCAGGAAGACATGGTAATAAAGGTGTTATCTCTTTAGTAGTTCCTGAAGAAGATATGCCATTTATGCCAGATGGTCGTCCAGTTGATATTATGCTTAATCCACTTGGAGTTCCATCTCGTATGAACGTTGGACAAATTTTAGAGTTACATCTTGGTATGGCAGGTAAAAAATTAGGTAGACATTATGCTACTCCAGTATTTGACTCTGCTACATGGGAAGATGTTTCTGAACAAATGAAAGATGCTAATATGAGTCCAGATGGTAAAATTACATTATATGATGGCCGTACTGGTGAACCATTTGATAATAAAATTGCTGTTGGTGTAATGTATATGATTAAACTACATCATATGGTTGATGATAAATTACATGCAAGAGCAACAGGACCATATAGTGTTATTACTCAACAACCACTTGGTGGTAAAGCTCAATTCGGTGGACAAAGATTCGGAGAAATGGAAGTTTGGGCACTTTATGCTTATGGTGCTGCACATGTACTTCAAGAAATCTTAACTGTTAAAGCCGATGATATTGTAGGACGTGTTAAAGTATATGAAGCTTTAGTAAAAGGTAAACTTGTTAATCAAGCAGGTGTTCCAGAAAGCTTTAGAGTACTTGTTAAAGAATTCCAAGCATTATGCTTAGATGTACAAGTTCTTACAA
>CAKOMR010000016.1 GCA_934096705.1 uncultured Bacilli bacterium
GGACCGACTGGACCACAAGGAATTCAAGGTGAAACTGGTCCGACCGGACCTCAAGGAATCCAAGGTGAGACTGGACCGACTGGACCACAAGGAATTCAAGGTGAGACTGGTCCGACCGGACCTCAAGGTGAAAGCGGAGAAACTCCAGTTATT
This sequence comes from uncultured Bacilli bacterium, assembly GCA_934096705.1. Lineage (GTDB taxonomy): Bacteria > Bacillota_I > Bacilli_A > RF39 > UBA660 > UBA6448. The sequence goes on from CAKOMR010000016.1 coordinate 154, forward strand.
ACAATAGGAACGGTTACAACTGGCGATCCTGGAACGCAAGCAACCGCGAGTATATCTGGAACTGCACCAAACTTTGTACTAAATCTTACTATTCCACAAGGTCCGACTGGACCAACTGGTTAAAGGCTAAATGCCTTTTTTTCTTGACAAAAAATTTTGAAATTGTTATCATATCATTCATGTATAGGGGATGTGTTTAATGCTAGAATTACCAAAAAGGACTGAAAAAGTCAGCAAAAAAATAAAACATGAATATTCATATTCAGAAATTTTAAATCAAAAAGTACAATTAGATCAAGTATGGCAAATAGTTTTGTCAAAAGAAGATTTAGACTTGGATATGACAAAATTAACTCAATTATTAAATAATAGATATGTTGAGATTTGGTGTATGGATTATGACAGTGTTGTATTTCTTGGACATTTATTAAAAAATATAGTTTTAAATAGAAATAGAGTATATTTAGTTGATGACGGAATGCATTTAGATAGAAGTTATATTGATTTAACAAAATTAAATAATATTAATGTATACATTCCTTTAACGTATTTGTTATGGGGTGTCAAGTTTAATGGAGAAGTTAAAACATATTCTACTACAGGAAAATTTCAAGGAGAACATATTACATGTGACTCCGCAAATTCAAACAGAAAAATTTCTGAAGCAGATTTATTAAAAGTACGCAAAATATCTGAAATGCTTGAGAAGTATAATCCTAAAAATGATGCAGAAAAAGTTATGCTTGTATCAGATTATATTCAAAGTAGAACACAGTTTATTGAAAGTATTCAAACATCATCTTCTAGAGGTACATTTATAACTCCTGACATTACTACTTGCGAAACTGGTTTAGTAGAAACAGTTATTAATGATGGTTATGGGGTATGCGTTGGAATTTCTAATCTTTCAACATTACTATTAAATAATGAAATATTTCAAAGTGAAACGGAAACAATGATAGGTAATGGTCATGCTTGGAATAGAGTTCTTATAGAAGGAAAATATTATTATTTTGATAGCACTTGGTGTATTACTAGAAGTGATGATCCGTGTGAAGATGGATTAATTACATTATCTTTTCAAAGAAAATATTTATTATTCGGAGAAAATACTGCTTTGAATATTGGTTATCATCAAGCAACAAATATAAGTGTATATTCAAATGGTATTTTGTCAGAAGATGATTATAATAAAGCATTTACATACTCACAACAATTTTCATATAACCTAAAACCAATGTGTAGGTCACTTAGAAAAAAAGGTTAAGTTAAAAAACTTGATCTTTTATTATATTTATGGGAAAAACTATGTAAAAACAATTGTTATCTAATATACTGGGTTAAGCTAAAATGGTTAGACTTTAATAATAATTTGTGATATACTATTTTATAGTAGAAGGGTTGATTAGTGTTTTTATATGTCATAAATAATAAAATACTTTTGAACTAAAAATTATGTTATGGGAGAATGTATGGACTTAAATTTTAAAATGCGTTATCAAGATTATACAATAAATGAACTTAAAACAATTATTAAAGAACTTAAGTTTGAACTTCAAAATGAGAGCAATATCAATATAGAGTATTTAAAACAAAAATTAGAAAATTTGGAGTTACTATTAAACGAGAAAATTGATAAAATTAAAAATAAAGAAAGTAAAACTATAACAAATTCTAATTTAAATGAAGAAAATTATATATCGAAAATCTGCGAGTTAATAGATATTTCTGAAGAAGACATAAATACAAATAGTAAAAAGCTTGATGATATTAAAGCAACATATTATTTTAATCCAGTAAGGGGAGGAAGATGCATCATTGTTTCTGAAGATGGTTCATATTTACTTGCTACTTCATTTATAAATTATCATAAATATTTACAAGATTTCAAAAAAGGTTTGAGAAATGGTAGTTTTAATGAAAATGACACGTTTGATGCAGATTCAAATCCGGAATTACTTTTAATGCAAGCCGAAAAATTAATATTTAATGAACCTAAAAATTTAATGAAAGCTAAAGAGTTGTTATTAAGTATTGTTTCCAAAGCATCAAAATTTAAAAGTACGGTAGATAAAATTTATTTTAGTTTTAATGATGTAGTAGAATTTGCTTTATATAATAATATATATAAACCTATTAAAGAAGTTATTTGGGTAAAATCGCCATATACAAAAGCCTATACTTATTTAGCACATATATATAATGAATTTGAAGACTATGCAAATGCTATTAAAATGGCAGATTTAGCAATAAAATGGGATGAATTTAATGTTTCTGCCTTATTTGAAAAATGTGATTCTTACAAAAGATTAAAAAATGTTGGTAGATTCAAAGAACTACTTGATATAGTGTATAATAAAATTTATGATATTAAAGATTTAGCACGTTTCTACAGAACTTTTGCTTATTATAATGTTGAAATTAAAAATTACGAAGTTGCTTATGCACTTTACCTATTTAGTCTAAAATATCAAGATAATAAACTTGCCAAAAAAATGATTGAATATATTGATGAAATACTAAATAGAATTGATTATTCTATGTTGGAAAATGATATTTTAAATATTATGAAAAAAAATGGTATTCCAATTGGTCCAAATAGAAAAAATATTGCAATGTTAACTTCTTTATATAATGATAATTTATTTGATAATCCAAAAAATGAAGTTATTTTAGCATCAAAGTTATATTCATTAACTAAAGATAAAAAATATACTCCATATTATGAAAAAATTGATAAAGAAACGGGACTTTCTGTTTTAATACCTAGAGGTTGGAAAGAGAGTAGAAATTCTAAAAATACTATTTTTACATACCAAACATTAAATGGTTCTTTATTTAGTATAAGTAATTTAGGCAAATGTTCTAGTGATAATTTTAACGAAAAATATAAAGAAAGTATTAATAGTTATAATATTTTTAAAGATATTATATTTGATTTGATATTAGAAAAGGACGTAAAACTGAAACTAGTTCAGGGTGAAAAGTTATTTAAAATGGCATTATTTAATATTAGAATAAATAATAGATTAATTAAAATGGCTTATTATTATTCGATTATTAATAATTACCTAATATCTTTTTCTATTAATTTGGATGACAATATTGATGCTGATGATAGTGAATTCGAAAATCAAATTAATATCCGCAATATGATGTTTATTCTTCAGAATATTTATGAAGTTTAATAAAATTTTTTAAAGTAAAGCAAAACTTTACTTTTTTTATATGCAAATAATGTACTATGTGATACAATATATTTAGGGTGAAGTGTATGGGTGCAACAATGAAAATTAGTAAGGATATGATTTTAGATGCTGCATTTTCTATTACTAGAGAGTCTGGCATTGAAAAGGTAAGTAATCGTGAGATTGCTAAAAAATTAAATTCCTCGATTAGGCCAATATATTATCAGTTTACAAATTCCGAAGATTTATTTTCTGCTTTATATAGAAAAATAAATGAATATTTTTATAATTATATACTGTCAAATATGACTGATACATTACCTAAATATAAACAAGTTGGTCTAAATTATATAAAATTTGCTAGGGAAGAAAAAAATTTTTACTATGTACTATTTATTAGCAAAAATTGCTATTTACAGACTTTTCATTATAACAATAATAATTTTGATAAAGTAAAAGACTTTATTAAAATAAGTACAAATTTATCGGATAAAGATATTAATGAGTTTCATTTTAGAATGTGGACATTTTGTCACGGACTTGCTACTTTACTCGCTAGTGAAAAAATAAATTTAACTGATGCACAGATTAATAGTTTAATTTCAAAAGAATTTCAAGCTTTAATGTTACTTGAGGATAATCCAAATAATAAATATGTTTTAAAGGAGGTAAAATAATGGAGAATATCATAGAAATTAAAAATTTAACAAAAAGTTATAATAAAAAGAAGGCAGTTGATAATTTATCTTTTTCTGTAGAAGAAGGTAAAATACTTGGATTACTTGGACCAAATGGTAGTGGTAAAACAACAACACTTAACTGCGTATTATCACTTTTAAAATATGATAAAGGCACTATAAAAATATTAGGCAAAGAAATGAACCCTGATATGTATGAAATTAAAAGAAATATAGGAGTGGTTTTTCAAGACGTTGCTGTATTTGATGAACTTACAGTGTATGAAAACATTGATTATTTTTGTGGACTTTATATTATTGATAAGTCTACTAGAAAAAAGTATATTAATGATGCAATTAATTTAGTTGGACTTCAGAATTTTAAAAAATATTATCCAAAACAATTATCGGGTGGACTTTTAAGAAGATTAAATATAGCTTGTGGTATTGCTCATAAACCAAAAATTATTTTTTTAGATGAACCAACTGTTGCAGTTGACCCACAAAGTAGAAATAATATTTTAGATGGTATAAAAAAATTAAAAGAATCTGGTGATACTATTATTTATACTACCCATTATATGGAAGAGGTAGAACTTATTTGTGATAACATTATTATTTTAGATAAAGGAAAATTATTAGCTCAAGGTACTTTAGATGAACTTAAAAAAATATCTAATATTGAAGAAAAAATAACTGTTGAAGTACATGACTTTGATGAAAGTTTACTCAATAAAATTAAAAAAATTAAAGCAGTATGTGAAATAAAATATGAAAATAATTTGTTAGTTATAACGTATAACAAAGGTGAAGATAATCTGGGAAAATTAACTGAATTTTTAAAAGATAATAACATTAAATATAATAAAATATTTTCTGAAAGGCCAACACTTAATGATGTCTTTCTTGAACTTACTGGAAAGGATTTGAGGGATTAATGTTTTTACATAATTTTAAATATAGCTTAAAAATCCTTTTTCATAATAAAGGTTTGCTTTTTTGGACATTTGCATTTCCAGTTATTTTAGGGTTTCTTTTTAATTTAGCTTTTTCTAATATAGAAAATAGTGAAGAATTCAATACCATTGACATAGCTATAATTAATGACGATATTTTTTCTAAAGATGAGTATTATAAAAATGCATTTGAATCTTTAAAAGAAAATAAAATTTTAAATATAATGTATACATCGAAAGATCAAGCAATAAGCTTACTCAATAATAAAAAGATAACTGCTTATGCTGATGGAGAAAATTTAGTAATTAATAGTAATGGCGTAAACGAAACAATTGTAAAATATATTTTTGATGAATTAAAAATTAATAAGGATGCGATAAATAAATCGGTAGAAAATGAAGTATATACTAATATTAGTAATGGTGAATATGAAGTGGACTATGAACTTATTTATAGTAGCATTATAAATAAAATGGATGCTAATAAAGTAATTTTGAAGGATGAAACAAGCAATAATTTAAGTTATACTATGATTGAGTACTACACACTTATTGCTTTGGCTGCACTTTATGGTGGCGCAATTGCCTTAAATATAATTGATAAATCACTTCCAAATACTTGTAGTGTAGGAAAACGAATTAATGTTAGTTCAATAAAAAGAAGTACGCTAATTCTAAGTGGGCTTTTAGCAAGTTATTTTGTTCAAATAATTGGAATGATTATTGTATTTTTATTCACAATATTTGTAATTCATGTTGATTATGGTAATAATATAGGAATGATTATATTGGTAGCCCTTTTAGGTTCTCTTGCAAGCCTTTGCTTTGGAGTTATGCTTAGTTCATGCCTTAAAGCAAGCGAAAATGCAAAGTCTGGAATTTTGATTGCATTAACAATGTTATTTTCTTTTTTTGCAGGTATGACAGGTATTTCAATGAAATATATAATTGACAAAAATATTCCTATAATAAACATTATTAATCCGTGTAATATGATGGTTGATTCATTTTACACATTATACTACTATGGCGTAAATAAAAGACTATATTTGAATTTGGTAAGTTTAGTAATTTTTTCTATAATAATGATATTAATTTCATTAAAAGCTTTAAGGAGAAAAAAATATGATAGTATTTAATGCGTTTTGGAAGATAATTAAAAAAAATAAAGGTTTAATTATTATGTATACAGTTATGTTAGTTGTTTTCGGAGGAATGAATTTTAAGCAAAATGAAAAAGATAATAATTTTACAAGCTCAAAACCAGAAATTGCTATAGTAAATCATGATATTAATGGAAAACTAGCTAATAATTTGGTAACTTATTTAAATAATAATGCAGTCGTTAAAACTAAACAAAACAATGATGATATTTTAGATGCTTTATTTTATAGAGATATAAATTATATAATAGAAATTCCTGAAAATTATACAGTGGATATATTAGAAAATAATAATCCTAGTTTAAATATTCAAAGTACAGGTAATTATAATGCCGCTTTAGCAGAAATGATTTTGCAAAAATATTTAAATGTACAAAATATATATACTTTAAATGAAAAAGATTTAGATAAAATAATTAATAATATAAATGATAGTTTAAAAATTGATACTAAAGTAAAGGTTAATTCTAAAATAGATACAAATATTACCTCAAAAGTATCAAGATATTACAACTTTGCAAGTTATTCATTAATGGCAGTTATATTATATGGGGTGTGTTTAGTCTTATCTAGTTTTAAAAAAGATACAGTTAATAAAAGAACTATTGTAAGCAGTATGAATTTTAAAAAACATAATTCTTTATTAATTTTATCAGCATTATCATTTGTAAGTATAATATGGTTAGTTTATGCGATCTTAGGAATAATTTTATTAAAAAAATTAGTTTTAAATATTACAGGAATATTTTATTTAATAAATATGTTTTTATTTTCCTTAACAACTTTATGTCTTTCTTTTATAATAGTAAACTTAACTACGAATAAGGGGGCAATTAATGGAATAATTAACGTTATAGCTTTAGGCCCGGCATTTTTATGTGGCGCTTTTATTCCTACTATGTGGTTACCTAAATCAGCACTTGATATTGCACATATTTTTCCAGCATATTATTACGTTAATACAAATGATTATTTAAGTTCATTAGAATTGTTTAATTTAGAAAATTTAAAACCAGTTCTAAATAATTTTATTATTCTTATTATTTATGTAATTATCTTTATAATTATCAACAATTTATTAACTAAAAAAAATGAAACCTATTAACAACATTGTTAATAGGTTTTTATAATAAAATCAATTAGATCTTTTGCAGAATGTTTATTAATATACTTTTTTTGACATTCAATCATTTTATCGGAATTTTCAGAAATTAAAAGTTCGTCAATTAGTTTTAAAAGTTCATTGTTATTTTCACATTTTTTACTCAAACCGTGATTTTCAAAAAATGTAGTATTATAAGTTTCTATTCCCGGAATAGGGAAAACATGTATTAATGGTTTTCTTAAAGAAGCAATTTCAGTTGAAGATAATCCTCCGGGTTTTGATATAACTAAATCAGACGAGTAAATTAAATCATTTATATTGTGAACGAAGCCTAAAACTATTAAATTGTTGTTATTTTGCTTTTTTAATTTCTCATACAAAGTTTTATTCGAACCACATACAATGATTATTTTGACATTTTCTTTTAGAATGTGATTAATACTTTCTTCAATATTTCCAAAGCCCATACTTCCTAACATAATAAGAATTACTTTTTCATTAGTAATATTGTAATTATTTCTAATGTTTTTTGCCTTATTTATGAAGTTGCTAGAAATAGGAATTCCAAAATTTAATAATTTGTTTTTTTCAATTCCTTTTTCTATGAATCTTTCTTCAATCCCTTTTTGCATAACAAAATAATCTGGATTTGTTTCTTCCATAAAAGGACATGGTTCATAATCTGTGGCTACAAAAATAAAATTAATCTTACTGCACTTTTTATCTTTATTAATTGCAGTCAATGCCAATGCTGGAAAAAGATGTGTTGTAATTATTAAATCATAATTATTATTTTTAATAAAATCAAATAATTTTTTCTTATGCAATGAATTAATCAAGTAAACAGGACTTTTAATTTTTGTTTTACTATATATTTCTCCGATTTTATAAAAATTGCTAAATACTTTCCCATTACTTCCTAAAGTTTTTAAATAGACTTTTGATGATAAATCTTTTGCTTTTTCATTGACAATATCAAAAAAGTCATAAAAATCGCATTCAATATTTTGGCCTTTTAATTCATCTTCTATATAATGCGCACACGAATTATGGCCACCACCCGTACTACACGATAATAATAATACTTTCATAAATTTTATTCTCCTTCTAAAATACTTTGATAAGCTGCGTTTCTTAAAGATTCAATACGTTTTTTATAATCTAAACTATTATTCGGGTATATTGGTTTAAGTACTTTGGCATGTATACATTTTTTTCTTTTATATAATTTTTTTATGCCTTTTGGTTCTTCAAAAGTAAATCTTATTGGTTGAATTGGTACATTTGCATCGACAGCCATTTTAAAGGCCCCATATTTAAATTCTCTAATATTCTCATAATAAGGCCATAATGATCCCTCAGGGTACATATGAAGTATTTTATCTTTTTGCAAAGCTTCGTTAATTTCTTTATAAAATTTTTCTTTATGTTTTTTTTCTTTAGGTATAGGAATTGCATACAAAACTTTTATTAAATGTCTAACTATTGGAATTTTAAAATTGTCTTGAATAGTTGGATAATACACTCTTGCAGGCATATTTATTAAGCCAATAAATGTGCAGTCTAAATAGTGAACGTGATTTGACACACTTACAAATCCTGAATTTCTGATAATATTTTCTTTGTTTTCTATTTTAAATCCCAAGAAAAGTTTATCAAAAACATATAGAATTAATGCTACAGGAAGTATTATAATTGTAGATATTAAATTAAGTAATAAATTACTTGATATATATTCATAGTAATCATCAATTTTAAAATCAAGTATTGACCAAGAGTGACAAACGTGTTCATCACTTTTTAAATTTTCGTAATTAATATTTTTCATGTCTAAAATTATATCATGTTTTTAAATAATTAAAAACCATAATTTTTAGGCACTTTTTTAAATATGTTGATTAAATAGTTGAAATTTTGTTGTTTAAAATATATAATATGGACTCAAAGGGAGGGTTTATGGAAAATAAAGTGTTTTGCACAATTGTAAGTGTTGATTGTGCACATAATGATCCAGTGGATATTAGATGTGGAGGTCCTAAATATTTAGGATTTGATTTTGGTGTTAAAACGGAAAGTGTCGATGAAATGATAAAATTTATTAAATTGACATTAGAACAATTTGGTGTACCATATATAAATATAACCAAGGCAACTGTGGGTACACTTCCCGCAAATAGAGTTTGGGATAAGCATATGATTGTTGCAGAAATATTAAAAGATAAAGAAGAAATAATATTTGCTTCAAAAAGATATGGTGGCAGATAATATGTCATTAGATAAAACTGCGCAAAGTTTGGGCTATAGCTTGTTACAAGTTAATGCAATAAAAAATAATTATAAATTAAAAAATTATTCTGATAAAGCACTAGAAAATAGAATTATTGAAGTAAATAATCTTTTTACTTCATTTGGTTATTCAAAAGATGATATTGTAAAAATGACTTGTTCATCACCTTTAATACTAGCTTTAGAGACTCAAAATCTTGCAAATTTTTATACATCATTTTCATCATGTGGCTACACACAAAAGGAAACATATAATATATTTAAAAAATGTGCTGTTATATTTACTTCAAGTATTGGAAATATACAAAAAAAACTTATAGGTTTAAAAAAACTTGGATATAGTGATGAAGATATACATAAAATTACTTGCGATTCACCAGAAATTTTTACGATAAGTATGGAAAATATATCTCAAAAGTTATTGGATTTATGTAGTTTCGGATATACTAAAAGCCAAGTATTTAAAATGACAAGAGCATATCCATCTTTGTTTTGTATTTCTATGAAATATATAAATTCTAAGTGTGAAGAATTTTTGAAATTAGGTTTTACCAAAGAAGAATTTATTAAGATAACTAGTTTAATACCTTCAATTATATGTTTGAGCCAAGAAACAATATTAAGTAAAATAAATTCTTTGAAAAACTTTGCATTTAGTGATGAACAAATAAAAAATATGATACTGGCATTTCCTGGAATAATTACTTACAGTATTGAAAATGTTTCTCAAAAAATAAAATTTTATGGTATAATGAATTTACTTGATAAAATTTGTGGAAATCCAATGCTTTTAATGCAATCTGTAGCCTTAAGTAATGCAAGAGTTGGGTTTTTTAAATCAAAAAATATTAATATAAATAGTTCTAATAGTCAACTGTTATTCTTAGGAAATAAAGCATTTGCTCAAAAATTTGGAATAACCAAAGAAGAGCTATTAGAATTATATGGAAAAAAGAATAATTTGGAGGAATTTAATGGACGAACTGCTTAATTTTGGACTTTCTGAAAATACTATTAAAGCAATGATTGAAGAAAATGATAAAATCGTAAGTTTAACTGATGAAGAAATTATTGATAAAGAAAACTTACTAAGAGGCATTAATTGTAGTGAAGAGCAAATAATTAATATAATAAGTAGTAATGCTAGTTTTTTAAGTTGTGATAATAATGACGTTATAAATTTATTTATTGCACTTACTAATTATGGATTTACAACTTTGAATATATTATTTGATGCAAATCCATACATATTAAATTTACGTGATTATGAATTAAAAAATTATATTAATAGTAGATTAAATAATAATGAAAGTCTTGAAATGATAGTAGACGATTTAGAATCAAATCCAATATTATTTAATGAAATATAAGGGGTAAAATATGAGTTTAGAGCAGTTATATATTAATTTGGGATATACTAAAAATCAATTTGATTTAATTAGATTTAGTTATAGCAATAAGAATTATAATGATGATACATTTTATAAAAAAACAATTGACATTTATAATTATTTTATTAGATTGGGACTATCTCGCGAAAGTATAATAAAAATAACTTCATCATTTCCAACATTATTTAGCTTAAGTGTAAGCAGTCTAAATCAAAAAATCACTTATTTAAAAGAAAAATTTGAGTTATCAAGTGATGATATAAAAAAAATAATTATTTCATATGAAAGAATATTTACCTTTACGCCGGAAAGTGTCGAAGAAAAGTATGCATTTTTTCAAAGTAAAGGTTACAAACCAGCTCAAATAAATCGATTATTTAAAAATAATGCAGAAGTATTTGCGTTAGGGATTGATAATTTAAATGCAAAATATGATTTCTTTTTAAATTTTGGTTTTTCGTCAAACGATATAATTAAAGTTACTTTAGATAATAGTTCTGTATATACTTATTCTATAGAAACATTATCTAGAAATATAGAATATATTATGTCTTTTGGTTTTTCAAAACTAGAGGCTATCAAATTAATTTCTGGAATGCCACGCATTCTTGCTTTATCTAACGAAAATGTTAAAGAAAAGTTTGAATCTTTAAAATCTCTTGGATATACAAGTGAGCAAATAGTTAAGGTTAGCAAAGGATTTCCTGGAGTATTTAGAATGAGTGAAGCTCGAGTAAAACAAAAAATAGATTATTTAATGACTCTTGGCTTTTCATATCAAGATGTTATAAAAATGTCTTTATCATATCCAAAATTACTTGGTATAAGCGAAGAAACTATGCTAAATAAAATAAATGATTTGAAAGCTTTAAATATAGATGAAGAAATTATACTTGCAATGGTAAAAAAGTTTCCACCAATTCTTGCTCTAAGTACAGAAAATATAACTAGTAAATTGAATGTATATAATCATATTGGTGTATCTAGTGCTATATATAGTAATGCAATGTGTTTGATGCAGTCTGCAGATCATGCTTACGCAAGATATAGCTTTTTGAAAGAAAAAGGTATATTAATTACCCCAGAAAATTACAAGTTATTATTTATTGGTAATCAAGATTTTAAATCACGTTTTAAAATTACAAAAGAGGAACTTTTAGAACAATATAAGATGCCTTTGAATTTAGATGATAATAGAGAATTCTAATTTTGACATTTCAATAAAAATATGTTAACATACGTCTCACCAAAGGGGATATTATGAAAATTGAAAAACTGTTAAATACTAAATGTAATTGTAAAATATGTAATGGAACTGGTATTGCTTTTACCATGAATGATGGAAAAGATGGATATATGTGTACTCAATGTATGGGTAATGGCTTTTATACAGAAAATGAAATTTTTAAAATAGGCGAAAAATTTTATAAAACTGATGGTAAGAATTACGTTGAAGTTGAAGTATTTTTTAGTAAAAGATTAATACCTACTTTAGAAAGAGTTAATATTGCAAATCCATATGCTTTTTATGGTATTATTTACAATACAATTGCATATTCTGAATTTATGGATGACAATTTTAAATATATGGATATTCCACGAGGATGCCCACTTGATTATTTAACTTTAGTTGGTTGTGAGTTTGATGAATCATTATGCCCTCTTAGAAGACAAATTCATGAATATGAAAATTATATTGATTATTGCCCAAATGGAAACGAGACAAAACAATGTTGGGAAAAAATTGAACACCCAGCATTTGCTAGAATACGTAAATTTAACAAGTAAATATTTTTACTTGTTTTTGTTTACATTTTATTTTATGGATTGTTGAAATTTAATAATAAACTAGTATATACTTGTTATAAGTAGGTGTAAATGTATGCATAATTTAGAGAATGATGAAGTTATTTTATATGATGGAAATATAACTTTTAAAAATATAAAAAAAGATATTAAATTTACATTAACAAATAAAAATATGTTATTTTCAAAAGAAAAGGGTATTTTTAAGAAAAAGTTTGTTATATTTAAGACAATTCCCGTAAACAACATAAAAGTTTATAAAGGCATAGTCCAAGTAAAACAAAAGAAAAATAGTGTTTTAATAGATACCATTGATGAAGAAATAAGTTTTGATTGTCTAAATACCATCGAGGGGAAAAAAATTGTAAACGAAATTTTATATGCAAGAAGTGGTAAAACATTATTTGAAAGAAATACTAATAAATTAAAAAATACTTTGAAAAGAATAAATGATTCAAGAGAAATTATTTTAACCATTGCTGGAATTATTATACCCTTACTTCATAAACGTAAAAAATAGTGTAATGTCAAATATTTGTTAACTTTTTATAAAATTATATTTAGCATTGTTTTTAATTGCTATAATATTTTTATGAATGGAATGTTAATATGCCGAAAAAATTAATTGAATTTTTGAAAGAAAAGATATAAGTGATGAATTTATAAGAAATTTAATATGTGGTTTTGTGATACGCCATAGTAAACTTTTTGGTAATGTTATTTCTTATGAAGAAGTAATTAATAGATTAAATAATAATTTAAATTTCATTAAGTTAGTTGGTCAAAGTACGGAGTATGATGGTACAGTTGGAAGATATGAAGGATTTGATAAAAACACTATATCTATGTATTTTACAAGAGAAAATTTAAATAGCAGTGTTTTAAGAGATGAATTTATAAAAGTTTTTTAGCATGAAATTACTCATAGTATTTATACAATCAAGCAAGAGGATGGTAGTGAAAAACAAGTATTTGGCACATACGTTAAATTAGATGATGGAACAACCCCTGTTATAGATGGTAATTTTATTTATATGGAAGCAATTGTAAATTATGTAGCTAGTCAAATATATGGAAAAAAAATGGAATTTATCCTGCACAAACCAGTAATATAACGAGACTTATGGATATGCTGGATAGCGATAAACTTATTAGAAGTGCTTTTGATTCTGATGAAAAAGCTTTCAAAAGTTGTTTTTCTGTTTTGCCAAAAGGAGCATACGAATATTTTACTGAAGGTATGAGCTGGCTTAATACACCTGGAAATTATGGCACCGTGCAGGTAGTAGAATAATGACAAATTTTTTTCAAGGAATAATTCCAGTAAATGTAACAGCCCATGCAGAATTAAAAAATATTGATAAAAAAATCAAACCTATTAATATTGAACCTGTAATTTTTGAACATGATACACATAAAAGATAAACGAATATCTTAAACTTTTAAAAAATTTTTTATAAGTTGAATTTATGATAAAATGTGGAATAATAAACGACATCAAAGGGGATATAATTATAAAAATTGAATATATTAACCGATTATGCAAATAAAGTAATTTTGTTGTCTAATAAAATATTTACAGATAATATCTATAGTTATTACGAAATTTCCACCTAAAGAAATCATAAATATAAATTTGATTATTGAATGTGACGTAATCGTGAAATGATAACTTGATTTTAAAAAAGTAAAAATAACAAATAAATAATAATTTATAGAGAGGTAATTATATAAAAAAGAATAAAAAGAAGAGTAAATGCTCATAAAAATAAAGAAAGATAAATATAAATTACAATTTATTAGTGAGATTAGTTTGAAATAAACTAGTCTTTTCTTATGAATGTAAAAAGCAATTGCAAATGTCATAGTAATTAATTTATTATGCATACTTTCTATATTAACATAAAATAAAATTCTTTATATAACAAAAAAGCTAACTATTTCTAATTAGCATCTATTACTCTCAGAAATAAATTCCGAGTTTCCTATCAATTTGGAGCGGTAACAAAGGTTATTCAAAACTCCTAATAGTAAAAGTTGATAAACAGCTAATCACTAAAATAATAATATCATATTTTTCTAAAATATTAAATAGATTTAAAGGAAATTGAGTAAATAAATGGTATAATATATTTAGAAATTCATTTAGGGGATGATTGTATGCTTAAAGAGGTAAAAATAGAATTAACTAATAAATGTTCCAGAAATTGTAAACATTGTTCTAGTAATGCTACTAGTAGTATTGGTAATTTAAAGATTTTAGATTTTGAAGATGTATC